>CAUZJR010000064.1:0-17060 GCA_963580005.1 Planctomycetota bacterium
TCAGCGATCAGCCCTATGGAGACGGTCCGATAGGCACCCTGATCCCCGGCAGCCTGCAGACGCTGGGTGACCTGCCGCAGATGATGTCGCTGCTGGCACCTCGACCCCTGCAGGTCGTCAACCCCGTTAGCTCTCTCGGCGAACCGCTCGATCTCAAGCAGGCCACCGCGGCACTGGGTCACACCCGGGCCAGCTACCGCGTGATGAAGGCAGCGGCCTCACTGAAGATCGACGTGCGGTAGCTGAGGTCTGCTAGAGGTGACAGCTGCCCAGGCCGCGTTTTTCGAGGTACTGCTGGTGGTATTCCTCGGCGCGGTAGAACGTGGAAGCCTCGGTGATCTCGGTCGAGATCGGGCGATCGATCCGCTGCTGGGCGGCGGCTCGGGATGCTTCAGCCACCTGTTGCTGTTCGGGTGAGTGGAAGAAAATGGCCGATCGGTACTGCGTGCCGACGTCGGGGCCCTGGCGATTGAGCGTGGTGGAGTCGTGGCATTTCCAGAACAGCTCGACGAGGGTTTCAAAGGCAACTTCTTCCGGGTCGAACTCCACCTCGACCACCTCGGCGTGACCGGTCGATCCGCTGCAGACGTCCTGGTAGGTGGGGCTCTCGAGTGAACCGCCGCAGTAACCGACCGCCGCGTCTCGGACCCCCGCCACCTGCCGGAACGCAACCTCCACGCCCCAGAAACAGCCTGCTCCAAAAGTCGCCAACGCCATCGTCGTGCTCCTGTGCCTGGTCGTACCTTGGTGATCCCACCGCACACGGATTGGATTCACCGGAGTACTGTGGGTAGCATCAGGGTCGGGTGGCCCGAGGGCAAGTCCGGGCCACGCGAAATCCCTATTCGGTGAGCGAAGGAGCAGGTCGGATGAACGTGCGTTGTGGCTTGAGCGTGGTGCGGATGATGTTGGTGGCGGTCTTGGTCCTTGGTGGGTTGGGGATCCCGTCGGCGGTCGCACAGGACAAGCCTCAACCCAAGCCCAAGCCGCCGCAGTACGATTTCGAGAAGCAGTCGATCCCGGGTGCGACGGCCAGCGAACCGGTGCTCAAGAAGTTTTCGTTCGACAGGGCGGTCTCCTACATCGAGACCGGCAACGCGTTGTGGTGGAAGAAGCGAAACTGCGTGGCCTGTCACACCTCCGGGTCCTACGGCGTGATGCGGCCGGCACTCTCGAGCTACCTCGGCAAGCCCGACCCGGCGATCCGCAAGCGGCTGGTTGCCGAGTTGGCCAAGACGAAGGCCGAGAAGCTCGAGAAACTCCGCAGCGGGCTGCGGCCGACGCAGGTGGCCTACATCGCCGGTTCCCTGGCCGAGTGGGACAAGCATGTCACAGGGAAGCTGTCACCCGAGACCGATGAAGCGCTGCGACTGATGCTGACGCTGCAATCAGAGAACGGAGCCTTCAACAACATCGGCTGCTGGCCTCCGTTCGAATCGAGTGCCTATCACGGAACCACGGTGGCGGCGATGGCCGTGCAGGCGGCTCCGGGGTGGCTCGAGAATCTCAAGGACAGTGACCTCCTGGCCCGGGTTGCCCGCACGCACAATTACCTGAAGACCACCAAGCCGCCGCACGACTACGGCAAGGTGCTGCTGCTGTGGACCTCGACCCAGGTGCCCGGCCTGATCGACTCGAAGCAGAAGAAGAGGCTGATCAAGATGCTGCTCAAGCACCAGCAGGACGACGGCGGCTGGTCGATTCGTACGTTTGCGACTCCAGAGACCTGGGGCGATGGCAGCCGGGCTCAGAAACTGAAGGACGAGCTCGAGTTCACCAACCCGCCCAGTGACGGTCATCAGACCGGGCTGGTGCTGATGGTCCTGCGTGATGCGGGGGTCTCGGTCAAGAAGAAGTCGATCCGCAAGGGAGTCAAGTGGCTGCTGAAGAACCAGAGGCAGTCGGGTCGCTGGTGGACCCGGTCGCTGAATACCGACAAGTATCACTTCATCACCTTCAGCGGCAGTTGCTACCCGCTGCTGGCGTTGGGCAAGTGTGGTGTGCTGCCGATCAGGATCCAGGTGACCAAGGCTCCCTAGAGCGGCCCGTTCGGTCGTGATCACCGAACACTGACCGCGACACCGGTCCCGGCGACCGGTCCGCCTGTTGGGAAACGCTCTACGTGAAGCTGTTCGAGTTGAAGGGGATGGTGAGATGGCAGGGCAGTGCAACAGGACCGGACCCGCTGCGGTGACCTTCTTGGCGCTGGGGCTCTTGCTCTGCAGCGTCGTGCAGGTCGAGGCCGACCAGCCGGGTGGTGCAGAGGTCCCCGACATCGGGTCGCGGCGTGAATTGATGATCGACAACTTCCTGGTCGATCGGCTGAAGGGCCAAGCCAGGATGCGGCTGCACAATCCCATCCGACGCGAGATTTCGCTGCTTCACGATGAGGACTGGGAAGGCAACGCCTGCAATTACTACACGGTGTTCCACGACCCCGACTACGGCGGCAGCGGTCGGTACCGCATGTACTACCACGCCTGGCATATCCCTGAGGACGGCAACCAGTCTCACCCGCTAAGAATTGCCTACGCCGAGAGCGACGACGGGATTCACTGGAAGAAGCCTCACCTGGGCCTGTTCGAGCACAAGGGGTCCAAGCAGAACAACATCGTGCTGGCCTCGATCAACGGTATGGAGGCACATGATTTTTCGGTCTTCAAGGATCTCAATCCGAAGGTCAAGCCCGAGGCGAGGTACAAGGCGGTCGGCTACGGTCGCAAGCCCGCGGGCCTGTACGCCTTCAAGTCGCCCGACGGCATCCACTGGACGCTTCTGAACAACTCGAAACCGGTGATGACCGGGCATGCCTTCGACACTCAGAACATCGCCTTCTGGGATGCCGGAATCGGAAAATATCGCAGCTACATCCGCGACTTCGACGGGGACATCCGTGGCATCAAGACGGCCACCTCAACGGACCTCGTGCACTGGACCAAACGCGAGTGGCTCGAATACCCCGGCGCACCGGTCGAACAGCTCTACACCAACCAACTGCGTCCCTATCACCGGGCTCCGCACCTGCTGATCGGTTTTCCCGTGCGGTATGTCGACCGCGGCTGGGTACCAGGAACCCGGCGACTGCCCTCTCTGAAACTGCGAGAGCAAAGGTCGCGGACCAATAAGCGGTACGGCTCGGCCGTGACCGACACGATCCTGATGAGCAGTCGTGACGGTCGGAAGTTCCATCGGTGGAACCAGGCCTTCCTGCGACCGGGCCTCAGGACTCGCCACAACTGGGCCTACGGCGACAATTACATGGCGTGGCAGATGGTGGAAACCGATGCGATCGAGGACGACAGTCCGCGGGAGCTGTCGATGTACGCCACCGAGAGTTACTTCACGGGGAAGACGTCGAGGCTGAGGCGGTACACGTTGAGGATCGACGGGTTCGTCTCGCTGTTTGCTCCACGCGAGGGAGGCGAGTTGATCACTCGAGTGTTCCGCTTCCGCGGCGATCGGCTCGAACTCAACGTGGCCACCTCGGCGGCCGGTTCGGTCCGGGTCGAGATCCAGGACGCCGCGGGTAAGCCGATCCCGGGCTTCGAGTTGGCCGAGTCGCACGAGGTCTTTGGCGACTCGCTGCAGTATCCCGTCGAGTGGAAGTCGACTTCGAGCGTGTCTCGACTGGCCGGGAAGCCGATCCGGCTACGAATGGTCCTCAGCGAGGCCGACGTGTATGCGTTGAAGTTCTCGACCACCACCAAGCCGAGGGCGGCCCCGAAACCGCAGGTCTCCCAGGCCGTGCAAAGCCGCTGCATCTCGATCCTGCAGGGCGGTTTGCTGGGCAAGGAGTTCTGGCCGTCGATTCATGCGGCCGAGGGCCTGACGTTGGGAGGTCAGCAGCAGGCGGTGATCAAGTTCCTGCAGCCCAAGCTCGATCACGAAACCGATTTGCAGAAGCGGTGCGGGCTGGCTCGAGAACTGGTCAGGGCGGGGTCTCGGAAGCACGTCGCCGAGATGGTCAGGATCCTCAAGGGCAAGGATCCTCATGGTCACGTTCACGCAGCCGAGAGTCTCTACAAGGTGCATGGGTGCGGGGACGGGCTGGAGTTGGAAGGGGCATGGAAGAACAGCGAGAACCTGATCTTGAGACTGATGGCGGCTGCCGCGTTGGCGAGGTCGGGGCGAGTCGATGCGTTGAGCTTCGTGCGCGAACAGTTGGCCAACAGCGACCACAAGATCTCGAGGATCGCCGCCTGGATCGTGGCACGGGTCGGTGATCACTCGGATGTCTCCAGGCTGAAACAACTGGCCGGTCCGGTGGCAGACCCACTGAGCCGCTGCTATTTCGATCACGCCCTGGCACTTCTTGGCGATGCCGGGGGACGGCGGTCGTTGATGCGGAACCTAGGGTCCGACAGTCCTGACATCCGCACATATGCTGCCGTGTTTGCCGGGGAGGCCAGGATGACCGAGGCGATTTCTCCCCTGGTCGAACTGCTCGATGACCCGCATCCCGACGCTCGGTACCGCTCGGCCCAAGCACTGCTGGAACTCTCGCGGCCCCTGCCCCCGTCCCGGTTTCTGCTCAGAAGAGCTCCGACCGACAAACCGGACGTCCTGCCGGTCTCGGTCCGAGTCGATAACGCCCACCTGGTACATACCACGCAGTTGCTCCCCACGAGCGGGGCCGCTGACGTGGCCGACCAGGCCCGGTCGGTGCTCAAGCAACTCGATTCACTGCTTTCGGAATACAGGACACCCAGAAGCCAGCTCGTGAAGCTCAACGTCTACGTGACCGGATCGCAGGTCCGCCCGCTGGTCGACAAGACACTCGCGACCTGGTTGCCTCGAGGTTGCCGCCCGGCGGTAGCACACGTCGAAACGCCGCTGGCCGATCCCCAGGCCAGGGTCGCAATCGATGCGGTCTTTCCTGCGCATCGGGTGAGTTCCACGACCGGGGTGGGGTACCGGGTGCCCGGAGAAGGTGATCGCCAGCATCGGTTTGCTCGATCGAGCGTCTTGCCTCGCGGCGAGGTGGTGTATGTGTCGGGCCAGGCCCGTCCGGGTAGACTTCAGGAAGCGACGACGGCGACGATCAAGGGACTGTTTGCGACTCTGGAATTCATGAAGGTCCGTCGGCAGGACATTGTCCAGATCAAGTGCTTTGCCGCTCCGATCACCCAGTCGGGAAAGATCCTCGAGGCGATTGCGGCGATGTTCCCTGGCGAGACGATCCCCCCGGTGAGCTTGGTCGAGTGGAAGAGCGGGTCGTTGCCGATTGAGATCGAGGTGGTGGCCTGGCGGAGTGGTGGTGGGTCAACGGCGGCCGTGAGTTATTCGACTCCGCCGGGCCTGTCGTCCTCACCGGTCTTCAGTCGTGTCTCGACCATTCACAGCCCGCAGCGGATTTACGTCGCGGGGTTGTATGCCCCGGAGGGGCAATCGGACGAGGTCCAGGTGACGTCGGTGCTGGAATTGCTGGCGGCGAGCCTGGCGACACATGGTTCGGATTTCCGCCACATGTCCAAGGCGACCTATTATGTGTCCACGTCGGCGGCTAGTGGGGAACTGAACCGAGTGCGACCAACGCACTACGACCCCAAGCGACCCCCTGCGGCCTCCAAGGCGATGGTCAGCGGTGTTGGATTCCAAGGCAGGTCGATCCTGGTCGACATGATTGCCACCGGATCGGGTTCCCGCTGACCGCTGCAGCTTCAGCCCACGTCCCCCCACGTCCCGATTCGGTGTGTCAACAGGCGGAGACTTGAGATGAGCCGACTTGAGATCGCGTGCGTTGTCTGGTTGGCCGGTCTCAGCTGTGTGGGGGGAGTCGTCGCTTCGGACCTGTCCGAGCCGAAAGCACCTCGGCCTCTCTCACCCTCGGCAAGTGCCCGGCAGCTGCGGTTGCCCGAGGGGTTCCGGATTGAACTGGTGGCGAGCGAGCCGGTGGTGGTCGAGCCGTCCTCAGTGGCGTTTGACTCGCAGGGCCGGATGTTCGTCAGCGAGATCCACGGCTTCAATCTCGAGGGCGAAATCGATGTGGCGGAATTGAACGAGACGGGCAAGATCGACCGCTCGGTTCGCCGGATTCGCTGGGAACGTGTTGGGGGTCGCATCGCCGAAGAGGCCCGGCGGGGCCAATACGGCACGGTCAAGTTGCTGCTCGATTCCGACGGCGATGGCCGGATGGACAAGGCCCAGGTGTGGGCCGATCGGCTGCCGCCGTGCTATGGCCTGTTGCCGTTTCAGGATGGCCTGGTGGTGGTGTGTGCCCCGGACATCCTGTTCCTGGCCGATCGCGATGGCGACGGGCGTGCTGAAGTCCGCCAGACGCTGTTGACGGGGTTTCGCCGCGAGTTCATCGAACGGGGGATCAACAACCCTCGCTGGGGACTCGACAACTGGATCTACGTCGGCTCGGGCGGCGACGGCGGGACGATCCGCGGCCCGAAACTCAAGACACCCCTCACCCTGGGTCGTACCGACTTTCGCATCAAGCCCGACGGGTCGGCGATCGAGCCGGTCACCGGGACCGTGAGGACCTTCGGCTGGGGCATGAACGCGATCGGTGATCGATTCACCACCGCCGGCGGCACTCCGGTTTCGGCCAACCTGCCGTTGCCGTATCGCTACCTGGGCCGCAACCCCTTCGTGGCGTCTCCGGCGGTGGCCTACACCGCATCGAACTACAACCGCGTGTTTGGCGTCAGCCCGCCGCACCCGTGGCGAGTGGTTCGAGGCCGGGACCCGAACTGGGTCAAGTTCTATGGCCAGCGAGAGACATCCGGCGGGTACTTCACCAGTGGTTGCGGGACCGAGATCTACCAGGGTCGGCTGTTTCCTGGGGAGATGGTCGGCCAACTGTTCTGTTGCGAACCATCCAACAACGTGATCCATCGCAGCGTGCTGACGCTCGAGGGCTCTGCCTACCGGGCTCGGCGGACGGTCGGCGAGGCCGGGTCGGAATTCCTGGCCTCGGGCGATCCCTGGTTCCGTCCGGTCAACCTGCGGGTCGGCCCCGATGGAGCGATGTACATCGTCGACATGTACCGCGAGATCGTCGAGGACTACTCGGCGATCCCCCGCTTCCTCCAGCAGCGCTATGGCCTGGCCGGTGGTCGCAAGCTGGGCCGGATCTGGCGACTGGTTCCGGAGAAGGCCAGGCTGCGGCCGGCGATCGCCTGGCACGAGGCGTCAGACGAGGTGCTGCTGAAAGAACTGGGGGACGAAAACGCCTGGCATCGCTTCACGGCACAGAGGCTGCTGATCGATCGGGGCGGTCGCACGGCTGTAGAAGGCCTGGCGAAAATGGTCCGCAACGGCCCGAGCGTCGCCGGACGGCTGCACGCTCTCTACACCCTCGACGGCCTGGGGGCCCTGGGCCCCGCGGACATCGCCGCGGCGCTGGCGGATGCCGACGCGGGTGTGCGGATTCACGGGCTGCGACTCTCGGAGCGGATCCTGCCGGATAACACCGAGACGGTCGCGGGTCTGTCGAGGCTGGCGTCGGACAACGAGCCTCGCGTGAGATTGCAGGCGGCATTGACGCTGGGCGAGTCGAAGACTCCGGCGGCGGACTCGTCGCTGCTGGCACTCGCCCGGCGATCGGGCCAGGAACAGTGGATGTCCTCAGCGATTCTCTCGGGGTCCCGCGACCGTGCCGGAGCCCTGCTGAAGGGGCTACTGGCCGAGAAGACCCTGGGGCCGGGGGGACGTGAACTGGTCGGTCCCCTGTCGGCCACTCTCGGAGGACGCCGGCAGGTTTCGGAGTGGGGACCGATGCTCGCGGCGGTGGTCGCCCACGATGTGGCCGTCAAGACGGCCTGCCTCAAGGGGCTGGCCGCCGGAGTGGCCGGAGATGCCGAGCCGCTCGAGGGAGCCGAACCCGCCTGGCAGCCACTGGTGAAGCTGGTGACCGATCGAGCGCCGCCGGTCAGGTCGCTGGCCATCGGGCTGGCATCTCGGCTGGGTTTCGGTGATCGGCCGGAGATTCGTCGAGAGATGAAGCGTGCGATCGCTCTCGCAAAGGACCCCACCGCTGCGATTCCCGATCGCCGGGCTGCCGTACGGCTGCTGGCATTTGCCTCGTATGACCAGACCGCCTCGACCTTCACCACACTGCTCGATCCGGGACAACCGCTGGACCTGCAGTTGGCGGCTGTTTCGGCGATGAGCGAATTGGCTGACCGGAAGGCGGTCCTGGCCATGCTGGCCGGCTGGAGTCGATACACTCCTGCGCTGCGCAAAGAGGTGCTCGATGAGGTGATGTCTCGAGAAGACCGGCTGGGGGTGCTGGTCGGTGCGCTGGAACGCAAGACGGTGGCCGTTGCCGAATTGAACGAGTCGCGCCGTGAGCTGTTGATGGCGGCAGGTGACTCGAAGGTGGCCGCACGGGCACGTCGCCTGTTTGCCGAACGGCCGCTTGAGGCCCAACTGCAGGCGCGGGTCGCACGCTACCAGAAGGCGCTGAAGGGAAAGCGGAACCTGGTACGGGGCCGCGAGGTGTTTGCCAGGCACTGCCTGAGCTGCCACAAGCTGAACAAGGAAGGTCACGCCGTGGGACCGGACCTGGGTGGCGTGATCAAGAAGCCCGATGAGGCGATCCTGCTCGAATTCCTCAATCCCAGTGCCACGATCGAACCGGCCTTCCAGAGTTACACGGTGGTGACCACCGCGGGTCGGATCTTCACCGGCACCCTGGCCGCCGAATCGGCCACCAGCCTCACGCTCAGAAAGGAAAAGGGACTGACCGACACGGTGCTCAGGAAAGAGATCGAAACGGTCAAGGCCTCGGCCGTGTCGCTGATGCCGTCGAACCTGTTCGAGAAGATCAGCCCCGCCGAAATCGCCGACGCGATTGCCTATCTCCGCAAGGAGCTGAGCCGGCCGTAGCTGTTCGCAACGGGTTGGTCGTACCGTGTCACCGTGTGTTGCAGAGTCCAGGGAGAGTCCGATGTTCACGATTGCCGAGACATTCTGCCTGAAGCCGGGCTGCTACGACGAATACAAGCGGGCTCACGATGAGCTGTGGCCCGACATTGCCCAGAGCATGGCCGAGCACAACGTGAGCATGGCGATCTACCTGCGAGGAGATCGGTTGTTCCTGCACGGGGTGGCACCCAGCCGGGAGGATTGGGATCGGATGCGCGAGTATCCCGGGTTGCCGAAGTGGCATGCCTACATGGCCACGCTGATGGAGACCGATGACCAGGGGTCGACGATCGTTGAGGAGCTCGACGAGGCGTTCGTCTTTGGGATCTTTGCCGGTTAGGAGCTTGATCTCGTTCTTCGATCCGCCATGGCTCACCAGAAGGGGTCAGGCCCCGTCACGGGCGGCGTCTGACCCCCGAGCGGAGAGTGGTCGCGGCCGGGTTCAGCGGGACGCGGGCCAGCCGGCGGGCAATTTCAGTGACCAGACCTCGCTGCACAGTGGTCGGGCGTGGCCGCCGGCGATCCAGAGCTTTCCGCCCAGGACGTAGGCCGAGTGTTCGTGTCGGGCCTTCCAGGTGGTGGCCGTCTTGTACTCGGTCCAGGTCTTGCCGTCTCGCGAGTACCAGGCGTCGCCCCAGTTCCTGGAGGGCTTGTTCGACCAGCCGCCCAGGACCCACATGTGCTCGCGGTAGACGACCGACGAGAACCACAGCCGCGGGTGCCAGGCCGCCTTGGCCGTCACCGGTTCCCAGTGCTTGCCGTCGGTGGTGCTCCAGACGTCGTTCCTCGCCTCGTACTCGGGCACATAGTTGCCGCCACCGAACACGTACATCCGCCCACCCAGCACGGCGGCCTGGTGGTAGGCCCGAGGTGCCCAGCCGGCATTGTCGGTGGCCCGCGTCCAGTTCTTACCGTCGGCGGTGGACCAGACATCGTTCTTCAGGCTCTTGCTGTCGCCGAAGTAGTAGTTCTCGGTCCCGCCCAGCATCCACATCCGGCCCTTGAACTCGACCAGGGCGGCGGCCAGGCGAGGTGTCCAGCCGGCCGACTTGGTGGCCTGGGTCCAGGCCTTGCCGTCGGTCGAGGACCAGACCTGGTTGCTGGCCGAGTGACCCGGCAGGCGGCCGTTGTACCAGCCGCCCATGAACCACATGCGGTCCTTGAAGGTCAACGACATCGACAGGTCGCTGTGGATCCAAGGGGCCCTGGCGGTGACCTGCTTCCAGGTCTTGCCGTCGGCCGAGGACCAGACGTCACGCGGCGGGGCTTCGAACGAGTTCCTCCAACCGCCGAACAGCCAGAGTCGGTTCTTGTAGACCAGTTCCCCCTGCGAATCGCGGGCACTCCAGCCGGCTTCCCTGGTGACCTGGACCCACGGTGGGTTGGGTGCGTCGGCGGCGAGGACTGCGGAGGCGAGCCAGAATGAGGCGACCGACGAGAGGATGATGTGTTTCACGGGAATGGCTCGCTACTTCGAGACCTGTTTCACCAGCTTGTGGACCGAGGCGGCGATCCGTTTTTCGACATCACCGGCCCAGCGATAGGCCGGGCGTCCGTACTCGTAGAGCCGGGCACCGCCCTCGTAACCACCCTCCTCCCAGACACGCCGCGAGGGGATGTAGGAGATCATGTCGTCGGCGTAGCCGCAGACCCAGGTCCGCTGCCCGAACTCGTTCTTGAACCTCAAGGCGAAGTCGACGACCGTCTCGGCACCCATCCCGATCATCAGCGTGTCCTTGCCCAATCGCCAGGCGTGGATCGGGTAGGGGTAGGTGGGTGAGAACTTCGCCCCGTTGTCGAGTTTGCCCAGCAGCCGGGTGGCCCAGCGGCGTTCGATACTGTTGTTGCTCTTCTGGGCCTTGGTGAGCATCTCGCGGGTGACCAGCTTCTGGTAGGCCAGCGGGACGTATTCAAAAGCGGTCTTCAAACCGGGTGCGACCGGTCTCAGCGGTTTCTTCGCCAGCGCCTCTTCGACACCGACGGCCAGCATGTGGCCGTACTTGCGGCAGAGTTCAATCTTGCGGCGGGGCAGGGGGTTCTGGTCGCCACCGCAGGTGTTGACAAACATCGCCAACGCGCCGGGGTGCTTCTTTTCGATCTCGACCTGTGCAAACCCCGGGTAGTCTCCGCACCATTTGGTGAAGCTGAGCGTGGTCGGGTGGCAGGCGTAGCCGAAGAGGATGGCTCGCAGCGTGTTGTCCTTGCCGGTGACGGTCATCACCGGCACGGTGTGATCGACCGGCCCGACCAGCTCCTTGCCGGCGGCCAGCAGTGCCGGGACATCGGCCTCGCGGTTGTTGCGGCGATTGACTCCGAAGGTCGAGCGGCCTGCCGTGGTGTGGATCGTCGCCGGCTTCAGGTCGGCCAGGGCGCGGCCGATCAGCTCGACACTGACCGTGACCATCTTGTCGGTGTAGCGGCGGACCAGTTCCTCCTGGGCCTCCTCGACCGGGTAGTAGTCGATCAGGTCTTCGCCCAGTCGGGGCCCGCAGTGGTTGTGCGAGAAGGTGTACATGACCTGATCTCGCTCGAGTCGGTACTTCTGCTTGACCTGTTGAAAGACCCGGTCGCTCATCCCCTTGGGCACACCCTGGAAGTCGCTGGTGATCAGCACGACCCGGTGGCCCTGGCCGTCATCCAGGGCCAGGGCCTTCATCCACAGCGGATGGATGATCTCTGTCGCCACCCGCCTGCTGCCATAACCGGCCAGCCAGACATCGGCCCGGGGAGTCAGGTCCGACTTGGCCAAGCCGGCCTTCCAGCCGGCCTCGGCCGGTGGCGAGGCGATCAGCAGCAGCAGCAGCGTGAGGGCCAGGGCCGCTGACAGGGAAGTCGACGAGTGCAGCCGCATGGCCTGGCGACTCGGGGCGAGAAGGGATGTGCTCATCATGGGTCGGTTGTCCAGTGAGGTTCGCGCTTCGTGGCAGCCGGGAGTTGTGATTCTGAGACCAGAGCATGCCTTACGGCCGAGGATTTCGCGACTCCAGCAGCCGGTCGGCGATCGCGTTGGCGAGCATGCGGTTGCCCTGAGGGTTGTAGTGGCAGCAGTCATCGATGTAGATCGGCTCGCGCGTGTTGGCAAACACCAGAGTCAGGTCCAGGAAATCGACCCCCGACCGGGTCAACTCGAGGCCGGCGGATCTCAGTCGCGGGTACCCGTCGATCACTCCGGGGCGGTACTTGTGCCCCGGTTCGATCGCGATCTCCCGCTCGGCTTCGCTCATCGGCTTGGACCCCTCGACGTACTGGTTGGGTTGCAGCACGTGCAGGTAGCGGATGCCGTTGGTTTGGCAGAGCCGATCGAGTTGTCTCGAGCAGCGTTGCCACAGCGCGACCAGCTGATCGTACATCTCGTCGGGGTCGGCATAGGTGTTGTCAGGTCCGGTGTGCATGTAGACCCTGGCCTGGTTGAGCCATTGCGAGGCGATGAAGACCCGGTCTTCGCCGATCTGCTTGCGGAAGCGGTTGTCTCGGGTCCGCCAGATGAAGTTGAGCAGGGGCGAGTAGGCCAAGGGTTCGTCGAGAAACCTCTTGGCCCAGCTCCTACGCTGCAGCGTGAGCGAGGCGTGTCGGTAGAGCGTGTGGACGATCTCGGATCGAGGCAACTGGCGGACCCGTTCGTGCCATCCTCGCGGGTAGGCCACATGGACCGCTTTGGGGTGGTTCTCGGATGGGTGCAGGGCGACCTCGTTGAAGCCGTCGATGTTGATCACGACGTCGTATTCGGCTCCCAGCGAGAGCATCCAGGCGAGGGTCATCAGTTGCTGGGGCTGCTTGTACCCCGAGAGGGCCAGCGAGACGAATTCGATCTGCCGGCCCTGGAACCGGGGTGCCTGTGCGAGCCGGGCTTCGAGTTGTTCCTTGCCGTGCATCGAGAAGTACCAGGCGACCGATCCGCCGATGATGGCCACCCGAAGTCGCTCGGGTGAGCGGCGAGCCAGCGGGTCGGCCTGGTCGAGGAACCCGAGTCGGTTGATCGGAACAAGAGTGTTTTCGCCGCCGCCGGCGCTGGTGGTGGTGTCGGTGGTGGTGTCGGTGAAGTCGGGGTTGAGCACCCAGCCCAGGTGGGGGTGCAGCACCTCGTCCAGTGGCGGCGGGGCGTTGCGGTCGACTCCGGCGGCTGATGCCTGCTGGTCGTCCTTCAGTGCGGCGAAGTCGAGTGTCCCGTCGACCATCGCCAGCCCGACGAGCCCGATCAGTTCGCAAGCGAGCAGCACCAGGACCAGGGTGGCCAGGGCCAGGACGCACCGCTTGGGCCACGAGCGTCGGGGGCGGGGAGTGCCTGGTTTGTGAGATGGCATGAGTCTGGTGGGTTCAGCACTTGGCCGTCTTGCGTTTCTTGCCCAGTCGCCTGGCCGACTCGCACTTCTCGATGTACTTGGTCGCCATCGTGGCCATCTCCGGGTGAAGCTCTGCGGTGAAGGACACCTTCCTGAGAGTCAGGGTTGGGGTTGGGGTTGGGGCAGGGACGTCTTCAGCCACGCGCGGAGTGTCTTGCGGGCGGCCGAGGGGCGCAGGGCCCAGGCATCGTTGTGGTTGCGAAAACCGGTTGGCTGGAATGTGAAGCGGCCCTTCGTGCCGGTGTCCTTCAGGTACTGTCGTGTCGCCGAGAGGCTCGTGGCGGGGTTGCCCTGACCTTCGTGGCAGATGAACTGGGGCCGATTGCCCAGGCGTTTCAGGCGAGCCAGGGCCGAGGCTCGGTCGGCACCGGGGTAACCCCACCGCCGGAAGACGCCGTCGTAGTGGCTGTAGGGGATGAGGGCGGCCCACAGCCGGGCGACCTCGTCGTCGTACAGCCCGATGTAGTTGCAGGCGATGGCACCTCGCGAGAAGCCGGCCAGCACCACCCGGGCGGGATCGCCGTGGTGCTTCTGGCACAGACTGGGCACCGCCTGCTTGATGTACTTCAGCGTCGGTTGAGGGTCGTAGTCGGGCCTGGTGCCCCACCACCGGGTGGTGATCCGGGTACCGGCCCCATTGACAAACGGCAGGCAGATCCAGATGTAGCCACGGCCACCGGAAATCCCATACCCCAGCTTGCTCCCCTCGGGTCGCCCGGTACTGATGTCGCCGAAGGGACTCTTGTAGGGACCGTTTCCGGCGAGCTCGATGATCACCGGGTACTTTTGGCCGGGCTTCCAATCGGTTGGCAGCCAGGTCACGTGATACAGCTCGGTCTTCTCGTAACCGGCCAGGACCTCCTTGACCCGCCTGCCGGGTCCCGCCGGTCCCCGGGTGAGTTCGGGAAGTGACAGGTCCGGCTTGACCGACGAGATGTCGGGTCGTGGTTCGGCCAGGACAGGCTGCGAGAGAAGTGACATGGCGAGCAGGGGGGCCAGCAGGCTGGCCCGGAATCGGCTGACACGTGGTTGGGGGCGTCTTGAGCCCATCGTCCAGTCGAGTCGTCAGGTGTGGGGAGTGAGCGGGCCCGGGTGAGCAATTGGGCGACGTCTGTTCTATCATCCGTCTGGATGGGAGCCTGTCCAGTGGAGGCGAGGACGCGAGGCCGCGTCGGAAGTGGACCGATGTACAGACCGATCAGCGATGCAACCTGTCTACGGGTCCTGGTGGCACTGCTTTGGGCGGTGTTGGGTACCGGTGGAGTGGGGCTTGCGGCCGCCGCCGCGCCGCTGCGGGTGTCGACTTTTGTTGTCGACGTCTCGCCTCGGCTTGGCCAACCCGTCGGCCTGGGTTTCATCGCCGCGGCCCGGACCAGCGAACACCCTCTGCTGGCCAAGGGCATCGTGCTGGGTGGCTCGGGGAAGCCGGTGGTCCTGTGTGCGATCGACTGGATGGAATTCCACAACGATGCGTTTGCCATGCTCCAGGCTCGCATCGCTGCTGCCGCGGCGACCGACCCGTCGCGGGTCAGCCTGCATGCCCTGCACCAGCACACCGCACCGGCCCTGGACCCCGACGCACAGATGCTGATGCTCGGCGTGGACAGCCCCCGCCGGATCGCCTCGGCGGCCTACCTGAAATCGGCCGCCGATCGGATCGCCGCTGCCGTGCGAGCGGCTCTCAGGAAGTCACGCCCGGTCACTCATGTCGGCACCAGCCAGGCAAAGATCCAGAAGATGGCCTCGAGTCGGCGGCTGCTGCGAGAGGACGGGTCGATCACGGCGCGGATGAGCAGCACTCGGGACGCGGCGTTGAGAGCCTTGCCCGAGGGACGGATCGACCCGTGGCTGAAAACCGTCACGCTGCTCTTTGAGCGTCAGCCGATCGTGCAACTGCACTACTATGCGACTCATCCCCAGAGCTTCTATGGTGACCGGCGGCTGAGCTACGACGTGCCGGGGATCGTCCGCGAGCGTCTTCAGCAGCAGACCGGAGTCTTCCAGGTCTATTTCACCGGATGCGGCGGAGACGTGGCCTTCGGCAAGTACAACGACGGAACACCGGCGGCTCGGGATCGACTGGTCGAGCGTCTCGATCGGGGCATGCGGCAGTCGCTGGCCTCGGTCACCCCGCACCCGGTTGACAGCTTCGATTGGCGGACGGTGCCGGTGCGGTTTGGCAGCCGACGCGAGCCGTCGTTCTCGAGTGACCAGTGCCGGAAGGTGCTGGCCGACCCCGGGTCGAGCCATTCTCAGAGGCTCAAGGCGGCCATCACGCTGGCCTGGAACCAGCGAGTTGCCGACGGGGATCGCGTGCTGCTGTACCGGCTGGCAATTGGCCCGGTGCAGATCGTACATTTGCCGGGCGAGCCGTTTGTCGAGTACCAACTGGCGGCCCAGAAAATGGCACCCGGGTCATTCGTCGCCGTGGCGGGATTCGGAGACTGTGGGATGAGCTACATCGGCGGCGACCGGATCTTCACCGACCGGGGCGGCTATGAGCAGACCTGGGCATTGGCCGGGCCCAGCGAGGACCGGTTGCTGCGAGCGATCTCTGCGTTGCTGCAACCGGTGCCCAGACCACCACGGCGGTGATCGGTTTCTGGACCCGACGTCACATGGCTGCTTGCCAGAATTGAGCGGCGCGATACGATCCGGAGTGTCTGTCGGCAGAGGCGGACAGGATCGTGGAAGCGACGTAAGGAGTTGGGATGAGTGGATCCGACGGCAGCCAGATCGAGTTTCGGACTGACCGCGTCAGTTCGAGGCAGCTGCTGGGGCAGGCGTGGAGCATTCTCTGGCCCGAGTACTACTGGATCACGCTGGCGATTTGCCTGGTGGGCCTGATCGTCGGAAGTGCCGCACCGATGGCGGTGCTGATGGGGCCGATGATGTGCGGGATGATGATCTGCTTCTTCGCGATGATGCGAAACCAGCGGCCGACGTTCGAGATGCTCTTCAAGGGCTTCGACATGTTCATCGATAGCCTGGTGGCCGCGCTGATCATGATGGGCGTGTCGTTTCTGGTCATGATTCCGCTGGCCCTGTTGATGTTCGGCGCGTGGATTGCTGTCGACCTGGCGGGCGAGCAGGCCGGCGGTGCGGCGTCCGGGGGGATCATGATCTTCATCGTGATCGGCTACGTGGTCGCGATCCTGGCCATGTTGGTCGTCCAACTGCTGTTTGTTTTTTCCTACCCGCTGATCGTCGACTACAACCTCTCGGGAGTGGACGCCGTCAAGCTGAGTGCCCGAGCCGCCTGGGCCAACCTGGGCAACGTCCTGAGACTGTCGATCCTGAATGGGCTCATTTCGATGGCCGCCCTGATCCTGTGCTACCTCCCGATCGTGCTGGTGATCCCCGTCACGCTGTTCGCACAGGCACTACTGTACCGACGCGTGTTCCCCGGTGACCTTGCCGATGCCCAGCACTACGACCCGTACGCCGACCCGTACGCCGACCCGTATGCCGACTCGTATGTCAATCCGCATGCCAACCCCCAGGCCGACATGGGTGGCTACCAGCTCGATGATGGCACCTCCGAGACCGGGCCTGATACCGGCTCCGACACCGGGACGACTCGGACATCAGCGTGATGGAGGTTGAGGGGCAAAAGCAGTACCGTGCCGGTTGAGACTGAACTGCGGTTGATGTTCCTGATGGAGAAAACAGTGAGACGTCTGACCTGGTTGATGCTGGTGGTGATCCCCTCGATGGTGTGGGCACAGGACACTCCCCAGCCCACTGCCGATAAAGATGCCGATCCGCCGGCCGCCGCAGTGAGTGATGCCGATCTGCCCGTGAAAGATCTCGAGCAGCCTGATCCGGCTGATGCAGCTGATG
>CAUZJR010000065.1:0-17023 GCA_963580005.1 Planctomycetota bacterium
CGATGCCCTCCTCCATCGCCACCTTGCGGATCTTCTGGCCCGATTCGACCTCGACGCTCTTCTTTTCCCGGGTGAACTTGATGGTGGGCATCGTGAGCTCTCGAGTGCACTGCTTGGGGTCAGGGTGTCCTGATGATATGTGTCGCGGCGGAGCATTTCCAGCGGGGAAACCGCTGCCTGGGGTTTGGCGTGGCGACCCGGCAGGACGCCCGACCCCACCCGCTTGCGACCTTTACCGGCTTCCCTTTCAATTGCATCCTCTGAAACCGCGGCCTCCTACTACTCACCCGAGACCCATGACGATGGACATCACCTCGACAAGCGGACCGTTGGCCGAGATCGCCGCCGACTGGCTGATCGTCGGTTACGGTGCAGTCGATGCCACCGACTCACTCACCGCACCACTCTCTGAACTCGACGCAGCCCTCGACGGCACCCTCGCCCGCCTGGTCGCCTCGAGTGATCTGACCGGAAAACTCGCCACCTCGCATCTCCTGGCCGACGTCCCAGGCCTGGCCGCGAGCCGACTGCTGCTGGTCGGGCTCGGCAACACGTCGAGGCTGACCTCCCGTGACCTCGAAAAAGCACTGACCACGGCCACTCGACGTGCCTCGAAGTCGGCAAGTGTCAATGCGGCCATCTCACTGCCGGATCTCGATTCCGACTCACTCGGCGACGCCGAAGCCGCAAGCCTGGCGGCGATGGCCCTGGAAGTCGGCTGTGTCGGCCAGGCGCTGTACCACACCGAACCCTCCCGCCATGCATTCTCCGCCGGCACGGTCCACAGCAATTCCGACGCTGCGGCCGAATCGGTGGCCCGGGGCGGAGTGCTGGGGCAGGCGATCAACCTGACCCGCGAACTGGTCAACCGGGGCGCGATGGAAGTGTATCCCGAGACGTTTGCCGAGCGGGCCACCGAAGCGGCTGCCGAGTGCGGTCTCGAATGCGATGTGCTGGACGAGAACCGGTTGGCCGAGGAACGGATGGGGTCGCTGTTGGCCGTCGCCCAGGGCAGCGTGCGGCCGCCACGGGTGGTCGTGCTGAAGCACAACGGGGCGGGTGAAGGTGCCCCGGCACTGGCGATCGTCGGCAAGGGCGTCACGTTCGATTCCGGGGGCCTGTCGCTGAAAACCAGCGAGGGCATGAAGACGATGAAGTGCGACATGGCTGGAGCCGCAACAATGCTCGGGGCCATGACCGCCATCGCGAAGCTCGAACTGCCGCTCAACGTGATCGGGCTGGCCGGGCTGGTCGAGAACATGCCCGATGCCAACGCGTTCAAGCTCGGCGATGTGCTCACCGCGCGCAACGGGACCACGATCGAGGTGCTCAATACCGACGCCGAAGGACGACTGGTGCTCGCCGACGTGCTGGCCTACGCGGTGGACCTGGGAGCCGAACGGCTGATCGACCTGGCCACCCTGACCGGCGCCTGCGTGGTGGCACTCGGAGAAGAAATCACCGGCACGTTTTCCAATTGCACGGATTGGAGCGAGGCGGTGGCGGCGGCGGCACAGCAGGCCGGAGAACTGGCCTGGCCGATGCCGATGCACGACCTCTTCGGTGACCTGATCAAGAGCGACGTGGCCGATATCAAGAACGTGGGACCCCGCTGGGGTGGAGCCGTGACCGCGGCGAAGTTCCTCGAGAGGTTTGTCGACTCGACACCCTGGGTGCACCTGGACATCGCCGGTCCGAGCTTCGCATCGAGCAACAAGCCGCACCGCGAGGGGGGCGGAACCGGGTGCATGGTCCGAACACTGGTGGCCGCTGCTGAAAACCTGGCCTGAGCCACAGCGGGTCTCACCCCACAACCTGCATCAGCCGCTCGTAACGCCGGTCGACCTCGGCTCGAGTCTCCTCGTCGAGCACAAACCCGACCGGACCTCGAATCACCTCGTTCCTGAACACGCCCTTCCTGACCAGGATGTGTTTTTCGACGGCGATGAACGAATCGAGGCTTTCCTGGAGCATGACCAGCGAGGTGAGCGGTTCGGAGATCTCGGTGGCACGCTCCCAGTCACCCGCCACCAACGCCCGCCAGAACGCCACCAGCGGCTCGACCAGGTCGGCTCCGGGCATCGTCCCCACCACGCCTCGCCGGTAACTGTCCAGTAACGCGATCCCGGCACTGCCCTCGAAAACCCGTGCCCGTCCCTGGGTCGCCTCACGCAACGCCGTCAGCCTCGGACCAATCGGATTCGCCTCGGGCTTGAACAGTACCCGGTCCGCTCCAAATCGATCCATCAATCCCGCCTGCAACTCGATCGACATCGGTCGTCCCACGTAACCGCTGGCGTCCTGGATAATGACCGGCAGCGAGATCGCCTGCAGGATGCGTTCGTAGTAGGACGACAACTGGTCCTCGTCGACTCCGATCGAGACCGGTGGGATGGCCATCACCGCCGCCGCCCCGACTGACTCGGCCTGCTCCGCCAGTTCGCAGGCCCCGCGAGTGCTCTCGGATCCGACACTGACCACCACCGGACCCCGACCACCTGCCGCCTCGCAGCAGAACCGGGCCACCTCGTGTCGCTCGGACTCCGAGAGCCTGAGTACCTCGGTCACCATCGCCATCACCAGGCCGTCGGCACCTGCGGCAAAGATGTGCTCGATCTCACCCCCCAACGTCTCGAAGTCGATCGACTCGTCGACGTGGTAGGGCAATTGGAAGACGATCTGCACGCCACCAAGTGCTTCGCCACCCTGGGACTCGGCTGTCACGTCCCGCTGGCCCCCGTGCTAGTCTTCCCACTCATCAATCGGGCCAGCGGTCGAGTCGCCGGCCTCGTCGTCGACCGAGTAGACATCGTTGCTGTCGGTCTCGGACTCTGGCGAAGAGACCCCAGGCGCGGCTGTGCCCACCGACGCCGGAGCCCGCTGTTCAGCCGTGTCGACACCATCGAAGACTTTCTGGCCGTCCCTGAGATGCAACTGCCGCTTGGCCAACGCCGCCACTTCGTCTTCGTGTGTCACCATCAGGATCGTCCGACCCTCGGTGTTCAGATCGATCAGGACCTGCATAATCTCCGCCTCGGTCTCGGTATCGAGGTTGCCGGTCGGTTCATCGGCCAGGATGATCTCGGGGTCGTTGACCAGTGAACGGGCGATCGCAACGCGTTGCTGCTGCCCGCCCGAGAGCTGAGTGGGTCGGTGATCGAGGCGGTCGGAGAGCCCGACCCGGTCGGCCAGCTCCATGCACCAGTCCATTTCCTTGGTGCCCACACCCCGACCATTCCGCTGGTACTGCAACGGGACCGCGATGTTCTCGAGAACGGTGAACTGAGGAATCAGGTTGTACGATTGAAAGATGAACCCGATCATCTCGTTGCGGATCGACGAGAGATCATCATCGGAGAGGGTCGAGGTGTCCTCGCCTCCGAGGATGTACTGGCCGTGGGTGGGTCGGTCCAGGGCGCCCAGGATGTTCAGCAGGGTACTCTTGCCGCTACCCGAAGCGCCCATGATCGCGACGAAGTCTCCCTTGGGAAACTCGGCCGTCACACCACGCAACGCCTTCACGATGACCGCACCGAGATCATAGTACTTGTGAAGATCAACAATCTCGGCCGCACACTGCATCCTAGCTCTTCCCTTCCGGCGGCCTCCCCCACGCGACCGGCTCTACCAGAGTCCTCTATCTTAGTCGGCACAGGGCGACGATGAGAATAGCGCCAGAGGTCTAGCGGGGAGACTTCGGGGGGGTGGAGGGACCATACACCCGGTGATCGGACCGACCGCGAGCCTCGATGTAGGCAACCAGGTCCAGGATCTCCTCGCGGCTCAGCGTGTTCACCAGATTCTCAGGCATCAGCGAAATCGCCAGCGGCTTGGTCAACTCGATCGACCCCACCGGGATCTCGATCGGCTTGTGAGCCGCCTTGCCCAGCGGATTGCTCGCCAGGCGAATGTGAGTGGGTGTTTTCTCGAGAATCATGCCGGTGTACTGGCGGCCGGCGTCGGTCACCACCAGGTAACTGCGGAACTTGTCCTTGACCTCCTTGGACGGCTCGATGATCGACTGCAGGATCTGTTTCAGGGTGACCTTGGGGTCGAGCTTTCCGAGGTCCGGGCCGACGTTGCCACCCACCTCGTTCACCCGGTGACACTGCCGGCAGGCCGCCGCGGCGAACAAGGACTTGCCCCGGACATAGCTGCGGCCGCGGCCCAGGGTCTCGAGATCACCCACCAGGTCCGCGGTGCTCCAGTTGCGGACAAACGGTCGCGATTCGACCGGAACCGGTTCGGCAATCGGGTTCTCCGCCAGGAAACTCTGCAGATCCTCGACAACGTGCATCACTCCGTTCATCGTCCGCCAGTGATTGGGAAACGTGCAGACGAAGGGATATTCCCCGGTCTCGGTCGGCACTTCGAACACCAGTCTCTGGTTCTGACGCGCCTGCAACAGTCGTGAGGCGGCCACGATCTGCTTCGATTCGGGGACGAAGTGCCTGGCGAAGGCATCCGGTGAGGTCGCCATCCGCTCGGCCGCGGCGGCCACACCGAGCATCTGGCCGGGCCGTGTGAACAGCAGGTTGTGCGGCATGATGTCGACGTTTTCAAAGACGATCTCAATCGGCTTTCCGGCCTGGACGGCGATCACCGTCCGGTCGTACTTCATCCGGTGCGGCACCGTCCGGATCACGATCCGTCGCACTCCCAGCTGGTCGATCTGGTTCCGCAACCCGGCGGCGGCGTCGGGGGGCAGCAGCGTGGTCAATTCACCGGCCAGTCCCAGCGCGTCGCGGACGTCGGACCGGGTCCTCTGCTTGGCGGGCACGCTTCGAGCAAACTCGAGCAGGCTGGCGATCAACGGGGCGGCCGCGGTCTTGGCCCAGCGGTACTTGGGGATCTTCGAGATGGCCTGCACGGCCGCACGCCTCTGGTCGCCGCTGCGAGCGAAACCGGCCAGGATCCCAAACACCTCGGCCTGGTGACCCGGCAGCGCCGCCGCCGCGTTGAACGACGATCGCCTCAATGACCTCGCCTCGGCCGTCACCGGCTTGCCGGGTGGGGCCAGCAACGGCTTGATGCGGGGGAACAGCGAATCACGCAAGGCAGGATCAGGCACCAGCGGCAGACCGTCCAACAGGTCGCGGCGACCGCCCTTTGAACGAACCGCCAACTGCCAGGCCGCACCCGACTTGCCGTCGGCAGCCAGCAGAGCCGCAAAACCGATCTGGCGAGTCACCGCGCGACGAGACCCGGTGGCCATCTTTTCGAGTTGCCCTCGCACCGTGGCCAGCTGACGGGGTGACTGGCCGGTCAGCATGTGAGCCAGGTCAAACAGCACCAGGTCGGCCTCGGCCGAATCGCCGACATCCGAGACGCCGATCGCCGAAACCAGCTCGGTCAGCCGATCGGTCCCGTTGAGCCCGGCCAGGCCATCCAGAGCCTTGTGCCGATCGGACATCGGGACCCCGGGACGAGAGACCAGCTCGTCCAGCACCACGCGACTGGGCTTCAACGTGACCAGTTCCCGGGTCGACATCCGGGCCAGCAGGTAGGCCAACCCGGCAGGGTTCCTGGCGGCCACCGGCCGACCGGCCGCCAACGCCGGCTTCCAGAACTTCTCGAGCTGACGGACCGTCTCGCCCAGCGTGTAATCGATGTAGTAGTCGCGAGGATGACCGAGTGCTTCGAGAGCCACCTCGAGCGGATCGATGCCGTCGAACCAACTGCAGGCACGGATCGCCTCGAGACGCACTCGAGAAAACTCGTCGTTGACCTGGGCCTTCATCAACTCCAGGGCGTTGGGAATCTCGCGTCGCTGGAAACACAGGATCCGGGTCGCGGCGGCCCGAGCGTGCTGGTTGGGACTGCGGAGCGCCCGCAGAAGATACCTGGGGCGAACCGCGTGGAAGCCCTGCATCACCCAGAGCGCCTCGAGCAACTCGTGCTCCGCCTCGGGATGCTCGGCCTTCAACAGGCCCTGGGCCCACGCCTCCATTTCTTCAAGCACCTCGTCCCGATCCCGCTGCCACAACTCGCGACGGGCCCGGTACCGGGTGCGATCCTCAGCAGAGAGCAGCTGCTTGGCCAACTGGCTGATCGTGCGACCCTCGGCATGCACCGGCTTCAGCAGCGGGCGGGTCTTGTGACGGACCCTCCAGATGCGGCCGTGCGAGTGGTCCCGCCGCTGGTCCCGCAGCGAATACTGCATGTGGCCCACCAAGGGATTGAACCAGTCGCAGAGGTACAACGCGCCGTCGGGGCCGAGCTGGATGTCGACGGGGCGGAAGTTGATGTCGGTCGAAAAGACCAACGGGTCCAACTCGCGAGTGGTGAACCCGCTGCCCGAAGGGATCACCTTGTGCCGCTTGACGCCCTGGAACCCGATGCAGTTGTTCAGCAGGAAGTCGCCCTGGAAGTCGTCAGGAAAATGGCGGCTGCTGATGAGCTCGCACCCGCACGTCGGGCGGACCTTGGTCGAGGTGAACTCCTTCATGCGTGGGTGCTTGTGAGGGAAATCGATGCGGCCGGAAAAGGCGGTGCCGAAGTAATTGGATCCTCCCGACGCGTCGGCGACAAAGTTCTGGCCCCATCGGTCAAACACGTGACCCCACGGGTTGGCAAACGGGTAGGACACGAATACCTCGAGCCGAAATGTCTTGGGCTCGTAACGGAAGATCCCGGCATACTGCAGGCGGACCGGGCCATAAGGGGTCTCGACCTGGCTGTGATGAAACGTCCCCTCGTGAAGGTACAACCCGCCGCCGGGACCCCAGGTGAAGGCGCTGATCGCGTGGTGAGAGTCCTCGGTGCCGAACCCGTGCAACAACACACGCCGAAAATCGGCACGGCCATCACCGTCGGTGTCCTTCAGAAAGACCAGGTTGGGCTGCTGGGCAACGTAGACTCCCCCGTCACCCAACTCGAAACCGGTCGCCAGGTAGAGATTCTCGGCGAAGACGCTGTGCTTGTCGGCCCGGCCGTCGCCGTCGGTGTCCTCCAGGACGATCAACTTGTCGTTGGGCTTTTCACCGGGCAGGACGTGAGGATACGTCGGCATCGTCGACACCCACAGCCGGCCCCGACCGTCGAAAGTCATCGAGACCGGATTGTGCAATGGGAAATCCTTCTCCGAAGCAAACAACTCGATCCGAAACCCCTCGGTCACATGCAGGTGCTTGATCGCCACCGTGGGATCGACCGACTTCAGGTCGATCGCCCCGCCCCGGTTGATCTCCTTGCCCGAGACCTTCTTCTTGAGACCAGCCTGCTTCCTGCCCGCGGCCTTCCTCTTCTTGACCTTCTTGCTTTTCTTCCTGTTGCCTTTCTGGTTCCTCTTCTGGTTCCCCGGCTTCTGCTGTGCCTTTCTCGTTCCAGCATCCGCCTGCAAAAACTCCTCAGCATCGCACTCCTGATTCTCGATCCGCGTCAGCTGAAACTGCACGGCCGGTTTCGGCTGCGAGAGGTACCAGATCTTCTCGTCCCTCACGCGGACCATCGCGTCGAGTCTCTTCATCTCGGGCGGGAACGACTTGGTTCCGAACGGGTTCTTCCGTCGCCCGTAGATGTACTCGCCGTTGACGGCTCGAAACCGGTAATAGAACTGCTGGTTCTTGTCGATGATCGTCCCCCGCAATTCCTCGACCGCCGCCACGGCTCCGCCGCGGATCAGGCGGACCCCGGCAGCCCATTCCTTCTCGGTGGCGGTCACCGATTCCTGGCCGTTGAGTTTCAGCATCCAGCGTCCCGGCTCAAGGCCCGTGACCGTCAACGTCGGCAGATCGGTGCCAAACACGCCCAGCCGTTTCGGAGCACCGTCGGCGGGTGGAGGTGGCAGAGGCAATCGGTTGTCGCTGGTGGCGAAGCTCAACCGCTTGCCGTCGCCCCGGACATCAACCACGCGAGTGCCCCGGGCGGTGATCCGCCCCGAGTCGCGATCGAGCTTCACCTCCCAGGCGGGTTCGCTGACCCCGATGGAACTGGCCAGAAACCGAGCCACCAGCCAGTTGCCGTACTCGGTCAGATGCACCCCGTTGAAGGTCAGCCGCGACGACCCGGATTGTGCAAGAGGACGGGTGGCGCTGAAGAGGTCGACAAAGTGGACACCCGCCTCAGCGGCCACCTCGCCGATCGCGTCGCTGTAGAGTTTCAACTGCAAGTTTCGCTGCGCTGGCTCGACGGCCAACGGCGAGATCGACTCGTGGGCGATCGGTGAGACCAGCACCAGGCGTCGCGAGAGTTTCTTGTCGGCGGCCTGCTGGCCCGGCTGGCCGCCCTGCTTCAGGTCCTTGACGAAGCGGGCCAGGTCGCGGCGGAAGTCCTTCAGCCCCGCCTGGCCGCGGAAGGACTCGTTGAACCCAAAGCACAGCAGCAGCACCGTGGGTCGCTGACGGCCCAGGTGAGTGAACACGTCGCCGAAATCTCGAGGCCGAGGCTGCAGCAGCACTTTGCCTCCATCGGCCCAGCCCTTGCGACCATTCATGTAACGGATCAGCTCGAACTGGAATTCCTTGCGAGTCACCTCGTCGGCCGGCCACGCCAGGCTCCGCAACGACAGCCTGAGCTTGGGCTGCCGAGAAACAAGCAGCGTCTCAAAATACCCCGAAGCCACCAGCCGCTCGGCAAACGTGCCGCCGAGTACCACCAGGCGGTCGCCGGCCTTCAGAGCCATGGCCCGAGAGGTCTTCGGGGCCGACTGAGCGGGGACCGGCTGGACTTCGGCAGCGGAGACCGAGGCCGCAAATACGACGCTCAACAGCAGGATGACGTGGCGAAACATGCGGCACCGGGTTTGAGTCAGGTGTGAGAGAGGTTGATTCTAGCCATGATCCGGACAACGAGTCGCGTGGCTGGGGCGGTTCTTGTTGCAGCGCCTGCCTCGAGGGCCTAGTCTGTGGGTTGTCTCGCAGTGGAGAATCCCGATGCGTCACGCTCGTCGTTGCTCCGTCGCTGGTTGGCTGAAAGCCGCCATTGTGCTCTGCCTGCTGGCCGTGGTGGCCGAGGCCTGTTCGGTGCCGGTGTTCCGCTACGCGCTTGAGCGTTGGCAGTCGGATCCGTACGAGGTCTTCGTCTTCCACCGCGGCAAGTTGACCGCCGATCAGCAGGCCTCTGTCGACCGCTTGACCCGCGACGGCGAAGCGGGCAAGACGTTTGCCAACGTGCGGGTGACCACCTGCGACCTCGACAACAATCCCGATCCCGACCTGCTCGAACTCTGGAAGGCCCAGAACACCGAGACGACTCCGTTCATGGCCGTGCACTACCCGGTCGCCTCGCGGAACCCCACCCCCGTCTGGAAGGGACCCCTGGCCGATTCGGACGTCACCGCACTCTTGAAGTCCCCGATGAGAAAGACGATCGCCGATCGGCTGATCAAGGGACACACCTCGGTCTTTGTGCTGCTGGAGAGCGGTGACCAGGCGGCCGACGACAAGGCGGCGACCCTGCTGAGAGCCCGGCTGACTCACCTTGAAAAGAACCTCAAGCTGCCGGAGATCTCCGAGGAAGACATCGCACAGGGCCTGGTGCTGATCGATCCCGAGGACCTCAAGGTCAAGTTCTCGCTGTTGCGTCTTTCACGCAAGAACGCTGCCGAGAGCATGTTCATCGAGATGCTGCTTTCCAGCGAGGAGGATCTTCGTGAGGAGAAGCCTCAGACGATGGCGTTCCCGATCTTCGGCCGTGGCCGGGCCCTGTACGCCCTGGTCGGCAAGGGGATCAACAACGACACGATCGACGCCGCCGGCGCTGACCTGACCGGACCGTGCACCTGCACCGTCAAGGAACAGAACCCCGGCATCGACATGCTGATGCCGGTGGCCTGGGACGAGCTGGTCGAGAAGCTGCCCGAAGCCGACAAGCCGCTGCCGCCACTGGTCGGACTGACCGGGTTCGGCGAAGAATCCGAAAAGACAGAGCCCGAGCCGGGGAGCGGCGCCGCGGAACCGGGGACCACCGAGGAACCTGACACGGAAACGGCCACCGAGCCGGAAACCGGCTCGGTCGTCGCGCCGACTGCCAACCCCTCGGCGACCGATGCCACCAACGTC
This sequence comes from Planctomycetota bacterium, assembly GCA_963580005.1. GTDB lineage: Bacteria > Planctomycetota > Planctomycetia > Planctomycetales > Planctomycetaceae > UBA8437. Next base: position 10,002 of record CAUZJR010000065.1, read on the forward strand.
GCAGCCGGAACCACTCCCACCACCTCGAGCAACAGCTTCCTGGTGGTGCCGGTGATCCTGATTGCAGGCGTCGTGCTCTTCGGGACCTGGTGCGTCATCGGACGTCGAAACTGAGGCTAGTGTCCGATCGGGTGACCGGATCGGTCACCTCTCCTCCCCCCGCCGGACGATTCACCCGGAACACCCGCCGATGAAAATCTCGCGACTGGTCGTCCAGGAAATCGCTCACCGCTTCCTCAACTTCGTGCTCGCCGTAGTCGGCGTCTCGATCGCCGTCGCCTGCCTGGTCGCCTCGGTCACGATGATCGATGCCGGAGAAATCCAGTCGAAAGAGCTGGTGGTTAAACGGCAACAGGAGGTCAAGGACGCCGGCAAGAAACTCAATGACGAGATGCGGAAGATCACCAAGGGGCTCGGCTTCAACATCGTCGTGTTGTCCGAGGACGAGGACATTGCGGCGTTTCATGCCGAGGGGACTCCGACGAGGACCATGCCCCAGGAGTACGTCACCCGCCTGGCCAATTCGCCGATCGTTGTCATCAATCACCTGCTGCCGATCGTGACCAAGAAGATCGAGTGGGCCGAAGAGAAGCAGAAGATCGTGCTGACGGGGACCCGGGGCGAGGTGCCCCAGGCCCACCGCGACCCGAAGAAGCCTCTGCTGAAACTCGTACCCGAGGGCAAGGTCGTGCTGGGGTTCCGCTTGCACGAACCCCGCAAGCTCAAGCCCGGCAGCAAGATCGTGATCAACGGCCGGGAACTTGAAGTGGCCAAGTGTCATGCCGAGCGGGGCACCGTCGACGACGTCACCGCCTGGGTCAATCTCGAAGAAGCCCAGCAGATGCTGGGGATGCAGAACCTCGTCAACGCGATCCTGGCGTTGGAGTGCAACTGTGCCACCGCCGACCGGCTGGCCGAGATCCGCGGCGAAATCGCCAAGGTGCTGCCCGGGACACAGGTCCTCGAGCGAGGTCGCAAGGCGTTGGCCCGGGCCGAAGCACGCAACAAGGCGAAGAAGACGGCCGAGGCGTCTCTGGTGGCGGCCGAGGAATCGGGTCAGCAGATGATCAACAGCCGCAAGGCCCAGGCCAACGTACTGGTGCCCCTGGCGGTCGTGGGCAGTTTCGCCTGGATCGTGCTGCTGGCCGTGGGCAACGCCCGCCAGCGACGAAACGAGATCGGTATCCTGCGGGCCATCGGGCTGGGCAGCCGCGACGTGCTGGTGCTGTTCCTGGGCAAGGCTCTGCTGGTCGGGCTCGCCGGAGGAGCCATCGGCTACGCGGCCGGTTACCTGATCGGCACCGGCTTCAGCGGGCCCATCGGACAGAGCCTCTTCGACGTCGACTGGCTGCTGATCGCACTCTTGCTGGCCCCAGCTCTCTCGGCCGCGGCCACCTGGCTGCCCGCACTGGTCGCCGCCAGCCAGGACCCCGCCGTCATCCTGCAGGAACAGTAGCCCACTCGCCCAGCACGCCCAGCACGCACCACCCATGCTGATCTCACTCGACCACATCACCAAGTCCTACACCGGCGATGTCGAAGACGTTGTCGCCGTGGCCGATGTCAGCGTGTCGGTCGACTCGGGAGAATTCGTCGCGGTGGTCGGACCCAGCGGCTGCGGAAAGACCACCCTGCTGCTGGTCGCCGGCGGGCTGCTGAGCCCCGACTCGGGCGAAGTGACCCTCGATGGCACCGATCCCTACTCGCTGTCCCAGGAAAAACGTGCCCGGTTTCGAGCCGAACGGATCGGGTTCGTCTTCCAGCAATTCCACCTAGTGCCCTACCTCAATGTGCTCGACAACGTACTGGCCCCGGCACTGGTCACCGGCGACCCGGAAGCCGGAAAGCGGGCCGAGGAACTGGTGCAACGGTTTGGGCTGGGAGACCGGGTCGGACATCGACCGGGGCAGCTGAGTACCGGCGAGCGGCAACGGGTGGCGTTGGCCCGCGCACTGCTCAACGAGCCCCAGGTGATCCTGGCCGATGAACCGACCGGGAACCTCGACGGTGAGAACAGCGACGAGGTACTGAAGGCCCTGCAGGCATTTGCCGACCAGGGCGGAGCCGTACTGCTGGTGACTCACGACCCCGACGCCGTCGCGTTCGCGGGACGGAAAGTGGTACTGGCGGGAGGACGGTTGGCTGAGATGTCCCCAGCACCAACCCCAGACCATGACGCGTTTTGACTGTGGCACATTGACACACTGAGAGGACGGGACAGGCACCTCCGCCCCTGACGGGGCTACGCAGCCAGTCCCTGGGGGATTCCGATGCCGTCTACCATCCGCGGCTTGCTGCTTCTGCTGACACTGCCAACACTGCTCATCTCATCGGGACAATCGGCCACTGCCGCCGATTGGCCGATGTGGCGTCACGACGCGGGACGTTCGGCCGCCACCTCAGAAACTCTTGCCAATACACTCCACCGCCAGTGGACCAGGCACCTGCCCAAGCTCAAGGGCGCGTGGCTCGACCAGGACACCCTGCGTGTCGATGCGGTACACCAGCCGATCGTAGCCGGAGGCCTGCTGCTGATCGGCTCGTCGTTTGACGACAGTCTCACCGCCTGGGACCTGGCCACCGGAACGCCTCGCTGGAAATTCCACACCGAGGGCCCGGTTCGCTACGCCCCGGTGGCTTCCGGCGACCGGGTCTACCTGGTGGCCGACGACGGCTGCCTGTACGGGCTCGAATTGGCCACCGGCAAGCAGGTCTTCGTCCACAACGCCGCACCCCGCGACCAGCGAGTGATGGGCAACAGCCGGCTGATCTCGGCCTGGCCGGCCCGAGGCGGACCGGTGCTGCTCGACGGCCAGGTCTACTACGCCGCCAGCATCTGGCCCTTCATGGGTGTCTTCATCCAGGCCGTCGATGCCCGCACCGGCGATGTCACCTGGCGCAACGACAGCACCGGCTCGATCTACATCCGGCAGCCACACAACAGCCCCGCGTTTGCCGGCCTGGCCCCCCAGGGCTATCTCGCCGCCTCGGGCAATGCACTGATCGTCCCCAACGGCCGCAGCGTACCGGCTCTGCTGGATCGCCGAACCGGCAAGCTCGATTACTTCCACCTGGCCAAGTACCGCCGCAGCGGGGGCGACCAGGTGGCCGCCGCCTCGCAGGCCTTCTTCAGCGGCAGCACCGGATTCGACCTCAAGACCGGACTGCACAGCGTGGGCCTGGGAGGCAGCCGCTGCCCGGTGCTCGCCGACGGGCTGGCCATCACCGGGGGTGACCGGCTGCGCGCCGTCGACGTCGCCCGTCCACTGCTCACCACGACCAAGGACAAGAAGGGCGTCGACCAGACCAAGTTCACGTTCCCAGAGAAATGGACCGCCGCGATCAAGTGCCAGCTGTTCCTGAAAGCCGGGCCCAGGCTCTACGGCAGCCGGGGCCGAGACCTGATCGCCGTCGATCTGCCGGCCGGGAACCAACCCGCCAAACTCGCCTGGACGCAACCCCTCGAAGGAGCCTCGGCCGAAGGCTCGATCGCCAGCATGCTGGCCGCCGACTCGAGACTGGTCGTGGTCACCACCGACGGAGCCATCTCGTGCTACGGACCCACTCCGGTCGAAGCCCCCGTCGAGTTCGCTCTGACAACCCCGGCCGCACTGCCCGATGACAACCCCTCGGTGCTGGCCGCCACGAAACTGATCAGTGCCGTCTCGAGTCCGACCGGTGGCATCGCCGTGGTGATGGGCCTGGACGAAGGCAGACTACTGCGAGGATTGGCTCACCACCGCAACTGGCAGGTGATCGGCATCGACAGTGACGCCGGACGCGTCCAACGCATCCGCCGCATGCTCGATGCCGCAGGAATCCCGCGGAACCGGATCGCGGTACACCACGCCGATCCACTCGAGATCGGGCTGCCTCCCTACCTGGCGCACCTGGTCACCACCGAACGCCTCGAGTCATCCGGTTTCGACTCGACCGACGCATTCGTCGCACAGGTCTTTTCCGTGCTGAGGCCCTACGGAGGCCAGTTGCTGCTGCCACTCACAAAGACCCAGCACGCTCGATTGGCCGGCTCGGTCAACACCCAGCGCTGCCCCAATCACAAGTTGACTGCTGCCCGAGGCCAGAGCGTCCTGTCGCGGCCCGGACCGCTGCCGGGCTCGGCACCCTGGACCCACCAGTACGCCGACGCCGCCAATACCTCGGTCTCCGACGATGACCTCGTCAAGGCTCCGCTGGGCCTGTTGTGGTTCGGCGGCAGTTCGAACAAAAGCATCCTGCCGCGACACGGACACGGGCCGACCGAACAGGTCGTGGGAGGCCGACTGTTCATCGAGGGGCCCGACATCCTGAGGGCCGTTGATGTCTACAGCGGCCGAGTGCTCTGGGAAGCCTCGCTGCCGCAGGTCGGACAGGCGTTCAACTTCACCGGCCATCAGCCCGGAGCCAACGCCACCGGCAGCAACTACGTCAGTGTCCAGGACGCCGTTTACGTCGCCTACCAGTCCCGTTGCGTCAAGCTCGACCCGGCCACCGGTGAGGTCATCGCCGAGTTTCCTCTGCCGACTCTCGGAAACGCCGGCAAGCCCAAGTGGGGCTACATCGCCGTGGCCGGAGACCTGCTGATCGCCGGAGCCGAACCGCTGGTGTATGAGAAGAAACGAGTCGGAGGCTACACGCAGGACGGCACCACCAGCCGACATCTCGTCGTGATGGATCGGCACAACGGCAAGGTGCTCTGGACCCGAGAAGCTCACTATGGGTTCCGTCACAACGCGATCGCCGCCGGAGACGGAATGCTGTACGCCATCGACCGCTTGCCCGACACCATCGTCACTTTGATGCTCCGCCGAGGCCGCAAGCCGACCGGGAAACCGCGGCTGGTGGCCTATGAGGCCCGGACCGGGAAGGAGGCCTGGAGTACGACCGAGGGGGTCTTTGGGACGTGGCTGGGGTACTCGAAACAGCACAAGCTGCTGCTGCAATGCGGTCGCCCGGCCCGAGACATGCTCAAGGATGAACCCGCCGACCGGATGATCGTCTACCGAGGAAACGACGGGGCGATCCGCTGGGATAAGAAACTGAAGTACCAGGGACCCTGCCTGCTGCGGGGTGAGACGATCATCACTCAGGGCGCAGCGGTGTCACTTCTGAACGGCGAGCGGGTCACCCGGACCAACCCCCTGACCGGGTTGACTCAACCCTGGGGCTACACCCGCAACTACGGCTGCAACTCGGCGGTGGCCAGTCGGCACCTGATGACATTTCGATCAGCCGCGGCCGGCTACTTCGACCTCGCCCGCGACGGCGGCACCGGCAACCTCGGAGGATTCCGGTCCAGCTGCAGTTCGAACCTGATCTGTGCCGACGGAGTGCTCAACGCACCCGACTACACCCGCACCTGCAGCTGCTCGTACCAGAACCAGGCCTCGCTGGCACTGGTGCACGACCCGCGGGCTGAGATGTGGACATTCAACAAGCTCGACGTCGGCTCCTCGCCGCTGAAACACCTGGGCCTGAACCTCGGTGCCCCCGGCGACCGGCCCGATGACCAGGGCACGCTGTGGCTCGAGTTTCCCGTGGTGGGTGGACCGTCGCCGAAGATCTCCGTCACGGCGACTCCCTCAGCGATCGAGTGGTTTTCGAGTCACTCGGATCGCATGCAGGCCGGACCCGACGGCGGACCCACGTGGATCGGAGCCTATGGAGCCCGCGGCATTCGGACTCTCGAGGTCGGATTGCCCGGCAAGGCGACCTACCGGGTGAAGCTGCATTTTGCCGAGCCCGATGCGGTCAAGCCGGGGGCCAGACGCTTTTCGATCCGGGTCGCAGGCAAGCTGATCCGCCGCGATCTCGACCTGGCCGCCACGGCCGGAATCGGCAAGACGATGATGGTCGAGGTGCCCGGTGTGGTCGTCGACGGGACGCTGCGGATCGAGTTGACTCCGGCCGACGGCTCGCTGCCGCCGGTGCTCTCGGGACTGGAAGTCCACGTCCAGTAGAGGCAGCAGCAGCAACGTGCCACGATGGTCACCTGATCACCTGATCGTCTATGCTGATATCCCGAAGCAACCGGCTCGATTCGAGACTCCTGATGCGTCCCCGTTCCTCCCCGCTTGATCACCCTCGAGGTGCGATCAGCCGGCACGCCCTGCTGGCCATCGCCGGCCTGCTGGTGCTGCTGGGCCTGTCGTACCTCCTGAGCCAGATGGGACGGCCTCCGGTCCGCGCAGGAGCCTCGGGCAACGACGGCTCACCCCCGGCATCCCTGACGTTTTTCTGCGCCGCGGGAATTCGAAAGCCCGTCGAAGCAATCGCCAAGCAGTACCTCGAAGAATTCGGAGTCCAGATCAATCTCGACTACGGAGGCTCGAATACGCTGTTGAGCCGGATCGAGACGGCTCGGACCGGAGACCTGTACCTGGCGGCCGACGAGAGCTACATCGAGACGGCCCGCAAGAAGGGACTGGTGGCCGAATCGATCCCGCTGGCGAAAATGAAGCCGGTGATCGCGGTGGCCGAGGGGAACCCCAAGGGGATCAAGTCGATCGAGGACCTGCTGCGGGACGACGTCCGCACCGTGCTGGGCAACCCCGATCAGGCGGCCGTCGGTAAAAAGACCCGCAAGCTGCTCAAGGCGTCCGGCCACTGGGCCAAGCTCGAAGCACTGGTCCGAAAGACCGGGACGTTTCAGCCGACGGTGCCCGAGGTGGCCAACACGGTCAAGATCGGTGCAGCCGATGCGGCGATCATCTGGAACACGACCACCACGATCGTCGACGGGATCGACGCGATCGAAGTGCCCGAGCTGGACCAGGGCGAAGTGCTGGTCACCGTCGGTGTGCTCAAGAGTGCGTCGGCTCCGACCGAGGCTCTGAAGTTCGCCCGCTTCCTTGCGGCGTCCGACCGCGGGCTGAAACAGTTCAAGAAGTTCGGATTCACGCCGGTGCAGGGGGACAAGTGGGCCGAGGTGCCCGAGCTGACGTTCTTCTGCGGATCGGTCAACCGCCGGGCCGTCGAGAGGGCGATCAAGGATTTCCAGGCCCGCGAGGGCGTGCAGGTCA
>CAUZJR010000066.1:0-17020 GCA_963580005.1 Planctomycetota bacterium
ACCAGGCTGCTAGGACGACTCGGTCGCCTCCTCCTCGGCCTCGGCCTCGCGATTTCCCTCGGCCCGATCCAGCAGTGCCTGGGCCGCGTCGTTGATCAGCAGGATGCCGATGATGAACATCAGCAGTCCGTTGGAGAAATGAGCACCGGTGCCCTCGGCCAACAGCTTCGTGGCGATCACGGCCATGATCGAGAGCATCAACACGGCGAAGTGCTTGTTCCGCGACACGATGGCGCTGATCGGGATCATGCCGTAGACCATGATCCCCGAGGCGATCAGGATCGCGGCGACCATCCACCAGAACTGGGTGGCCAGGTCCATGATCGCCACGGCGGCGAAGACCGAGTCGAGGCTGAAGAGGATGTTCATCGCGGCCAGGTAACTGACGACCGCCAGGATCCGCATCGTCCCCGGCCTGCTGCTCCCTGTCTCCTTCTCGCCGCCAGACATTTCTTCTCGGAGCTTGTGGTAGTACTCCCAGAGAGCCATCGCCAGGATCACCAGTCCGCCGACGAACAGTACCAGGCTCATCCATGTCAACGGCTCACCGTGCTCGGTGGGAGTGTGGAACCAGCGGTTGGGAAGCCAGCCGGACTCCGGCAGCGGACGTTCCAGGAAGGCGAGTTGCGACAGGCAGAACAGGAAGACAATCCGCAGCACCGCGGCCAACACCAGGGCCACCGATCGCCACAGCATGTGCCGACGTTTTTCGAGTTTGAGACTCTTCAGAGAGAACTCGATCAGCAACGCGTTGTCGATTCCCAGCCCGGCACTCAGGAAGAGCAACGAGATGAAGGGTACAAGATTCTCCACGATCAACGTCCTTGGTGTGGGTGAGTTGGTGGGTAGAAGCGGAATCAGGCCGGGCTACAGCGTGTCAGACTCCGGCCTCGTCACCAGTGATCAACGACTCGAGTGCCACAAACTCCGCGGATGGGCTGTTGATGGGAACCGGCGTCTCATTCACCTCACACCCGGCACAGCCACTCGTTGAACAGCCTCCACCAGATCGGCCCGACCAGATCATGATGACACGTCGCAACGCGACGAGGACGGCTAGGGCGACACACAGGGTCGCTATGACCGATTGCCAGCCGAGTAGCTGCATACAAGATTCCCGAAAAGACCCGGCCCGCACCACCGCCACGGCGGGCTAGCCGATCATCGTACCGACCTGGTAGGTCGCAAACGCTCCAATATACGCCAGCACGGTCATGTAGGCGAAGCAGAAAACCGGCCAGGTCCAGCTGTTGGTTTCACGGCGGATCACGACCAGCGTCGAAGCACACTGGGCACACAGTGCGAAGAAGACCATCACCGACAGGGCGACCGGCAGATCAAACACCTTGCGACCGTCGGGCCAGGTCGACATTCGCATCGCACCCCGCAAGCCGGTGTCCGTCTCGTCGACATCGCCTCCCAGGCTGTAGATTGTCCCCAGCGTCGAGACGAACACCTCGCGGGCGGGAAACGAAGCGATCGCTCCGACGCCGATCCGCCAATCCCAACCCAGCGGTCGAACAATCGGCTCGATCCCATGTCCCAGGCGGCCCAGCAGGCTCTCTTCGATCAACCGAGAACTCTCCTGGTTCCGCAACGGCTTCAATCGCGCCAGCCTCTCGCGTCCCGCCTCGGATTCGGGATCCACTTCAAACTGCTCGATCTCGGCTTGGAGTTGATTGAGCCGCGAGTGATCTCCGGGGAAGGAACCGGCCGCCCAGACGATGATCGTCGTGACGAAGATCAGCGTCCCGGCCTGCATCACGAAGGCTCGGCCGCGATCGTACACGCGACTGAACACTACCCGTGGAGTGGGGAGCTTGTACTCGGGCAGTTCCATTACGAACGGGGAGGATTCACCCCGAAACAGCGTCTTGCGGAGCAACCACGCCACCGGGATCGCCACGATCGTACCCTGCGAAGTCATCGCCAGCGGCACGATGCCCCGCCACGTGACCCATCCATCCAGGTAGCCTCCCGCGGGCACAAACGCACCGATCAGGACCACGTAGACGGGCAGTCGAGCCGAACAGCTCATCAGGGGTGCAACCAGGATCGTGATCATCCGATCCCGACGACTTTCGATGACGCGGGTCGCCATCACGCCGGGGATGGCACAGGCAAAGGACGACATCAGGGGGACAAACGACTTGCCACTGAGCCCGAACTTCACCATCAGCTTGTCCATCAGGAACGCGGCTCGAGACATGTAGCCGCAGTCTTCCAACAGCGCGATCAGAAAGAACAACAGCACGATCTGTGGCAGGAACACCAGGATGGCTCCGACGCCCGCGACGATGCCATCGACGAGCAGGCTCCTCAGGGGTCCGGGGAGCATCGAGCCTGAGACCAGCGAACCAATCGCATCCTGTCCGACTCCGAAGGCATCCATCACCGGAACCGCCCACGAGTAGATCGCCTGGAAGACCAGGAACATCAGGAACAGGAAGATCACCGGTCCGAGGAACCGGTGAGTCACAAGACGGTCGAGCTTATCGCTGACGGTGACCTTACAGCCCTTCGGGCTCGAGACAACGCCCTCCAACAACTCGCGTGCCCACGCATAGCGGACCTGGCCCTCGATCGTCGGGATGCGGAAACCCGCCTCTCGCAACCTCTGACCCGCGTCCGAAACGGCCGTCGACAATTCACCAGCGGACGTCTCGAGCAGCAGCCCTTCGACATGACCACCGACATCCAGCAGCATCCGTTCCACGAGATACCCCGGCACATCCTGCTCGGCCAATTGCTCGGCCAACTGCTCGCACTCGTCGTAGAACCCCGCCGGGAACAACCCGAGCCTCTTGGCGGTTTCCCGGTCGAGCGTCTCGGAGACCGCCTGGGGGATTTCATCCAGTCTCTTTCCGCGGTGGGCCTCGGTCACGACGACCGGAATGGGAAGCCGCTACCTGAGCAGTTCGACATCGATCGTAACCCCGCGGCTGCGGGCGACGTCGGCCATGTTGAGCACCAGCACGCTGGGCAACTGCAGGTCCAGGACCTGGCTGAGCAGGTAGAGATTGCGTTCGAGATTCGACGCGTCGGCGATGCAGACAACCGCGTCGATGGCCCCCACCTCGGCCAACCCCATCTCCATCAACCGCACCGCGATCGCGTCGTCTCCGGAAACGTCGACAATGCGAGCCCTCTGACCCCGGTCAAGCGAATCCAGCGTGGGCACCGACACCTTCTCCCCGTCCCGCTCCCAACAACGGAGCGTTCGGGACAGTCTGATCCGCCGGCGGCCGGGGTTCGAGTCGCTCGAGGAACAACTCGAACCCGGTTGGCCTGATCCGCCTACCCCAGGGTCGCCATCGCGATCCCCTCGATCTCGATCACGGTCCCCGGACCGATCGTGGGGAAGTTCTCCGGCAATGGCAACTCGTCGATATCCTCGGGAGACAGGGACATCTCCAGGTCGAACCGGCCGTCTGCACCGATGGTGATCGCTGCCACGGTCACTCCATCGACCAGCACGTTGTAGGTACCCGGGTCGGCACCCCGCAAACGCAGTTCGAACTCGATCTCCGCGTCACCCTCCTGCTCGTACTTCACACGGCCGCGAACCGTCGATTCACCGATCGCCTGCAGCGGAACCTTGAACTCGAATTCAACGCGTTCGCCAAACGTTCCTTCGAGAATCGTCGTGGTTCCATCATTCACCGTGACGACCGTCCCGCCTCCAATTCCGGCAAATCCCTCGGGAAGGTCGACTTCGCCGAGTTCATCAGGATGGGTCGAGAATTCGACCTCGGCCATGCCCCCTTCACCGACCACAATCGGCCCGAGGCTGACTCCGTCAATCTGGACGTCGTAGCTTCCCGCGGCCACGTCTTCGACCTCGACCTCCAACTCGATCTCGACATCGCCATCAAGCGAGTGTTCGAACTTCACTTTACCTGTGGCGTCGGATCCGCTTGGTGACGTCAAGCTGGTCACAAAGGTCACTTCGGTATCGACTTCGAGACCGCCATGGACGTGATCCTCACCCTCGTCTCCGTCGAGCAGATCTTCGCCGTCGTTTCCATCGAGGACATCGTCGCCGGAGCCACCGTGGAGCATGTCGTCACCATGGCCGCCATGGACAACGTCATCTCCGGCACCACCGTCGATGTCGTCCTGGCCATCGTCTCCTTCGAGCAGATCGTCGCCGTCACCACCTCGAATGCGGTCTCGACCGGATCCGCCGTGACCCCGATCCCGTCCGTGGCCACCGTGCAGGTCATCGTCTCCATCGCCGCCGGAGAGTTCATCGTCGCCTCCGTGGCCACGCAGGATGTCATTACCGATCCCGCCATTGATGATGTCGCCACCACCGCCTCCGAGCAGTCGGTCGTCACCCTCATCGCCGTGGAGTTCGTCGTCGTCACCGCCGCCGTTGAGCCGATCGTCGTCGGCCTCACCGTGCAACACATCCTGGCCCATGCCACCGCGCAACAGGTCCGGACCGTGTCCCCCGTGAAGTTCATCGTCGCCATCGCCTCCTTCGAGGATGTCGCGGAGCAGTCCTCCCAGCAGAAGGTCGTTGCCCCCGGCACCTTCGAGGATCGTCTGTCCACCGAAGGCCGAAGCGTCGATCCTGTTGGGCAAGTCACCTCCGACGAGATGGACAATCTCGATCCCGCGGTGACGGTCGTCGCCGACGCCCGAGAGCGATCGGTCATCGAGCGTGAAGTCGACGTCGCCGGACTCGTCCATCCGGTCCACGCCGCCCTGGCCATTGACCATGTCGTTGCCGGGTCCGCCGGAGAGAACGTCGTTTTGGCCACCACCGAGCAGCCGATCGTCGTCGTTACCACCCGACAGGTCATCTTTCCCGCGACCGCCATTGAGGACATCGTCGCCGTCATCTCCTTCGAGCCGGTCAGCACCGCTGCCGCCAAGAATGAAGTCATCACCACCGCCACCGCTCAGCGTAGAGGAGCCGGTGAAACCGGAAGCGTCGATCCGGTTCTGAGAATCACCACCGGTCAGGTGAGCATGCTCGATCCGGTCGCGGAACACGTCGTGGCCCTTGCCGTCGAGCTGGAAATCGTCGAGATCAAAGTCGGCATCGGCTGTCTCCTCGATTCGGTCACGACCACCGTGGCCACGGACCACATCGTCACCTTCATTGCCTGTCAGCACGTCGTCGCCGCGGCCACCCAGCAAGCGGTCGTTGTCGAGTCCACCGTCGAGGTGATCGTCGCCGGCTCCGCCGTTGACCTTGTCGTCACCGGCACCTCCCTCGAGCACGTCGTCGCCGTCCCGGCCTCGCAGGTCATCGTCTCCATCTCCACCCTCGAGCGTGTCGGGGCCGTCGCCACCGTCCATGCGGTCATCGAACTCACTACCCTTCAGGTGATCAGCTCCATCGCCCCCGCTGACGGTTACGCCAGTCAGAGCCGGGAAGTCGACGACCGACACGGCCGAAATGTCAATCTGGTTGTCGCCAGGTCCACCATCGACGTCGAGCATCGCCACGTCGGCGGCGGCCACACCGGTTGAGGATCCGTTCACCGCAACCTCGCCCGCACCATCAACACTCACGACAATCGCATCCGCAGCGTCACTCTCGATCGACAGCTCCGCGGCAACCGGGTCAAAGATCGATACGACACTCAACAGTGTCCGATCCTCGAGTCCCTCTATCGGAGACACGCTCGCCACCGGGCGTCTCCGCCGAGGCCGTTGACGTCGCAGTTCACGCACCGAGCGCAGCCAATCTGAAAGTCTCATCGTTGAATCACCCCTTGCACGGCCCATCAGATGGAGAACGCGAGCCACCTCGATCGTACGCTAACGCAACTGTTGTGCCAACATGTGGGATGGTCCCGGGACCACGATCCGGTCACCGGGAGAGGGACCGGCTGCGACCGTGAAAAGCCGGCGCCGCGGCACGATACGAAAGCGATGGCGGCTGGGAAGCCCTGTTCTTCAGCCTCACACGGAGGCTAGGCGCGGGTGATCCGTCAACCCTTGTGCCGTGTCTTCTTGACTCGAACTTCTTCACCGGCCAGTACGGCCTTCAGTGCATCGGCGGCATAGGAATGCTCGCGGTCACTGAATTGGCCGCAGTATCGCAGCACACCCTTGCCGTCGATCACGATCGTGGTCGTCGTGGCATGAACACCAAAGATGTCCACGGCCGTGCCCTTGGCGTTCAGAGCAATCGGCACACTCAGGTCGTTCTCCCTGGCAAACTCCGCCACTACCTCGGCCGTCTCACCCGCACTGGCATCCAGCGCGATCACTCCCACCCGGCCCTGGTACTGCTTGGCCAGCTTGTCCAGTTGATGCTCAACGTGCCGGCAACTGTGACAGAACGAACACCAGAAGGTCAGCACCAATGTGCCGTTCTCCGAGAGCGCCATGTTCTTGCGGAGGTCACTCAACTTCATCGTCTTGCCGTCAATCGTCACCTCGAATTCAGGCACCTTGTCGCCAACCGCGATGCTACCTGACCGCTCGCCAGCCGCCACGGAGTGATCATGTCCCCCCTGGCCGTGACCGTGTTCCCGCTTGCCGTGACCACCAGGACCTTGAGCCTCTGCGGAATGCTCGTGTGAAACCGCTTCGCTCGAAACCGGAACAGTCTCGGGCAACGCTGCTGCCGATTCTAAATGCGGTTGCGCTTGCGGCTCGGGGGGAGCCTCACTGCTACACGCGGTAAATGACAACACCATCAGTCCCACGGCAACAACAGTGATCGATCGCATCAGCAGGACTCCAGGGCATTGGACAGCACGTGCGGCGTGAGCCCCGGGTCCGATCAGGACGCGGAACACCATTCCAGTCTAGCGTCCCGTCGGGCAAGTGCCACGTCCCGATTTGGGCCTCCGGTCGCCAGTCACGGTCACTTTGAGGCACCACTTAGCGCACGCTGCAACCTGAGGATTTCGCCGGCGAGTTGCCGGCGGAAACTCTCATAGTCCACGGCGGCCTCTTGACCCGGCCCGGTCGACCGGTCGTAGTGGTTTCCCAGTCGCCGCTTCGTCGCCAGCCCGCGCTCGGCTCTTGCCTGGTGGCCGTTCGTGTCGATCCTGGCGTTCCATTCCTGCAACACCGCCCGTGCCCGCTTCGAGTCACTCGAGAGGCCCTTGGCCCGAGCCCGCTGGATCAGCTTCGAAAGAGTGGTCAGATAGCGATGATCATCAATACCCTCGCGGACCGCCTCCCATCCGATCGTCGGAACGAGATCTTCGGGCGTCGGCCGCACGAACGAATAGTGAAGTTCGGTATTGACCACATCCTTGAGCACCGCGTCCCAGGCGTCTGAAGCCGTGCTGCCCGGATCAGAGTACGCCCACAGGGCACTGCCCTTGATCCCGGTCTTGAAGCACCACATCCCGAAATAGTACCGGCAACTCTCGGCATCGACCGGGGCCAGGTTGCAGTCGTAGGACCACAGCAACTTGTTCATCTTCTGCGATGCCTTGACCAGCTTCTCATCAAACCCCGCTCCGGCAATCCAGATGTCGTATTGCGCACCCAAGGCCTTGATGCCGGTCGATCCGATCGCGGTTGTAGATCGCACCTTCCGGTGTTCCGGGTGGTCCTTGCGGAACTGATCCAGCTTGGCAAATAGCCGCCTGGCGTTGTCGATCCGCTGCTGATCGCCCGGCTCGTCCTGCAGGTAAAGAGCCAACTCGGGCCATTTCTGACGCCGACCCTGGTCGAGTATCTTCTTCCACGTCTCGGGCCCGACCGCATCGGCTCCCAACCAGATCGCCGGCACCCCGGCCGTCATCAGTTCGCTGTCCCGCAACACATTCATCACGTTGCCGAAGGGCAGTCCGTAGGGATACAGGGTGGCCGTCGTCATCCCGTGCCGTCGCATGTCGACAAAGATCCGCTTCAGATACGCCTCGGTTCGTAGTACGGGAGGAATGCCCCAGGTCGGCAGGTACATGAAGTAGCCCATGCCCGCAGCCTGCAGGAGCCTAATCGGCAGCACTTCGACCTCGAGCGTCAACTGCCTGAGCGTCGTTCCATCACTCGTGATGCGGATCTTCGAACGATACGTCCCCTTGCGAGCCTGCCCGGGAACCTGAACGGTCAACCAGAACCGGCGTGTCGTGTGGCGGGTAATGTCCAGGCCCGACTGCTTCTCAAGAAAGCGTTCCATGAACATGTGCTCTCTCGAGTCCATCTGCCGCCTCCACAACTCCACCACCCGGATCTCGACATGGCCCCGCGGAATCACATCACCGCGATCGTTCCTGAGGTCTCCGACCACCAGGGCGCGGACATTGCCCAGTTCCCGACCGGTGGCTCGCACCGAAAACGTCGCCGGTTCGAATTCGCCGAGCGTGGCCAGCAGCTTGACGGTGGTCGAGCTGTCAGCCTCGGTTGGCAACGTGGTGTAGCTGCCTCGGCCCAGGTAACTGCTGGAAAAGACGATCGGTTCGCCGTCGGAGTCGCTGTCGTAATTGGTTCGTGCCAGCGGAGTCACATCGACCGACACCGGCCTCTTGGCCGCACGCGTCAGCACCGCGGTGCTGTCCTGGAATTTCAAGACCGAGAGTGCCTCGGGCTGATCGAGACGCTCATACAACGGCGTAAACGAACTGACCTGCCCGGCATGCCGGTTGATCCTCACAACATTCACCCGCCAGCTGGTCCCCGGCTTCACTCCCCCCAATTCCGAAAGAGGGATCGCCATCTCGGCCGTCCAGGCCTTGCTGCCTCGTTGAGTCGCCGTCTGAATGCGGTCGCAGTTCCACGAGATGTCAGCGTCGAACTTCGCAAAGCCGCCGGGGGCATAGCCCGCGCCTTCGATCTGGTACACGCAGCGGCGATCGAGCAACACGTTGGCGGCCGTCAGCACCAGGTGATGGTACGAGCCGCTGCCGGTCGAGATGAACAGCTCGATGCGATCGTCATTCTTGACACCTCGGTCATCTCGAGGTCGCACGGGTGCGACGAGGGTCGAGAGGCCGGGGTACTCGCATCGTGCGGAAAGATAAAGATGCTTGCCGTCGAAGCTCAGGTGAGCCGTGGTCGACGTGGAGGGCCTGCTGGCGTCGTAGTCGAGCAGGGTGAAGTGATCCATCGCGGGCCGACCCTGCCAGCAATCGTCGTCGAGTCGCCCATCGATCCGGGGCCCGCCGGAGGTGGGGGGGATCGTCACGTCGCTGTTGAACGTTTTGCGCTCCTCGGCATACACAGCCCGCACTTCGGTCTCGGTCAACGCTCTCTTCAGGATGTAGGCCTTGCCCATCGTGCCGTCGAAGTGCCCGTTGCCGAGCCAGCGACCCATGTGAATCCCCGTCGTGCCGCCGTAGCTCAGAGACAGGTCCCCGGGAATATCCCGTTCGGCAAACACCACTCCGTCGACGTACAGCCGCTGCTTGCCGTTGCCGCAGCTGGCCACCGCGTGGTGCCAGCGACCGTCGGGCAGGATCTTCGAGCTGCCGCCGATGTGATACAGCTTCTGGTCGACCCCCTTGGCGTCCATGTACATCGCTCTCGAGTCGCCGTAGTAGTAGATCCCGCACCCGGTGAATGTCCCGCCGTTTTTCAGCAGGTAGGTCGCGTTGTTCTTCGAGCTGGTTGTGCGGAACCAGACACCGAGGGTGTACGGTGGCTGAATGTGCAGCCGCTCGGAATCGGGAACGATCACGTAGTCGCGCTGCGACCGATCGAATGCCAAGCCGCTGACGGTCGCTCCGGAAACCCAGCTGGCACCCACGATCCTGCCATGATGCCCGTTGCCACTGATGTCGCGAACGACGTCGCCGGACCCGGCCCTGAAGTCCCAGACCGCGACGGCATCCTTCCTGAGATCCGCAGCCATGCCGGTTGTACACAGAGCCAACACCAGGCCTGCGACAGGCAGGCTCACCCATGTTCGAAGATTCCCGCTGTCCCCCATTTCGCGCTCTCCGCCAATTGAACCGGCCAACGAATCCCTGGCACCATGAGCTCGCTGCCTGGAGGGCCGGCAAGCAATCGAGGTCGCTTACTTGCCGAGCCGAAGACAGCCAGTAGCATCATACCGGCTGGGTCCCGCTCACAGGTATTAACTCAAGACGATCTCCAGGGACGGGCACAGCGGACGGCCGGCACCGATCAGCACAGCGTCGGAGACTTCGGGTGATTTGCGTTACCAGCATCACGCAGCACTACGGCGTCAAGCCCGTGCTCCGCGACGTCAACCTCACGATCCAACCCGGTGAACTGGTCGGGATTCTCGGTCCCAACGGGATGGGCAAGACCACGTTGCTCTCGGCGTTGGCCGGAGTGCTCAAGCCTCAGAAGGGGCACGTCGAGATTGGCGGGCGGCGACGCAGGTCCTCGATCGATGCCGAACGCGACATCCGCCGCGAGGTCGTCTTCCTTCCCGACCACCCGTGGCTGCCGCGAAACCGTACCGGCCGCGAATTTCTGCTCTCGGTCGGCCGGCTGTACGAGATCGATGAAAACCGGCTGATCGATCACGTCGAGAGATTGCTGAATCTGTTCGAGCTCGACCGGCTGGCCGATTCGCCGATCCGCACTCACTCGGCCGGACAGCAGAAGAAAGTCGCCATCTGCTCGGCACTGATCACCGAGGTGCCGATCCTGCTGCTCGACGAACCCTTCTCCGGGGGACTCGATCCCTCGGGGATCCTCGCCCTGAAACGGGTTCTCAAACGACTGACCGATGCTGGCGGAACGATCGTGATGTCGACTCCCGTGCCGGAACTTGTCGAGGAACTGGCCGATCGGCTGATCGTGCTCCGCGAGGGCACCGTCGCCTTCGATGGAACACTCGAGCAGATGCGACAGCAGACCGAATCCACCGGTTCGCTCGGCGACATGCTCGAGCAACTTGTCTTCTCACAAACGCTGGAGAACATCGAGCAGTACTTTGCGGACGACCGACGGTGATCGGTTTACTGGCTGCAGTGTGGACCTGGCTGCGAGTCGTCCTGCCACCGATGTGGGTGATCGTGCTGTTGGCCATCGTGTACGGCCTGATCAACGCCGTGCATTTCGGATCCGAATTGCTCGGGTTCAGAGCAGATTCTCACGAATTCCACTCGTTGTGCCTGTCGCTGATCACCTTCGCCGTGTTGGCGTACGGTGTGTTTCGCGCCATCGTGTTTCATCCGTTCTGGCGACTGGCGTACCGCGAATGGCTGCTGGTGACGCCGTGGGAGCACCCGCAACCGCTGCCCCTGGGACCGGTGCATCTGGTCTGGCAGGATCTCGTCGTTGTCGGCACGCTGGCACTGCTGTTCACGCTCCATAGCAGCTCGTCCGGTTCACACCACTTCGCCGTCGCGGCCCTCATCTTCACCTTTGTGCTGGCGTACCTCATCCCGCTGACACCGACGTTCACGATGGAGGGTTCGCAGCACTTCGGCTACGCGATCGCGTTCGGACTGGCGTTGGTCATTCGCACGATGAGTTTCGTTTGGCTGTCGCTGCCGATTGCGGTGGCCGTCTACCTGCTGGCGTGGGTCGGTCTGAGCAAGGCACTGGGTCGCTTTCAGGAATGGAATCTCGATTGGTTTGCCGAGCGGGGACTGATGTTCAAGTCGTACGACGATCTGCAGGAGCAAGCGCGGCAGAAGCTGCTCGGTTGGCCATTCGACCGGGTGAGCCCGAAGAAGTCGCCGATGAGGATCAGCTATCGCCACGGCATCCTGCTCGGCCTGCTGATCGGCTGCATCGTGTGGGCGGTGATCGGAGTCACGCATGATGCGATGTTCCACCGAGACGTGATGACATCGCTGTGCTCGTGGCCGGATGTAACTCACGGCGACCCGAAGATGACGGTCATGTTCCACATGCTGGTCTCAGCCGTCATCCTGGCTTCGGTGTCGCGAGTGTTCGTCTACTGCTGGGGCTACCTGCCGCCTCTGAACCTGTTCGGGCGGCTGATGCGATTCCGCTGGGTCATTCCGGGCTACGACCTGGTGATCGTCGCTCCGCTTTGTGCCGTGCTGGTGGCCCGGTTCCTGCCACCGTGGTTGCTCGAGATGGGATGGCCGGTGGAGTACCTGGTGCCGCTGACGGTGACACTGTGTGCGCTGATCCTGATCAACGTCGGCCCGTCGGTCGAGCGCTGGCAGTTGACCGGCAACCATCGAGTCGTGCCGGGGATGATACTCCAACAGATGTCGCAGGAAGTCACGCGGGTCTGACCCGGGCTGCTCGAGTCCGCAAACCGGCAGCTACAGCCGGTGCTTGCGAGAATGCTCGGCAATCGCCTTGCTCTTGCGTGCCACGCGACGGAGGAACCCCCGGTCCGCATCGACGGGCCGGCGACCCAGGTAGCTGGTCAAGAACCTCAGCCGATCGGTCGTCGTCAGGTGCCTGGATGAGTAGTGTAACTGGGCCAGGTCCTTGATGATCCAGCGGTTTCCCAGCCGACGCAGGCGACGGGCACGGCCCAGGTCCAGCACGTACACCGGCTCGTGAGGTTGGTCGATCCGGCACAACAGGTGGCCGAGATAAAAGTCCTGGTGGTGCAGGCCCGCGTCGTGCATGCGGCGGGCCAGGTCGGCCACTTCCCGAACGAGCCGATGTCGGCTGGGTGCCTCGAGACTGGGTTCTGCGGCGAGGTCCGAGAGTTTTTGGCCGGGTTCGAGAGACTCGGTGAGCACGAACGAACCCGCTCGACACTCGCCCAGGGCCACCGGCGTCATCGTCGGCAACCCCGACTCGTGAAACCGCCAGATCGCCTCCCACTCAGCACGGGCTCCCAGCATCGGACGAGTCAACCGCAACCAGGCCTTCAGGTATTCGCGCCAGCGAGGACGTCGATGACGCTTCAGGAATCCCACGAACTCGCTGTCATCTCCGGCCAGCCGGATCCGATCGGTTCGACGGTCGACGACGGCCCGCTTGGCCAACTCGCCCCCTTCGAACTCCATGAAGGCTGCCACCGTCGTCAGGCCGGCGGCTTCCAGCACCGAGGCGAATGCCCGGTTGACCGCCAGCCGGCCACCATCCCAGGTCACGATGGCCGAACCCGTCATGCCACCCGACTCCCGGCCAGGTTGCTCTTCTCGCAATGCACCTCCATCAACATGGCCTCGGTGGCCGCCACGGTCGCTGAGAAGGATCGAGCCGAGGCCACCTGGCAACACGCCTCGCTCATCGCCTGACGTTCTGAAGACGAGAGTGCCTGGAATTGTGCCAGGCAGGCCGAAAGCGCACGGCTGTCGGCCGGGTCATCAACCAGGTATCCGGTGCGGCCCGGCTCGACCAGGTCCACACCTCCGGCAGTGCTCGACGTCACCACCGGCAACCCGCAGGCCATCGCCTCGAGATTCACGTTGGGAAAGGGTTCATACACCGTCGGCAACACGAACAGATCGCCCGCCCCGTAGAACCGCGCGATGTCAGGCCGACGCCCGCCAAACCAGACCGCGTGACCGATCCCCAGCTGTTGGGCTCGTCGCTCGAAACGGGATCGCCGACCGTCACCCAGCACCACCAGCCGCCACGACGATGCCCTCACACCGCCGTCCCGACAAGCGGCCATGGCCTCAAGGACGGTCATCAGCCCCTTGCCGGCGAAGTCCATCGAGGCGAAGACCAGCAGCAGTTCAGACTCGGCGATCCCCAGTTCCTGCCGCAGCTCCCGGCGGTGCCTGACGACCTCGGGGTGAAAGACCGAGAGATCCACGCCGTTGGGAATCAGCTGCTGCTTCTGAGACGCGACACCGTAGAGGTCGCTCAGCAGACGGGCATCAACGCTCGATTGTACGATCACCCGCCGCACACTCGCATCGTTGTAGATCGTCCGTTCCAGATCGATCAGTGTTGAGTGCCGCGGATTCCATCTCTGCCAGCGTCCCAGCAGGCCGGGGTAGTTGACCGTGATCCAATGAGCCTGCAGCCGCTCGGTGACTCGCACGACATCGAGACCCAGGCTGCGTCCCAGCCCGTACACGACGTCGTAGGCCCCCTCATCAGCGGCCGCTCCGCAGAGCTGTGCAAACATCCGGTTCGCTCGCCACGAGGGACCACGCGGCACCTCGACGGGCACAAATGACAGCTCCTGCCTGAGAGCCTCGTCCATCGACCGACCGATCACCGTCACGTCGTGACCACGGTCCACCAGGCCGCGTGCCAGGTTGGCGCAATAGCGTTCCGACCCACCACGTCTCAGCGAACAGTGGTTCTTGACCAGTGCGACTCTCACGGGCTCTTCCGAGGTGCGATGTTCGGCAGCATTGAAGAGGGAAGGATTCGCTGTGTCCAGACGAACTTCCCGGGCCGCCGCGGCTGCGGCGGCTCCGTGAGGCAACTCACCACACCTGGCACTCTCGGATGGATAACCTGGTTGGCCACGATGTGAACCCCTCGGATAGAATGGCCCTCTGGTGAGTCACATCAGCACTCCAACCCAACTGATGGGGTTGGTAAGACCGATTCAACACAGCAGTTCCGAGAACCGAAGCATGCCAAGTCGACGTCGTGAGTTCCTCCTGGGCCTGGTCGCCGGCAGCACGGCCCTCGCACCAGGCTGGCTTGGTAGCCGCAGCAGTCAAGCGGCCGAGACAGCCGCCCTGGATGCGGCCCGCAGGAAGGCTGCCCATCGCAGGCGGCGCGTCCTCTACAACAATGACGGAGACGACATCTGGGCCCAGGGGGCTGACACCCTCGACAGGTTCCTGGCACTCAGGCATACGCCGCTCCTGGGTACTCATGTCGACAGCATCTTCTACTCGACGACCCAGAGCTTCAATCTCTTTACCCACCAGAGCAAGGTGGCCGAGGTCTTTCGTTCGCGCGAGGGATCCTTCGCCAACAACAACCTCGACAGGTTCCTGGGACAGGGTACCGATGGCTTGCGGATGTCCAGCGAGTTTGCCCGCAAGCACGGCATCGAGTCGTTCTGGACACTGCGGATGAACGACATTCATGACGCCTGGACGGCACCCTTCCGCCCCAGGTGGAAGCAGGCAGATCCCCGCCGCATCATGTCCACTCTGGCCGAGTCGCAAAAATACAACGATCGCCGCAGGCTCTGGAGCCTGGTCGATTTCGAGCACCCGGATGTCGAACCTCGGCTGCTGGAGATCATCCGCGAGGTGCTGCAGAATTATCCCGTCGATGGTATCGAGCTCGATTTCCTCCGCGCTCCCTTCTACTTCCGCACGACGTTTGAAGGACGGCCGGCCACCGCTGCCCAAACGGCCATCCTCACCCGCCTGGTTCGCAAGATCCGTCAGGTCGTGCTGCAGGAAAGCACTCGCCAGGGGAAACCCTTCCTGCTCGCGGCGCGAGTACCATCCACTCTCAAACACGGTCGCCAGATCGGTATCGACACCAGGGCCTGGCTGGAAGAAAAACTGCTCGACACGCTGGCACTCGGCGGCGGGTACATCACCTTCGACCTGCCGATCAGGCAATTGGTCGCCCTGGGGCAGAAACACGACGTCCCGGTTTACCCCTGCCTGAGCCAGTCGGGCCTGATGTCTCGACCGCCGCGGGGCAAGAGCACCAAGCAGCCGGTCGAGTCCTGGTTGGGAGCAGCCTCGAGGCTATGGCACGACGGAGCCTCGGGGATCTACGTGTTCAACCTGTTCCCCGGACCGGGAACACCCGCCGATCGAGACTACGCCCGCAAGATCCTCGGACGCATCGGTTCGCTGAAAACACTGACCTCACAGCCCATCCAGTACGCCATCTCCGATGCCGGTTTCTGGATGCCCTCGCATTACTGGGCCAAGGACGTGGCGGAATTCTCGAAGGCCCTGCCCCTGGCACTCAAGCCCAACAAGTTCGAGCAGCGTCCCCTGCACGTTCCCGAAGACCTCAGTGACGCCGGCTTCAACGTGACCGCTCAGCTGCGGGTCGATTTCACGGGGCTCAAGAAAGAGAGCACACCGGAAATCCTCTTTGGCTCGGCCAACTTCGGACCGACCGCCGGAGGCAAACAAGTGCATGGCGTGCGACGGTACACCTGCAAGGTCCCGCTGCAGGCCATCAGGCAGGGTGCCAACCGGGTGATGGTCAAGACCTCAGAGACAGGGGCCAGCTTGATCGGTGCCGAACTCTGGATCCAGCGGTAACGCCCAACCTACCGCGACAGGACAAAACACAGCATGTTGCCGTCGCGATCCCGGCAGAACAGCCGGCCCCCCGAAAGGACGATGTGGGGCCAGGCATCGTTTTGCATGAGATCCCTGCGGCGGGCCAGTTCTTTATATTTCCCGGCAGAACGATTGGCCGTCTCGGCAAGCACCAGGTCCCCACGCCGTCCCCAGATAATCAGCCGGTCATCCGACGTGACGATGCACGAAGCCGTATCTCCAAACACGCCTCCTCGCCAAATCGGCTTGCCCGTCTTGAAATCCAGGCAATACAACCCGCGCCAGCACCAGTAGACGTAACCCTTGTGAATCACAGGCGGGCAGACGCCCGATGCGTACGGCTGCTTCCAGACCTGCTTGGCACCGGAACGGGAAACGTCAATCCGCGTGGTGGCATACTGGTTGTACTCCGAGGAAATGATGATCGAGTTCTTGTACACCGTCGGAGTGGCCACGTTGTTGGCAAAGTCCGTGACCCAGGGAAACTCGGCCAACGTCTCGCCCGCATGCCCCCGGTCCAGGCGGGCGACCAGCAAGTTGTGAATTGTCAGAACCGCCACGCAGGGCAACCCCTCCACAACAAGAGGAACCAGTCCGCCGGTGTGTCCGGCAGGATCCTTGGATTCCGAGACCCAGAGACGTCGGCCGGTCTCTTTCGAAAAGGCCATCAGGTTCCCTTCATCATCCCCCACCTCGACAATCACCGTCTCGCCGTACAACAGCGGAGCGGTCGTGTACCCATAGTCGCGAAGTGACCTCCGCCCCACCTTGGGACGCTGGGGCACCCGATACGCATCGTACAAGTTGAGACTCCAGACCCGTTTTCCCTGCTGACGAGTATTCCAGCAAATCAGGTCACCGTCGGTACTGAGCGTATAAAGAGAACCGGTTGACTTGTCGTAGCTGGGACAGGACGAGGGCCCCGAGTACAGCCCCTTGTCCCCGTCACTCACGCGACCGTACTTGGGGCAGGCATACGATTGCTGCCAGGCGACCTG
>CAUZJR010000067.1:0-16783 GCA_963580005.1 Planctomycetota bacterium
CGGCATAGCCCTTGGCGATGGCCGAGAGATCGATCGTCACGCCGGGGTCCGATTTCCGGATCGCGTGAGGCCGAGCACGCACCGTCAGTTTGCTCGATCCCACCAATCTCCGTGCGGCCTGCAGCTGAGCCGCCTCGGGAGCGTCTCTCTGGCCCCCGCTGCCAAAACCCCACAGCTCCACCAGCGGCGAGACCGTCACGTCGAAGGCCCCTCCGCTGGCCACTGAAATCTCAAGCGCTCGGCTGACCACTCGGGCCGTCTCCGGTGACACCTCAAACCAGTCGATCGACCTCGAGGCGTTGAAGCGGCTGACTTCGGAGTCGTCGCGCCAGGTCGACATCAGCCGGTTCACCCGCTCGAGAATGCGCGAGAGCTCGTCGCTGACCTCCCGAGAGGGAACCGGATCGGTGTCCGAAGCCGTGCCGTGCCAGCGGGCCGTCCAGCTCGTGCCCATCGTGGCGCCACCGGCCGTCTCCTCGGCACCCGCCGACGCCGAGACCAGCACCCAGGCGACCAGAACGGCATTCACTACCCGGCGACACATCGGCTCACTCAAACCGCCCAGCAGGCACCGGTGGCCGAAGTCGCAACCACGCGGGACTCAACTGCCAAAATCGTCAAACGCAATGTTCTCGGGTTCGACTCCCAGCTCATCCAGCATCTGCAGCACCGCCTGCAGCATCAAGGGAGGACCGCAAATGTAGTACTCACAGTCCTCAGGTGCCGGATGATCCTGCAGGTAGTTTTCCAGCACGACCTGATGAATGAACCCCGTGTGCCCCTCCCAGTTGTCCTCGGGCAACGGATCCGAGAGTGCCACCTTCCAGTCGAAGTTGTCGTTCTCAGAGGCCAGGGTGTCGAATTCTTCGACGTAGAACATCTCACGCAGGCTGCGGGCTCCGTACCAGAAGGACACCTTGCGAGAGGTCTGGCGTTCCTTGAACAACTCGTAGATATGGCTTCGCAACGGAGCCATCCCCGCCCCGCCACCGATGTAGACCATCTCGCTCTTGGTCTCCTTGATGTAGAATTCACCGAAGGGGCCTGCGATCGATACCGGGTCGCCGGGCTTGAGGTTGAAGATGTACGAGGAGACCTGCCCGGGCGGGGTGCCCTCGGGTGACCGCGGCGGCGGAGTGGCCACGCGGACGTTGAGCATGATGATGCCACTCTCGCCGGGGTAGTTGGCCATCGAATAAGCCCGCATCGCCGGCTCTGGGACCTGGGAGTTCACATCCCACAGATTGAAACGGTCCCAGTCCTCGTGGTACTCCTCCTCGACGTCAAACGTCTTGTACGACAGTTCGTGAGGCGGGACCTCGATCTGGATGTAGCCCCCGGACTTGAACCCCACCTCCTCACCCTCGGGCAACTCGAGCACCAGCTCCTTGATGAACGTGGCCACGTTGTGGTTGGACCGCACGGTGCACTCCCACCTGCTGGTCTCGAACACCTCGGCAGGCACCTCGATCTGCATGTCCCCCTTGACGGCCACCTGGCAACTCAGCCGCAGGCCTTCACGAGCCTCACGCCGGCTGATGTGTCCGGTCTCGGTCGCCAGGATCTCGCCACCTCCCTGGTGCACGTGGACCGTACACAGGGCGCACGTGCCGCCACCGCCGCAGGCCGAGGACACGAACACGCCGTTGTCGGCCAGGGCGTTGAGCAGCTTGCCGCCTCGAGCGACCGTCAGCGTCTGCTGCTGGTTGATCAAGATCTCGACCTCGCCGCCGGGCTCCAGCTTCGCCCGCGCCGCCAGGATGATCCCCACCAGCAGCAGCACCACAGAGGTGAACACGGCGACGCCCAGCACAACCTGCATCACAGCTGGATCCCTCCAAAGGCCATGAACGCCAACGCCATCAGGCCGACCGTGATGAAGGTGATCCCCAGACCTCGCAGACCTGGCGGCACGTCGCTGTACTTCAACTTCTCACGGATCCCAGCCAGGGCCATGATTGACATCGCCCAGCCCAATCCCGAACCGACCCCGTACACCAGGCTCTCGCCAAAACCATAATCACGCTCGACCATCAGCAACGAACCGCCCAAGATCGCGCAGTTGACGGTGATCAGAGGCAGGAAAATGCCCAGGGCGTTGTAGAGACGTGGGAAGTAGCGATCGAGTGTCATTTCCAGGATCTGCACCATCGCGGCGATCACCCCGATGTAACTGATCAGCCCCACGAACCTCAGGTCGACCGTCGCGTCCACACCCGCCCAGGACAGGGCGCCCGGCTTGAGCAACTGGTTCAGAATCAGGTTGTTCACCGGCACGGTGATCCCCTGGATCACGATCACCGCAACCCCCAGCCCGATCGCCGTCCGCACGTCCTTGGACACGGCCAGGAAGGTGCACATGCCCAGGAAATAGGCCAACGCCAGGTTCTCGATGAACACGGCCTTCAGCAACAGTCCCAGGTAATGCTCGACGCCCATCGCCGACTAACTCCGATCCACTTGTTCAGGTTTCCACGTTCGCAGCGCCCAGATCGCCAGGCCAATCAGGAAGAAGGCACTCGGTGAGAGCAGCAGCAACCCGTTGGGCTCAAACCAACCGCCCTCCGATGACACCCGAAACACCGTGAACCCGTACAGCTTGCCGCTGCCGAACAGTTCGCGGAAGAATGCCACCAGCACCAGCAACAGGCTGTATCCCAACCCGTTCCCCAGCCCGTCCAGGAAACTCAGCTTCACGCCGTTCTTCATGGCAAAACCCTCGGCGCGACCCATCACGATGCAGTTGGTGATGATCAGCCCGACGAAGACCGACAACTGCTGGCTGACCGAGAAGGCGTAGGCCTGGATCACCTGGTCGACGACGATCACCAGCGAGGCGATCACGATCATCTGCACGATAATCCGGATCCGGCTGGGAATCTGGTTGCGGATCAGCGACACCGAGGCATTGGAGCAGGCCACGACAAAGATCACCGCCGCACACATCACCAGGGTCGGTTTCAGTTGTGTTGTCACAGCCAACGCGCTGCAGATGCCCAGCACCTGCAGTGCGATCGGGTTGTTGTCGAACAACGGGTCGACCAGGACGCCGCGGGGTGTGGGATCAGCCACCGGCTCCTCCCTTCTTCGCCAGCGAGTCGGCCAGACCGCCGGCGGCCAACCGCTTCAGAAACGGGCCGTACCCGTCGGGGCCCAACCAGAATGCGAGCATGTGGGATACGCCGTTGGAGGTGATCGTGGCACCGGTCAGGGCGTCCACGTCGTGTTCGGTGCGGGGACTCTTGGACACATTCAGCTTCACGTGCCACTGGGCATCAAAAATCCGCTTGCCCGGCCACCTGGCCTTCCAGATCGGGTTGTCGACCTCGCCGCCCAGGCCCGGAGTCTCACCGTGCTGGTAGTAGGTCAATCCGCGTACCCGGGCCGAGGCCGGACCGTCGGCCAGGCTCTGGGCATCGATCGCCACGAACCCCTTCAGAGTCGACCACAGCCCATAACCGCGGATCGGCAACACGATCGTCTCGAACCCCGAGCCCGGTTCAGCTCCCCGGACCAGGTAGACGCACCCCACGTCTTCTCGTGACTTGATCCCGGCCACGTCACGTCCCGGCTCGGACCTCAGGTCCAACTCGCTGCTGAGTTCCGGATCTCGCGCTGCCAGCACCTGGTCGTAGGATCCCGGATCCACTTCCGGGGCCGGGCCGCCGGAGCTGAGATTGATGGCACGCAGTTCGACATGACGCTCGAAGAAGTCCTCGAGATCCGCCACGCCTCGCGACTTGTAGAACGCCTCGAAGTATGTCTCGTCGGGCAAGTCAGCCGGGAAGGCCGCCATCAGCACGTTGCGGTTTCGTGCCGCCTCGCGGTTCTGCTGCTGCCTTGTTCTGAGCGACACAGCGGCCAGCGAGACCACGAACGAGCAGACCAGGCACAAGAGCAGTGCGACCTGGAACGTGTGCCGAGTCGATTCACGCGACATCGTCGGCCCCCCGTCTCTGGCGGCGCCTGATGTTGGCCTGCAGCACGAAGTAGTCGATCAACGGGGCGAACACGTTCCCAAAGAGGATCGCCAGCATGATCCCCTCGGGGTAGGCCGGGTTGATCACTCGGACCAGGATCGTCATGAACCCGATCAGCGCCCCGTAATACCATTGGCCCGTGCGTGTCATCGACGCAGACACGGGGTCGGTTGCCATGAAGACGGTTCCGAATGCGAAACCACCCAGCACCCAGTGCCAGTGCAGCGGCAGGGCAAACAGGGGATTGGTCGAACTGCCCACGAGATCCAGCACCAGGGTCCAGGCGGTGGCCGAGGCCAACAGCGAGAGCATGATTCTCCACGAACCAATCCCGGTACCGATCAGCACCACCGCACCCAACAGGCAGGCCAGGGTAGACGTTTCCCCCATCGAGCCGGACGTCAGGCCCAGGAAATTGTCCCACCACGACCAGCCGTCGATGGTCGCCACGGCGGCCGAGGGTTCCGCGGCGGCCAATTCGCCCAACGGGGTCGCCGCGGTGTGACCGTCGACAGCCACCCACACCCGGTCTCCCACCATCGACGTGGCGTTGTTGAAGTACAGGAAGGCCCGCGCCGTCAGCGCCGGGTTCAGGAAATTCCGGCCACTGCCCCCAAAGACCTCCTTGCCAATCACCACCCCGAAACTCGTCCCCAGAGCCACCTGCCACAGAGGGATCGACGGCGGCAATGTCAGAGGCAGCAGCATGCCGGTCACCAGCATGCCCTCGTTGAGTTCATGCCGGCGGAGGCAGCAGAAGATCACCTCCCACCCGGCTCCCACCACGTTGCAGACCAGGTAGACCGGCAGGAAGTACAACCCGCCGTGCATGATGTTGGCCAGCAGGGAACTCGAATCAAACTCCAGCCCCAAGCCCAACAGCACCGCACCTCGCCACCCCTCAGCCGCAGCACCGGCCAGCACGTCGTCGGCCTCCAGCACGCTGTTGGCCTGGAAGCCGGTATTCCACAACGCCATCGCCAGGCAGGGCAACAGCGCCACGATCACCGTGCTCATCATTCGCTTCGTGTCCAGCGAATCCCGCAGGTGCGTGCGGCCACTGGCACGAGTTCCAGGCGAGTACAGGAAGCTGTCGAGACCCTCGTAGATTGGGTAGAGACGCTCAAACCGACCCCCCTTGTCGAAGTGGGGGTGCAGCTTGTCGAGAATGCGTCGAGCGAATTGCATGGTGGGGCGTCAGCCCTCGTGTCGGATTGTCTCGAGACTCTGCCGCAGCAGGCTCCCGTAGTCGTACTTGCCCGGGCAGACATAGGTGCACAGGGCGAGATCTTCTTCGTCCAACTCCAGCGCACCCAGCTCCCGGGCCTGCTCGGTGTCCCCCACCACCAACGCCCGCAACAGGTAGGTCGGAATCACATCCAGCGGCATCACGCGTTCGTAGCTGCCGATGGGCACCATCGCACGGTCGCTGCCGTTGAGCGACGTGTTGAACCGGTAGCGACTGGCCGGTGACCTGCGACCCAGCAGGCGTTCGACGGCATACAGCGCCGAACCGACAAACGCACGCGTGACCGAGAACTTGTCGCCGCCGGGCTTTTGCCAGCCCAGCCACTCACGCCCAACCGCCTCGGGCAACAGCGAAACCTGGTCGTGGAAGCGGCCGAGGTAGGCCTGCGTGCCGCTGGCGGTCCGTCCCGCGAGCACCGAGCCGGAGATCACCCGTACCGAATCACCCTCGGTCTCCCCTTCAACCAGGTCTTCCAACCCGGCTCCCAGTCGAGTTCTCAGCAACCGCGGCTGCTTGGCGGCCGGACCGCACAACGCCACCACCCGCTGGCAATCAAGCCGCCCATTCCTCAGCAGGCTGCCGATCGCCGCGACGTCCTGGTACCCGATGTGCCAGGCCACTCGCTGCTCGTTGACGGGGTTCAGAAAATGCATGTGCGTGCCGGGCAAACCGGCCGGATGGGGCCCTGAAAACGTCTCGTGAACCACCCCCGGCACATCTGCGCCGGCGATCTCCACGCCCTCGGCGGTCACCAGGTACAGGGGCATCTGGCCCAACTGCCGCAGCAACCTCAGCCCCAGCACAAATTCGGCCTCACGCGTCGCCAGCACAACCGACACGTCGGCGGCCAGCGGATTGGTGTCGATCGCCGTGACGAAGATCGACCCCGGCACGCTGTCGACGGCAGGTACGATGCTGAAGGGCCGCTGCCGAAATGCTGTCCAGAGTCCCGAAGAAATCAGAGTCTCGCGGACCCGCGTTTCGGAGAGCCCCTCGATGTCCGACTCGGCCAGGGGCTCGAACTCCTCGACCGACTCGTCCTCGCCACCGGACAACTCGATCACCAGCGACTCGAACACCCGCTTGGGACCGCGGTTGATTTCGACCACCGTCCCGCCACCGGGGGCTGTGTAGAGAACGCCGGGGTTCTTGCGGTCTGTCAGCAGTCGCTGACCCCGCCGCACTCCCTCGCCCACCGCGACCTCAAGCGCCGGCTTCATGCCGACGTAATCGTCACCGACAATCGCGACGAGTCGCGAACCAGTAGCGACGGTGACCTCTTGGATCGGCGCCCCACTGATCGGCAGGTCCAGTCCCCGCTTGATCGGAATCATCCAGCCAACAGTCCCTTACCAGCCGGCCGACCTGCCCACACGCTGCCACCACGCCTGGAAGATCGGTTGCTCCTCCAAATCAGTCGGTATCCTACAGTCCGCTCCGAGAAATGACAGTCCGGCACAGTCTGCAACTTGCGACTTTCCCACCGTCCTCCGGCCAGAATCCCGCTTGCTTTGAGATTGTAGGCATACGACAATCGGGTTCGGCGCCGCCATAATTGCGGCTGAACGTTGAGCTAATTCTTTCCGATTCCAGATCCCGTTACGCAGACAGTACTTCATTTTGCTACTACTTCTGGCAGGAGACGGAACATGTTGCGTCCCATGCAGGCCCGGCTACGGGATCACGGACCAAGGCGTGGTTTCACGCTGATCGAGTTGCTTGTTGTCGTCGCCATCATTGCCATCCTGATCGCATTACTGCTTCCGGCCGTGCAGCAGGCACGCGAAGCCGCCCGCCGCACCCAGTGCAAGAACCGTCTCAAGCAAATTGCACTGGCCGCTCAGACTTTCCACGACAACCGCAACGTCCTGCCGCCGGGCTACCTCGGCCCGATCCCGGTCGGGACACGCAACAACAATTCGAACATCGGAACATTTCAGCAGATCGGAGTGCTCGTCTTCCTGCTTCCCTTCATGGAACTCAACAACCTCGAGAAGCAGGTCCGGGTCATCAAGATCCTCGACCAGCCCGGCCCCGCCTGGTGGCGCGACGCGGTCAGCTGGAACACGGCCCATTACAACATCCCCGCCTTCATCTGCCCCACGGCCAGCCCGTTTGACAACGAACTGGGCACCACGGCGACAACCAACACCTTCGGCCCGGCCGGCGGAAACTGGGGCACCCTGGAATTGTGGTACTTCTCCCACCCCACGGGCACCAACCTCGGTCGCACCAACTACGTCGGAGTCTCCGGAGTGCTGGGAATGGTCCCGGTCAACAACGGCTGGTACCCCTACCACGGCCCGCTGGGCAACCGCACCAAGTTCAAGATCAGCGAGATCACCGATGGGTCCAGCTACACGCTGCTCTTCGGCGAACACACCGGCGGCATCCACGTGATTGGCAATCGTGACCGCCACCTGTTCTCCCACTCGTGGATCGGCACCGGCACCATGCCCGTCGCCTGGGGCCTCGACGGCAAGGAGTGGTATCGTTTCAGCAGCGATCACAACGAGCAGGTCAACTTCGCCATGGCCGACGGCAGCGTGCAAACGATTAACGTCAACATGGATATCTCCAAATTCCGGAACCACGCCGGCATGGAAGAGCGACAACCCACCGAGGGCCTCTAGGCCGCCGAACTCGACGACGGCCCCTCCCCCCCCCGGCTTCACATCTCGCCAAAAACACTCAATGGGCCACTCATGAAAACTCTGCACCTCGTCATCCTCGCCACCGCATTCCTGCTGCCTCTGGCCGGTTGCGGCGAACCGGCTACGGGCGAGAATGGCGAACCCGCCAACGTCTCGGAAGTGCCCGGCGACGATCCGTTCGCCGGTGGCACCGACCTGATCGAAACCGAGGACGGTAAGGCCGCACTTACGGCACCTCCGATCGACGTCATCAAGGATGGCGGGGGCCGCTAGGCACCTCGGGGACCGACTCCCGCACGAGCTTGCAGCTATCCTCGCGGCCGCCGCGGCAGCAGGTGAATCGCCCGACCCTCGGAATGCTCGGCCGCCTCCGAGATGGTTTCGGAGAGTGTCGGGTGAGCGTGCAGCGCGGCGGCGACTTCGGAGGCTCTCAGCCCCGACCGGATCGCCAGCACCGCCTCGGCAATCAATTCGCCGGCACCCACACCCACCATCCCCGCCCCCAGCACACGACCGGTTTCCGGCTCGCACAACAACTTGGTCAACCCGTCGGTCCGGCCCATCGAGTGCGCTCGCCCCGACGCGACCCACGGCACACGTGTCACGTTGACCGTGATCCCGGCCTGTGTCGCCTCGGTCTCGGTCAACCCGCACCAGGCCAACTCGGGATCGGTGAACACCACCGCCGGCACCAGACCCGGATCTCCCGCCTCTTCACTCGGCACCCGCCCAGCCAGGCCTGCCACGACCCGCCGCGCGTCGGCCGTGGCCCGGTGAGCCAGCATCGGACCGGCACAGACGTCCCCGACGGCAAAGATATGGTCGACATTCGTGCGTCCCTGGGAATCGACATCGACCCAACCCATCTCGTCGATCGCAACACCCGCCTCCGACAGACCCAGCCGGTCACTGTTGGGGCGGCGGCCAACAGCCACCAGCACGCGGTCAAATCGCTCTTGGCTGGGCGGGCCCTCGTCGCCGGCAAGCGTTGCCGTCACCCCGCTTTCGTCAGTCGAGAGCGACTCTACCGAAGTGGACAGTCGTATCGATTCGAACCGGCCCTCGAGGCTGCGAGTCAGCGGCTTGACCAGGTCGCGGTCGGCGCCGGGGAGCAATCCGCCGGTCATTTCCACCACGGTGACCGCTGAACCCAGCGCGGCATACACCGTGCCCAGTTCCAATCCGATGTAGCCTCCCCCCACGACCAGCAAGCGATCCGGCACGTCGGGCAACTCCAGTGCAGCCGTCGAGTCCATCACCCGCGGGCCATCGCAACGAAGCGCCTCGGGCCAGACAGGACGGGAACCGGTCGCCACAACCAGTCGGTCGAACCCCAGCAGGCTCGTGTCGCCCTGACCGGAGTCGAGTGCCAGGGTGTGAGGGTCCCGGAGCACCCCGCGGGCCTGGATCCACTCGACCGAACGGGCGGCGGCCAACTGAGTCACGCCGCCTCCCAGTGCCGTGACGACCTCGTTTTTCCAGGCCCTGAGTCGATCGAGGTCAATCGCCGGGGGTCCGTAGGTGACTCCGCTGGCAGCGACATCGGACGCATCCGAGATCACCCGGGCCACGTGCAGCAGAGCTTTTGAGGGGATGCAGCCGGTGCGGAGGCAGGTTCCCCCGGGACCGTCGCCGTCGTCGACAACGGTTACCTCCAGACCCTGATCAGCCGCGGCGAATGCGGCGGGGTAGCCACCGGGACCGCCTCCCAGCACCACCAGTGACACGCGTCGCGGCTCTTCCCCGGCCATCCCGATTGCCTCCCTGCCCGGGACCCCGCGTTAGCGGAGACCGGCCAGTTCCTGGAGCAGCCGCCAGTTGCCCAAGCGGTCATCGCGGGCCCGCATCAGCGTCTCAGACGGGTTCCCGTCACGATCAAAGTGCTTGGTGAACCGTCCCTCGCTGCGACAGAAGTCGATGAAATCCACCGTCTCGCCCGACTTGGGATTCGTCCACCAGTCCTCCTTCATCGCCGGGTTGGCCTGCAGGCTGAGCCGTTCACGCAGCGAGTCGCCCTTGTCGGGATCGTGGATCAGCAGCGGGAAGGCTCGCGTGTCGACAGCCATCCGGGCCTGGTCCATCGCCATGTTGTCGGCCACGCCGTGTTCGGGCTGGCAGGTGGTGAACACGTTGATCAGCGAGGGCCCATCGAACTCCATCGCCCGCAGCACCGACTTGTAGAAGTGGTTGACATGGGCACAGGTGGTCTGGGCCACGAAGGTCCTGGGATGCATCATCGCGATCTGGGCGATCTCCTTGCGGAGCTCCTGCTTGCCGCCGATCACCTTGCCGTGGATGCTCATCTTCGTGTTCTGACCGGTGTAGGTGCTCGTGGAGGCCTGGCCACCGGTGTTCGAATAGACCTGGGTGTCCAGTACGAACACGTTGATGTTCATACCCGAGGCGAGCATCCGCGAGAGCGACTGGAAGCCGATGTCAAACATCGCGCCATCGCCGCCGATGCACCACAGCGGGTAATCCTCCCAGCCGATCTGGTCCCAGCGAGACCGTACGCCCATCGCGTCGGCCGGAGCATTCTCGAACAGCGAATTGGTCCAGGGGACCAGGTAGGGGTTGTAGGGGTAGGTCGAGGTGT
This sequence comes from Planctomycetota bacterium, assembly GCA_963580005.1. Classification (GTDB taxonomy): domain Bacteria; phylum Planctomycetota; class Planctomycetia; order Planctomycetales; family Planctomycetaceae; genus UBA8437. The sequence continues at coordinate 10,480 of CAUZJR010000067.1, forward strand.
AGACGGTGTTGCAGCCGGTGGCGGCAATGATCCCCCAGCGGTCCCCGTAGGTGACCCCGGTCGCGGCACACATCATCCTCAACGCCGTTCCCTCGCCGCAGCCGGCACAACTGCCGGCACCGCCGACGTACATGAAGGAATCTTCCTTGAGCATCATGTCGATCAGCAGGTTGTCGTTGACATACGATTCATCCGAGGGCCCCACCTCCTTGAACAGGCGGTGTGACTTGCGGATCGAGGTCATCAGCTCCTCGGACTTCGGCACCATCTTCAGCGCCCTGTCGTCACAGACCGTCACGCACTCGGCACACCCCTTGCACTTGCTCGGGTCGATCAGGATCGAAAAGCGGCCGCCTTCCTTACCCTTCTTCTGCGGCCCGTCGTAGTACTTGCGGGTCTTGGACCACTGCGCTTCAAACATCTCGCGGTCGTCGACGTCCTCGATCTTTTCCAACTGGGTAGTGAGGTCGCTCTCAGCGAGCACCTTGCCGAGGATTGCGGTGTCGGGGCACTGGGTCACACAGTCCATGCAGCCGGTGCAGTTCTCGGTAATGTAAATCGGGATCTCGGGTGCCACGTAGCTGAAGTCTCGCAGCGTGGCGGTGCCGGCAGGGATGATCGAGCGGGCGACCGAGAGATCCGCGGGCAGGCCCTTTTCGGCCACACCGTCCTCGTAGCCCTTGATGATCCGCTCATTGAAGTCGAGGACGTCGAGCACCGGCAGATCGACCGGTATGAACTCCTTGTCGACCAGAGTCCCGTAGGTGTTGTTGTTGAACGGATCTCGATCACTCGCCTCGTTGATCGAACTCGTCCTGTCTGTTGTCGCCATGCCTGCTGTCCTCGTCTCTCAACTCCTCCGGCAAGCCACCGAAGGCAGATGTTTGTTCATGCCTCGGAACGTGTCGCGCCGCTCAGGCGGCGCCGTTGCTGCCCTGGATCAGGTCCTGGGGAATCTCCTGCATCTCGCTGTAGCCTCGCTTGACGCAGGTCAGGTTGTCCTGGACCACCTGCTCACCCCGCTTGCCGAAGTACTTCCTCAGAGCCTTCTCGACACCCGCGTAGACTTCTTCATCACCCATGCCGCTGTCGGTGGCGTAGGGGGTCAATTTCAGGAATGCACCCAGCAGGACGATCCCCTGCATCCGCATCTCGAGGTCGGCCACCGAAGCCACCTCGCGGGCGATGTTGACCATGTCAGTGAAGAAGACCCGCAGCTTCCCACTGCGAATCACGTCCTTCTGGTGCTCGGGGATCCGAGTCCAGACATCGGCGGCGTCCTCGAACGGACTCTGCATGAAGATCGAACCCTCGTCGACCATGCCGCTGAGCGGATGGCCGCTGTCCAGGGCGGTGACGTCGTTGAGCACGACCAGGTTGACGTGCTCAAGCTCGCTGTGTGAGAAGATGTGCGAGTCGGCGATGGTCAGGTAATAGGTGGTCGGCAGGCCCTTCTTCTCGGACCCGTACTTCGGATAGGCCTGCACGTCCTTGCCGAAGACCTGGCCCCCGATCGTGGCGATCACCTTGTTGGAGGTCACCGAGCCGAAGCCGCCGACCGAGTGGCCTCGCATCGAAAACGCTCCGGGAGGACGCAGGTCGGGGTCGTCGGTGTTCTCCAGAGCCAGCGCGTGCTTGATCCCGATAACGAAGAAGTCCTGGCCGTCGTCGATCATGTTGTCGAAGATCGCATTGATGTCGCCGGGTCGCACGTCGCGGCTGCCCAGCCCCGCGGAACCGTGGTAGATCCGTGGGGCCTGGTCGATCTTCTCATGACCCATCTGGCCGGCCAACGCGTCGCAGAAGGCCGCCTTGATCTCGCGTGTCAGGTGGTTGCCGGTTGTCGAGAGCGGATCGTCCATCCGCTCGATGACCGAAATCGCCTTGCAGTGCTTCAGGGCGTCGACCAACTGGCGGGCCGGGAACGGACGGAAGCAGTAGATGTTCAGGCATCCTGCTTTCACGCCCTTCTCGTCACGCAGGTAGTCGATCGTCGTCTGGGCCGTTTCCATGTAGGAACCGATCCCGACCAGGATGTATTCGGCGTCCTCGCAACGGTACGCGTCCAGGAACCCGTAGCGGCGACCCGTCTTGGTGTAGAACTCGTCAAACGCGTCCTGCAGATGTTCCTCGACCGTGTCGTAGTACCACCTCTGGGCAATCTTGCCCTTCATGTACGAGTCCTGATTCTGGACCACTCCCGACATGACCGGGTTGTCCGGATCCATCAGGTTGTGCAGGTGATCCTCGGGCTTGCCGATGTAGTCCTTCATGAACTCCGGCTCGCACAGCAACACGCTCTCGACCGTGTGAGTCGTCAGGAAACCGTCCTGCACGCTCATGAACGGAACCGTAGACGCCTCGGCCACGCGGCGTGAGATCAGGCACATGTCGCCGGCTTCCTGGGCGTTGCGTGCAAACAGGATCCCCCAGTTGCAGTCGGCAACCGACATCACGTCGTCGTGACCGGCGTGGACGTTCAGCGACTGGCTGGTCAGGGCGCGTGAGCCGATGTTGAAGACGACGCCCAGCCGCTTGCCGGCGATCGTGTACAGGACCTCCTTCATCAACACCAGGCCCTGGCCCGATGTGAAATTGGTCACGCGTCCGCCGGCCGCGGCAAATCCTTCGCAGAAGGTCGCCGAGGAATGCTCACTCTCGGGCTCCACGAACACCAACTGGTCACCCCACAAGTTGGGGATGCCGTTCTGCACCGCCGCGTTGAAACCACTCCCCATCGTCGTCGAACTGGTGATCGGAAACGCACCCGATCCCTGGCAGATCCGCGTCTCGACCCAGACCACCGCCTCGGCACCGTCACAGGTCACCGGGATCCCCGGGTACTGGAACTTCGGCTCCGCAGATTCGGAAACCGGAGTCTGGGCGTCGTCGAGAGTTCCTGTCGCCATCGAGATTCCGCCTTGTTGAAGCTGGACCCTGACCCGGTCCACCACACCCAATCTGCGGCACACCCCAGGAAACTCCATTATGGCATGTGTCCGCAGGTGCGGCAATCCATGTTCGAAACGCCCCCCTGCACAGCCCCATGCAACACAGCCCTCAACACAGCCCTCAACACAGCCCTCAACACAGCCCTCAACACAGCCCTCAACACAGGCAGACCCTTGCTCAACCTGTTTCCGCTGTTCACAATCCGCTCAACACCCGCACCCGTCAAGAACCGCCACCCAGCACTCAGTGGGTCACACACCGCATGCCTCCACGCGTGGCCACCGTCGACCTGCTGCTCGATCAGCAGCAGATAACCGTCGAGGACCTCTCAGAACAGGCCGGCCTGCCCCTGGACCGCACCGAAGCCATCGCACTGGGACGCTGGACTCCGGCTCCCGTTGAACGGCTCAAGATCGCCGCCGCCTTCGGAGTCGAAATCGATACGATCAGCTGGGGCCATACGATGGATCCCCGCAACGTCCGCTACCGGCAATTCGGACTGCAGGAGGAAATCTGATGGCGACACGCAGCGTGGTGGAACTGTGCGAGGAACAAAACATCGACGTCAAAGCCCTGGCCGAATCCAGCGGCCTCGACGACCAACGGATACTCGCCATCGCGATGGGACGCTGGACACCCTCACCGGCCGAACGCGCCGCGGTGGCCCAGGCACTGGATGTCACCATCGACGACATCACCTGGGGACACAAGACCCCCATCCAGCACATCTACGGGCACGGACCCGGCTAGGCCGCGCTACATCACCCGGTCGACACCCCACGCGTATCGCTTCCCGGTCGCAAACTCCTTGTACGCCCGGTCGATGGGGTTCCCGATGCTGTCCTTGCGGTAGACCGCATTGACCGCATCCAGCAACTCGGTGATTTCCGGCGACTCGTACCCCACCCCCTGGATCTCGAACCAGTCGCCGTTGACGTCGAACACGCCCAGGCAATCCGGCCAGACGTGCACCTTTCGAGGTGTACTCAACTCCGACCGGATCCGCTTCAGGAAGACCAGGGCGTCCTCGAGCGTCCCGCTGGAAAAGTCGTGACTGGCCATCGCTTCAGACATCGTGCTCACCCCTCTCGACCCACTCACGCCAACCCGCTCACATCGCCGGACCCTTGACGCTGGCCGAGTTTTTGCCTAATCAAAACCTTGAACGTGTTTCGCAATTCCCTTCGCGGAAACACCAGCCAGTACTCATACCTAAGTCACTGTGCCACAGATCATCGCCCGAGGTGTTTTCATGTCAACCCGCTCATGCCTTGCCAGTCTCTTTTCCACACTGGTCCTGATCGGCCTCTCAGGCTGTAACACCGGCACGGCCCCGCCACCCTCTGCAGCGGGGGGCAGCGGCGGAACACCGGGCACCACGACCACGACCACCAGCGGCAGCGATGTGAAGACTCCTTACACGATTGTCACCACCTGCGGCATGGTCACCGACATCGTTTCGGTCGTCGCAGGCGAGAGGGCCCAGGTCAGCGGGCTGATTGGCGAGAACGTCGACCCGCACATGTACAAGCCGACCCGCAACGACCAGAAGACCCTGCTCGGGGCCGACGTCGTCTTCTACTCGGGCCTGATGCTTGAAGGACGCATGAGCGACACGTTCATCGGCGTCGGCCGATCGGGCAAACCGGTTTACGCCGTGACCGAGAAGATTGGCGAGAGCTACCTGCGTCAGCCACCGGAGTTTGAGGGTCACTGGGATCCTCACGTCTGGATGGACATCACCGCCTGGAGCCAGTGTGTCGATGTCGTGGCCGAGGCCCTGGCCCAGTACGACAGCTCCGACGCGGCGGGCTACAAGCAGCGGGCGGCCGACTACCAGGGCCAATTGCGAGAAATGGACGAATACATCCACAAGACCATCGCCACGATCCCGGAGGACCGCCGCTGGCTGATCACGGCCCACGACGCCTTCGGGTACTTCTCGAGAGCCTACAAGATCCCGGTCCGGAGTGCCCAGGGAATCTCGACCGACTCCGACGCGGCCATCGACGACATCAACCAGCTGGTGGCGTTCATTGTCGAGAAGAAGATTGCGGCGATTTTTGTCGAAGCGAGCGTCAACGAGAAAAACATCCTGGCGATCATCGAAGGCTGCAAGCAGAAGCAGTGGGACGTCCGCATCGGCGGCAAGTTGTACTCCGACGCCATGGGCACCCCGGGCACCTACGCCGGCACGTACCTCGGCATGATGGACCACAACGCTACGACGATCACCCGAGCACTCGGGGGCGAGGCTCCCGAGGCAGGCAAGAACGGCAAGCTCCTAGCCGCACCTGCCGCCGAATAGTCGCCCCCTCCCGTCCCCTCCCGTCCCCCCCCGGGCCTTTCTCCGCATGACCGGCGCCTCTGCTCCCGTCGACCCGCCCGACTCCGCGCAAGCCGCGGGCCCCGCCGATGGTGCCCAGCACCTCAGCACTGCCCCTGTGGCGATCCACGACATGACCGTGGCCTACCACCGACGACCGGTGTTGTGGGACATCGATTTCGACGCCCGGCCCGGCAAGCTGACCGCGATCGTGGGCCCCAACGGTTCGGGCAAGACCACCCTGATCAAGGCCGCCCTGGACCTGATCCCCCGAGCCTCGGGCGACGTGCACTTCTTCGGAGCCCCCTACCACAAGGTGCGGCACCGCGTCGGCTACGTGCCTCAGCGAGGCAGCGTCGACTGGGACTTCCCGGTCAACTCAATCGACGTGGTCGCCATGGGTCTCTACAAGCAGATCGGCTGGTTCCGACCCGTCTCTCGCCGCTACCGCCTGCAGGCGATGGAGTTCCTCGAGCGGGTTGGCATGGCCGAGTACGCCAAGCGGCAAATCAGCCAACTCTCCGGAGGCCAGCAGCAACGGGTCTTCCTGGCCCGTGCCCTGGCGCAGCAGGCCGACCTGTACCTGATGGACGAGCCGTTTGTCGGGGTCGACGCGGCCACCGAACGGGCCATTGTCGAAATCCTGCACGAACTCCAGGCCGCCGGCAAAACCGCCCTGGTGGTACACCACGACCTGCAGACCGTGCCCGAGTATTTCGACGAGGTGCTGCTGCTGAACATGCGACTGGTGGCCACCGGACCGGTGGACAAGGTCTTCACTCCCGAGAACCTCAGGGCCACCTACGGCGGGAAACTCGCACTGCTGGACCAAGTCGGCCACCGCATGACGCTCGACCCGAGCCGCTCATGAGTGCCCGCACTGGCCACTCCCTCGCCAGGGGCCTGTTCCCGGGCCTGTTACTGGCCCTACTGCTGGGCCTGGCCCCCCCGACAACCTCCGCCGCCCCGTCGGATCCCGCTCACGGCCACCCTCACCGTATCACCCCTCAGCAGTCCGGCACCAGC
>CAUZJR010000068.1:0-16542 GCA_963580005.1 Planctomycetota bacterium
CCCGCAGCGGCTCGATCTTCCGCAACCTGCAGCACTCCTTTTGTCCCTCGGGCGTCACGTACAGTACGCCCAACTCCTCGCTTTGCTCGTCCATCGACTGTTCGGGTGTCAGCGTGCGGATGTCCAGTCCGTAGCTCTCAGCGATCGCATCCCTCGTCGCCAGCGTTTCGGAGAAGTTGACTCCGGTGTCGACAAACAGAATGGGGATCTTCAGCTCGAGGCTTCCGACCATGTGGCAGATGACCGTGCCGGCCCGTTGCAGAGCCGAGATGGCCGCGACACGACCGGGGAACGTTTCGGCCGCCCACCTCAGCAGGTCCTGCGGAGTGTGCGACTCGAACGTCTTGTTGCGTTCGGCGAGATCGGCCTGTGTGAGGCGGGGCATGGGGGGGCGGTCGTATGGAGAGGAGCCAGTGAGTGTCGAATCGGTTTTAGGGTGAGGTGGGTTGAGGGTCAACGGAGAGGGGTTGAGCTCACCCACGAAAAAACGCCGACCACTCCATGAGGAATGGCCGGCGTCGAAGGAGATCCTGGTTGTGCCGCCGGGTTGACTACTTCTTGGCGGACTTGGTGGCGTTGGCCGTGGCCACGGGGACGCTGATATCCCACCACCAGCGATCGCTGTCGAGGTCTGCGGGTCGAGCGGCCGGAGCGATGTGGTTGAGTTTCGCGTTGGGCTTGAGTCTGCCCCGGTCAGCCAGCAGGCTGCCGAGATCGGCTCGCACGCCACCGGCGACCTGCACGACCACGTCGCGGCCGTTGTAGACGCGGTGGCTGACCACCGAGTCGACGGTGCGGGGCACCGGGTGCACGGCGGGATGAAACTCACCATGGTTTCCGAAGGCGCCCAGCTGCCAGCCAGCCAGCTCGGCCAGCCCCTGGCGATTGACCAGTGCGGCGACCAGGGCCAGGTCGAAGATGTTCTGCAGGTCGGCGAACACGCGGTCCTTGCGAGATAACTCGACGTAGTGCTCGGTGAAGTTCCGGGCAAACGTCCGGTTGGCACCCTCGGTCTTGCCCGTCGCCACTCGTTGTCCGCTGGCGTTGACGAATTGGTTCTCGGACTGGCAGAGCACGGCACGTCCGACCAGCTGGAAGGCGTTGCCACTGGCGCTGTGCAGGACCGAGCTGTACTTCATCGTCAGCTCCCATCTCAGGGCGTCCAGCGAACTGTCCTTCTGCTCGGCGGGGGTCATCAGTCCGAAGATCCCCGGCACGTGCTTTCCGGCATCGAGCTGACCGATGCCGATCAGCTTCATCTTGTAGTCGGCCTCGACCATCACTCGAGCGACTCGCGAGTCGGCCGGGACACCGATAATGGAGATGTCCTGGCGGCCCAGGGCCTTGCCCAACTGGTTGGTCCAGTTCTTGACCGCCGCGGGTGACAGCGAACCCTTCTTGTTCGAGCGGGTGACGAAGTCGTTGATCTTCTTGAGCCCTTCGGGACGAGGGTCGATCGAGCAGCCGATCACGCCACCCCCTTCGGCGGTGAAGGCTCGCAGCACCGTGACGAGGTCGTCCAGCTGCAGGACGGGATGGCCGCTGGTGGCACCGATCGCTGTGCCGGACGTCTTGCCGACCCTGAAGCCCTCGGCCGGGCCACCGATCACGATGTCGCCGGTTTCGGGATAGGTGAACACGAACCGCACCTGCTGCAGTCCGGCCAGGTGCCGGATGTCTGAGGGCAGAGGCTCACCGGTCTCGAGGCGACGAGCGACTTCCTGCTCGAGCCGTGCCAGGGAGACCAGCCTCAGGCGGCTACGTTGGGTGATGTCGGCGTTGCCGGTGTCGCCGCCGGAGGCGATCAGGCTGAGTTCTTCGAGTCGTCCGCTGGCGTCGGCGGTGGTGACCCGAGTCAAGAGGCCGGCCGGATCGACGTGGATACCGGACATCTGGCCCGTGTCGGAAATCGTACCGCCTGAGCCGTCGACGTCTTCCCAGGGACCGCTAGTTTCCTGCTGGATCAGGTCGATCAGCGAGTCGTAATCGGCCTCGTTTCCGCCGGCGACCGTTCGCGGTGGCTGGGCCGCCGCCTGGTTGGGGGCGACGTCATCGCGGGTCGGCCGAGTGATCTGTGGGGAGGCCGTCTCTACGGGAGCCTCTGGCTGGACCTGTGCCACGACCGCCCTCGGAGCAGCCGTTGGCACCGGCGGCGTGGTGCGGGCCATCACGGCCAAGGCACCGATGACCAGTGCGAAGCCGGTGGCCGCGACCCACATCGGGGTACGACGCTTTGGCCGACGACGGTTGAGATAGGCGTGTCTGGGATCTCGGGCTGACATGGCTGAGGCTCCATTCGTCCGACGCGGGGCGTCGGTGAGTTCATCCCGGGGTTGGGATGCGATATTCTGGGTAGTCTCTATCTAGAGCATTGTGCAGCTTCGCCAAGTCGTCAATCAAATTCCACCAACAGAACCTCCGCTGCCGGGTCGGACAACCGTTACAGGTCTCGCGGCAGCACGATACTGCACAATCACTCGACCTCAGTCGCATCGAATTCCCCAACCGCCGCGCGGTTTCCCAGAGAGACAGGACGCCCCAGTGCCCGAATTGCCCGAGGTCGAGACGATGGTGCGGGGGATTGCCCGGCACGTGACCGGTCGTCGTTTGGCCGAGGCCCGGCGGTACCGCTGCCGGTTCCGTCCGATCGAGATCACTCCGGGATCGGCGGCGATCCGCCGTCGGACCCGGGGTGCGAGCATTACCGGAGTTCGTCGGATCGGCAAGCGGGTGATCGTGGATCTCTCTACGACCGATTCGTTTGTGATCGAGCCGCGGATGACGGGCCTGATGCTGGTCACCGATCCGCCGGACCGTGGTCACCTGAGATATCACTGGCGTCTGGAGCCCTGTGACACGCCCGATCTCGTCGATGACCTCTACTTCTGGGACCGTCGCGGGCTGGGAACGATCCGGTTGCTGACATCCGAGGAGTTGGCTCACAGGCTTGGGCCACCGCGTCTGGGCCCCGATGCCTTGTCGCTGGTGGCCGCCGACTGGCGTCGGTTGTGCCAACGGACGGGGCGGGCGATCAAGGTGGCGATGCTCGACCAGGCTCTGGTGGCCGGGATCGGCAACCTGTACGCCAGCGAGATCCTGTTCCGGGCCCGGATCGACCCGGCCCGCCCGGCCGACCAGATCGCTGATGACGAGGCGGCTCGCTTGTCGAGAGCGGCCCGGACGGTGCTTCGCGAGGCGATCCGCCACGAGGGCTCGACGCTCTCCGACGGCACCTACCGCAACGCACTGAACCAGGACGGCGGCTACCAGAACTCACACCGTGTCTACGACCGTGCCGGCGAGCCGTGCCTGAGTTGCCAGGCTCCGATCGTCCGGGTGGTCCAGGCACAGCGTTCGACATTTTTTTGCCCGGCCTGCCAGGCGGCGGTCGGGTCGGAGTTAACGTGATGGCTCAGAACCTGGTCACCAGTCAGAAAGAGTTTGCGGAGGTCTGCGACGCGATCCGTGCGGCGGGGATCGTGGCGATGGACACCGAGTTTGTCTCCGAGGGCTATTACCGGCCCGAGTTGTGCCTGTTGCAGCTGGCGTTGCCCGACCGCGAGATCATAGTCGACCCTCTGGCGCTCGAGGACCTCTCGGACTGGTGGCGGATCATGGCCGACGACGAGGTGACCGTGGTGGCTCATGCTGCACGGCAGGAAGTCCGCTTCTGCCTCGACAGCGCCTCGAGCCGACCGCGTCGGTTGTGGGATGTTCAGATTGCCGAGGGCCTGAGGACTCGCAGCTACCCGCTGAACCACGAACGCCTGGTGGCTCGTGTGCTGGGCAAGAAGGTCCCGGGCACGCAGTCCCGCACCGACTGGCGTCGCCGTCCCCTGAGTGACCGGCAGGTCGAGTACGCTCGAGACGATGTCCGCTTCCTGCTGGCGATCCACCAGCGGCAGTTTCAGTCGCTCGAGGCGTTGGGTCGGCCGGGTTGGGCCGAGGCGGAATTCGAGCGGATGATTGACGAGGTGGAGGCCGAGCGTGGCGAGGAGAGTTGGCGGCGCCTCTCGGGCGTCAACCGGCTCGATCGCACCGGGTTGGCGGTGGCCCGGGCGGTGTACTGGTGGCGAGACCGCTGCGGCGAGGAGCTTGATCAGCCGGTCCGCCGCGTGCTGCGGGACGACCTGCTGATCGACCTGGCCAAGCGGAAGCCGAAGACGGCCCAGGAGGTCCTGGCCACTCGTGACATGACCCGTCGCAACTTCAAGATTCACGCCGAGGCGCTGGCGGCGACGGTGTGCGAGGTGCTGGCGGGTTCGGAGGCGGACTATCCCGAACGGACCAGGCGACGGGGCGAGATCCACGACGACGACCACGTGCTGGGCCAGCTGCTGGCCATCGCGCTGGCCAACCGGTGTGCCGAGCTCGACGTGGCCGTTTCGCTGGTAGGAACCAGCGATGAACTCAAGACGCTGGTCCGCTGGCATGTCCACGGAGACCGCGAGGGGGGTCCTCCCCGGTTGTGCACAGGGTGGCGAGCCGAGGTCTGCGGGGACCTGCTGACCGATGTGCTCGACGGGAAGATCTCGCTGAGAGTCACTCCCGATGGGGATACGCCTTTGGTGTTTGAGCGGGATGATAGTGAGTAGGGACAGGCTTCCGCCCGTGGCGGACCCGTGGCGAGAGAGCCAGTCCCTAGCCGAGTGAGCCATCGTGTAGTGCCGAGGCCACGAGCACCGCGTTGACGCCGGCGTCTCCTGCGGCGGAGATGTCTTGCCGATCCCTGATGCCGCCTCCGGTGATCAGTTCGAGCGTCTCGTGCCGACTGCGAACCTGGCGGCACAGTTCGAGTGTCGGTGGTCCCGCACCACTGCCGACTCCGGCCAGGTCGAGCACGATCATGCGTTCGATGCCCGCCTGGATTGCCGTTTCGGCGATTCCCAGCGGAGTCGGGTCGGGCCAGGCATCGGCGTCGGTCATCGGCCTGCCGGCCTGCAGATCGAGGCTGAAGACCAGTTGCTTGCCGCCGACGGCTTCGATCAGTTCTTCGAGCAGTTCGGGTCGAGACAGAGTTTCGAGCCCGGCGACGACCGAGTCGACTCCGAGTTCGATCAATTCGCGTGCCCGAGCGGCATCCTGCAACCCGGCGTCGACCAGCAGCGGGTATCCGGCGTCGCAGAGTGCCTCGATGGTGGCCCAGTCGGGTTGCTGGTCCCTGATGGCATCGAGGTCTGCGAGGTAGATGCGTTTGAGTCCGAGTCGGTTTGCGAAGGCGTCGGCGATGGTGAGTGGATCGGCCGAATCGACCAGCCGGCTGGTAACCGGCCGGTAGCTCTCGCGGTGCCCGGCGACGCCTCGCACGACCTGTCCGTGCATCAGGTCGAGCACCGGGATGATCTCGATCGTCACCGAGTTCAACTCGAGCGTCACGGTGAGGCCTAGCGCTCGAGGGGCGAGATGGCGGTGCGGTGGAGTCCGACCTGTTGGCTTTCGGGTTGGGCTTCGGAATCGTTGGGCCCGACCGGATCGGTGTGTTGTACGGGGATGCGGACGGTGAAGGTGCTTCCCTTGCCGAATTCGCTTTCGAGTCCGACGCTGCCGCCGAGCAGTCGTGCGAGTTCCTTGACGATCGAGAGTCCCAGGCCGGTGCCGCCGTATTCGCGAGTCATCGGATCCTCCTGGCCGGGTGTCCCGCTTCCCTGGCGGAACTTCTCGAAGATCGCTTCCTGGTCGTCCAGCGGGATGCCCACTCCGTTGTCTTCGACCACGAGGTCGACCTGTCGTGCGTCGTATCGGAGTCCATGGACCCGCACCCGGCCCCCTTCGGGGGTGAACTTGATCGCGTTTGAGAGCAGGTTGAGCAGGATCTGTTCGAGCTTGCCGACGTCTGAGAACAGCAAGGGGCACTCGGGGTTGACGTCGAAGTCGAGATCGATGTTTTTCTTTTCGGCCAGTGGTGCGACCGAGGTGACCTGCCGCTCGATCAGGTCTTCCAGCTTGAATTCGATGGCGTGCACTTCCATCCGACCACTTTCGATCTTCGCCAGATCGAGCACGTCGTTGATCATCGCCAGCAGGCTCTGGCCCGAGGACCTGATGTTGGAGACATATCGGTTTTGTCGATCGTCGAGGTTTTTGGCGACGGCGAGCACGTCGCTGAAGCCGAGGATGCTGTTGAGCGGGGTTCTCAGCTCGTGGCTCATCGTCGCCAGGAACTCGTTCTTGAGATTGTTCATCTCGTAGAGTCTCAGGTTGACCTGGGCCAGCTGGTCGATCTTGCTGTCGAGGTCGATGTTGACGTCCTTGAGTTCGTCCTGGATGGTGACCAGGTGCCGCAGCATGCGGTTGAACGCGTGGCTGAGTTCCTCGAACTCGTCGCCGGTGCGGATTTCGGCTCTGAGTTCGAGGTTGCCCTGTGCGATGGCGTCGCTGACTTTCTTGAGGTGCATCACCGGCTTGGTGATCACGTAGCGGACGATCAGGTAGATGGCCAGGATCGCCAGCACGACCTTGACCAATTCGGCGGAGATCACGAAGGCGAAGATTCGGTGAATCGACGCGCGGGTGCGTTCCAGCGGCATGCTGATCTTGACCACTCCGATCAGGTCCCCGACCTGCAGGTCGCCTCCGTTTTCGATCGACTTGTGGCAATCGATGCACGACTGCTTGGCGACGATCCCGGCGTAGAACTGGTACTCGCTCCGCTCCGAGGCCTGCTCATCTTCAACTTCGCGGACGATTTCCAGAGGCTCGTCGGGGGTCTCCTTGAGCATCCGTTTCAGTTCACGAGCCGCCTCGTAGCCCTTCGGATCGATCGGTCGGTCGGTGGGTGAGGTGGCCGAGGAGGGGTCGGGGCTGAACAGTTCGTACTTGAACTCGGTCAAGTCCTCCGGCTGCATGTCCTCAGCCATCTTCTCGATTATCTTGTTGAAGTCCTCTTTCATCTCATCGGGCTGATCCCATTTCCAGTGATGAGCCAGGATGATCGGCGAGATGAGTTGCCGAGCCGCCTGCCGGTTGCCTTCCTCGACCAGCTCCGACGTCTGCCACCAGTACAAGGCGAACGTGATCGTGGCCAGCACGGTCAACCCCAGCCCGAACAGCACCAGGCTCTTCAGCTCGAAGTTCGTCTCGCCCAGCAGGCGTTTCATCGTGCGGTACGACATCGTCGCTATACTACACCATGCCGGGAGTCGTGAGGAATGCGGGTCGCGGGGTCCAGCAACAGGAGTCGGTGGGTTGGTCAGAGGTGCATGGGTCAAAGCGGCTGTCGTGACGAGCCTGCTGGTGGTGGGCGGTGGCTGCGGGGACGACTCGAGTGGTCCCGAGAGAGTGCCGACCTTGCCGAGCGGGGCAGCGGTGACTCAGCCGGAAGAGGAGGTCGTCGTGGGCGAGTTGTTGCCCAGCCAGACGGCTCGCACACAGGCCTCCGCAATCAGGTCACTCCGCCGGGCGGGCTTGGTGGTGGAGACCAACGGTATTGAAGAGGCGGTGGTGGCGTCGCTTGAGGACGGGGAGATCGGCCGTGCGGGGGGCCGACACCTGGCCGGGCTCGAGACTCTCGAACAGATCCAGCTCTGGAACTGCCCCGACGCCGACGACGCGTTGGTCGAACGGTTGGCCGGTCTGGCGAAGCTGAGAGTCCTGGCGATTCGCGGCGGTCGCCTGACCGACGGCTGCTTCGAACAGCTCTCCCTGGCCCCGGCACTCGAATCGCTCAACCTGGGCAACACCTCCGGCCTGACGGGGGCGGGGGTGGCGGGGCTGTTGAGCAGCGGGCGGATCAAGCGACTGTACCTGGACCGTACGGGTCTCAGCGACGAGGCGATTGCTCTCTGGCCGGTGAAGAATTCCCTGGAGATGCTCAACGTGAATCACACTCGGCTTGGCGTACCGGCGGCCGCGAGGTTGCGTGAGTTTCGCGGTCTGCGGAGCGTATTCGTGGTGCAGTCGGGGCTATCGATCGAGGAGGTCGCGAAGTGGCGTGCGGCTCGGCCCGACTGCCTGGTCTACGACGGCCGCGAGCGACCCCAGGGGGTCTCGGCAAAACAGCCTGACCGATCGCCTCGGGGTCCTACTCGGTGACACCGAGGCTGTCGTTGATCAGGTCGACCATTTGCCTGAGTCTCCCGGCGCTGCGTCGGTTGAAGCGGAAGGCGAGTCGGGGCAGGTGTCTGAGGTGCCGGTCGTCGGCTTCGAGCCGGTTCATCGCGGTCATCTCGATCCGACCGCTCTCGACGATGTCGGCGAATTCGTCGTTGAGTCGTTCGATGAATTCTTCATCGGGTGCAAAGTGCAGTCTCAGCACCAGCTTGCCCCGCACGTATCTCATGCTGTTGTACACGCTGTAGAAGCCCATGATCGCCTCGGTCGCTTCCTCAACACTGCTGGTGCGTGTCAGCAGCGAGAGATCTTCGGGGGAGATGAGTTCACGATCGAGCAGTTGATCTCGGACGAAGTCGATCCATTGTTCCCAGTAGTTGGTGCCGGGGGGATCGATCATCACGATCGGCATCAGGTCGCGTTTGCCGGTTTGAACGAGCGTGAGAGTTTCGAAGGCTTCGTCCTGTGTTCCGAATCCGCCGGGGAACAGCACCACGGCGTGGACTTCCTTGATGAACATCAACTTGCGAGTGAAGAAGTACTTGAAGTTGACGAGTTTTCGGTCGCCGGCGATGACCGGATTGGGGTCCTGTTCAAACGGCAGCATGATGTTGGCGCCCATGGCCCGGGTCCGCCCGCAGCCCTCGTGAGCACCTTCCATGATTCCCCCGCCGGCCCCGGTCAGCACCATCCAGCCCTCCTCGGCCATCCGTCGTCCGAAATCGACCGACTGCAGGTAGCTGGGGTCATCGTGCGGTGTGCGTGCGCTGCCGAAGACGCTGACCTTGCGTTGGCGTCTGAAGGGGGCGAAGACCTTGAAGGCGTAGCGGAGTTCGCTGAGTACCCGGCTGAGGATCTTGAGATCTCCGCGGGAGGCCTTGTCCTGCTTGAGCAGGTCGGCGGTCTGCTTGATCTGTTCGATCAGGGTCGGGTGACGTGTCAGCACCGAGTCGTGCTCGGTGAACATCACATCCGATTCGGACAGGTCCGGAGCCGCGCGTCGTCGTTTCTTCGCCATGGCGTCTCTAGCCGGCCAGCGCTTCGATCGCCTGTTCGCGAGTCGAGTAGATGGCCCAGAGCGTATCGAGCGCGGTGACCTTCAGCAGTTCCTCGGCCATCTCACTCGCACCGCACAGCACCAATTCGCCGCCCAGCGGCTTGACGGTCTTGTGACAGCGGAGCATCAGCGACAGGAACACGCTGCCGAAGTAGCTGACCTCGCTGAGATCAAACACGACCAGCGGCACGTCGGTCTGTTCAAGCGGCTCCATCACGATCTCGGCCGCCTGCTCGATCAGGTCCCACTTCATCGACTCGATGTCGCCGCCGGGGATCACGATCAAGACGCCGCTGTGCCATTCGATCCGAAAGTCCTGCGTCGATTCACTCAAACCGGACACCTCATGATGACAACTCCCTGGCCGTTGATTGTACAGCCTAGCGCCAGATGACGTAGATCGCGACTCCGCTACCGACGATGGCTCCACCATAGCAGGCCACCGCGATTACGGTCTCCAGCGAATGCAGTCCGAGGTCGATCAGCGTGAAGCGGAATCGATGAGCCCAGTGGAACAGGCCCAGGCTGACCAGGGCTACGACGACCAGTTGAGTCAGCGGGTGTGCGACCAGGCTGCTGAGGTGCTCGAAGGTCGGGTTGATCCAGCCCAGCGGGATCGCGAAGCCCAGCAGCAGGATCAGCACCGGCGCCGCGAGGGCCGTCAGCACTCCGCCGGCGGAAAACAGCGACCAGACAATCGGTTCGTTCGACTTGGCCATTTTTTCGGTACCTAGCCCCCGACGATCCACCAGAGCACGACCGAGACCACCAGGCAGGCGACGTAGTTGGATCCGGCCACCAGCACGTCGGGCACTCGCTCCTCACCACGCCGGATCACCATCACCTTGGGGGTCAGGTTGAACCAGGTGATGCTGTGCAGCAGTGCAAAACCCAGCACGATCGCGTGCCAGAGCATGAACAGCGGGTGTTTCAGTGACTTCACGAACTCGTTCATTGCCTCGTCTCCCCGTCTAACCTGGGAGACGAAGCAGAGCAATTCGAGAACGAACAGTGCGACGAAGACGCTCGAGAGTTCCCTGAGCATGAAGAGTCGGAAGGCGGAGTTGGTGTTCCACCAGTTCCGCGGCATCGGCGGTGTGTAGGGCTTGCTCATTTTTTTGCCCACGGCAGCAGCGAGGTGTACCAGTCGATGGTGCTCTCGACCTTCGCCTGCTGGATCGCTCCGGCGGGATCGACGTTCTTGGGGCAGACCTCCGAGCACTCACCGACAAAGGTGCACTTCCAGATCCCGTCGTCGCTGGCGAGGACTTCCTGCCGCTGCTCGCGTCCCTGGTCCCGCGAGTCGTGGTTGTATCTCATCCCCAGCGCAATCGCGGCAGGACCGATGAACTCGGATTCGAGGCCGGTGACCGGGCAGGCGGCGTAGCAGAGCATGCAGTTGATGCACATCGAGAACTGCTTGTAGCGGGCCAACTGGGCCGGCGACTGCAGGTACTCACCCTCCTCAAGGGGTTTCTCCTCACCCTCGTTGCGGATCAACCACGGCTTGACGCTCTCGAGCTTCTCCATGAACGAGTCCATTACGGTGACCAGGTCCCGTTCGATCGGGAAGTAGGCCAGCGGTTCGATCCGGATCGGATCGGGGTGGAACTCGTTGAGGAACACGGCACAGGTCAGTCGGGGGGTGCCGTTGACCATCATGCCGCAGCTGCCACAGACCCCCATCCGGCAACTCCAGCGGTAGGTCAGCGTGCCGTCGACGTACTCCTTGATCCAGTTGATCGCGTCGAGCACGACCCAGTCGTCGCGGTAGGGCACCTCGAACGTCTGAAAACTCGGTTCCTTGTCGGTTTCCGGATGGTACCGCAGGATTTCGAGTGTGGTTGTTTCGTCTGGCATGAGTAACCGGTAGTTCGGCCTGTGGCCTTCAGGAGCCGTAGGTGCGTTTTGCAGGGGGCCAGTTGGTGATGGTGACGTCGAGGTGTTCGATGCGGGGTCCGTCGTCGGTGCGATAGGCGAGGGAGTGCTTCAGCCAGTTGTCGTCGTCTCGAGGCGGAGGGAAGTCAGTCCGCTGGTGGGCACCACGAGATTCCTCGCGGAGGTTGGCTGCGACCGCGGCGGCTCGTGCGATGTCGAGCATGTTCTCGAGTTCCAGCGCGGCGGTCAATTCCGTATTGAAGCTGAGGCTGTGGTCATCGAGCGAGACGTTGTCGAAGCGGTCCTGGAGTTCGGCGAGCTTGTCGCAGGTGGCGCGAGTTCCTTCGGCGTCCCGATAGATCCCCACCCCGCTCTCCATCGACTCGTTCATCTCCGATCTCAGAGTCGCCAGCCGCTCGGTGCCGTCGGTCTTCCGGATGAACTGCCGTGCGATGCGTTCCTGTTCGTCGCTGACCTGGGCCTCGAGCGCTGCGGCCGGTGGCTTGGCCTGAGCGGCGGCGAATTCAACGGCGGCTCCTCCGGCACGGGCTCCGAAGACGAGCAGTTCGGTCAGCGAGTTGGACCCGAGTCGATTGGCACCGTTGATGTTCACGCAGGCACACTCACCGACCGCGTACAGGCCGGGCATCGACGTGGCCCCGTTGATGTCGGTGTGGATGCCGCCCATCACGTAGTGCAGCACCGGCCGGACCGGGATCGGCTCGTAGACCGGGTCGATGCCGACGTAGTTCTTGGACAACTCGCGGACGAAGGGGATCTTCTTGTTGATTACCTTTTCACCCAGGTGCGTGACGTCCAGGTGCACGTAGTGCCCGTACTCGCCCTCGAACGTCCGCCCCGCCTGCTGTTCCTTGACGAAGCACTGCGAGAGCTTGTCTCGTGGGCCCAGTTCCATTGTCCGCTTCTGAGGATGCTCGGGATCGCCGATGTCCAGAGGCTGGCCGAGGTCGTAGTCCTGCAGGTAGCGGTGTCCGTCCTTGTTGACTAGGATGCCGCCTTCTCCGCGCGAAGCTTCGGTGATCAGGATCCCGGTGCCGGGCAGCCCGGTCGGGTGGTACTGCACGAACTCCATGTCCTTCAGAGCGACTCCGGCACGGTAGGCCATCGCCATCCCGTCGCCGGTTTTGATCGCGGCGTTGGTGGTGAAGGGCCACAGCCGGCCGGCTCCTCCGGTGCAGATGATCACCGCCCGGGCGGTGATCCCTCGCACCTGTCCGGTCCTCAACTCGATCGCCGTCACCCCGACACAGCGGCCGTCTTCGACCAGCAGTTGGGTCGCAAACCACTCGTCGTATCTCTTGACCGGCTCGTATTTCATCGAGGTCTGGAACAGAGCGTGCAGCATGTGGAAGCCGGTCTTGTCGGCGGCGTACCAGGTCCGCTCGATCTTCATCCCGCCGAAGGGCCGCACGGAGACGGTGCCATCGGGATCTCGGCTCCAGGGGCAGCCCCAGTGTTCCAGCTGGGTCATCTCGCGCGGCGCTTCGTTGACGAACGCCTCGACCGCGTCCTGGTCGGCCAGCCAATCGGCTCCGCTGATCGTGTCGTAGATGTGGTCTTCGATGCTGTCTTCGGGCTTGACGACCGCCGCGGCACCCCCTTCGGCCGAGACCGTATGGCTCCGCATGGGGTAGACCTTCGAGACCACCGCGATCGAGAGGCTGGGGTCGGTTTCGGCGATGGCGATCGCCGCTCGCAGACCCGCGCCGCCGCCTCCGACGATCAGCACGTCGTGTTGCACCAGGTCTGCCAAGATCGCTCCCCGTCTCTGGCCCGGTCGGCTCGTTCTTCAAGAAGGCCGTGCCGGGCGATTCGAATCCATAGATACCAGTTGGTCGCGAATTTGCAACCGACGGCAAACCGCTGCCAACGACTCGATTTCCGGCTAGAAACGCGTCAGCGGATTGGCTCGAGATTTCAGCGGCAGTTGGACCGGGGCACCGATCCGGTGCGATTCGAAGCACGCCGCGATCATCTCCACCACACCACGACCCTCGTGCATCCCGCAACTGGGTTCGCGACCCGACTCGATCGCGTCGAGCAGATCGAGGATTCCCAGCGTGTGGCGGGCCTGGTAGCGAGGTCCCTTGAGCGGTTCGGGTTTGCCGATGCCGGCCGAGGAGACGTGTTGCCAGCTGGCACCGCTGCGGCCCGGCGACCACGACGGGTCGCCGAGGTACTGCACCGAGGGCAGGGTGCCTTCGATCAACTCGATCACGCCTCGGGATCCATAGATCTGCAGGCCGTACCGCCTGGGGTTGCCCGCCTGGTTCCTGACGCTGGCAAAGTGAGCGGTGACGCCGTCCTTCATCTGGTACACGGCCTGCAGGTTGTCGCCAGCCAGGGGACCAATTCCCTCGGGACCCTCGAACACATCATCGCCAGAAACCGCGTGTCCCTTCCAGCCGACTCGCGCGTAGCAGGAACTCGGGGCCCCGTGTAGGGCACGGATCATGTCCAGGACGTGAGAACCCAGCACCCACAGGTCCTCGCCACCGCCTCGCCGATCCTCCTTGCCCCGACCACGAAACTCCAGCAGCGTGCCGATTGCCCCGTCGGCGATCAGCTTCTTGATGGTGTCGATCAGAGGTGAGAAGCGGGTGGGGTGTGCGATCTGTACGCGGGCGTGGGTCTTTTCGCAGGTGGCCACGATCCGGTCGGCTTCCTCCAGGGTGCGACAGAAGGGCTTTTCCATGTAGACATGGATGCCACGTTCGGCGGCTGCCAGCACCATCGCTGCGTGCTGGTCGACCCACCGCGGGCAGACGGCCACGATATCGAGCTTGGCCTCGTCGAGCATCTTGCGGTAGTCGAGAAAACTGCGCTGCAGTTTCAGCTTCCTCGCCGCGGCTCCCAGGCCGCTCTTGTTGTCATCGGCAACGGCCACGACGCGGGTCTGAGGGACCGCCGACCAGGCGGTGTCCAACGCGTGTCCGTAACCGCCCTTGCCGGTGCGGCCGATGATGCCCACGCGGTATGTCTTCTTGCCGTCTGCTGCCATGTTGGCCATCGAGAAGGTCTCCGCCTCGGATTGCAACAACCCATCCTAACCCGCCCCAGGGACTGGCTCCATCCCGCCCCCCCCCGGTCGACCGTCGCTTTCCCGGTACCGGTTGCAGGGGGCGGGCTGGTGCCTATCCCCGCCCCACCGCGCCACGTCCCAACAAAAAAACTCCCACCGGCTGCCGAAGCAACCGGTGGGAGCGGAGTGCGAGGTGGGGATTACGAAAAGTGCCGGCAGATCGATACCCAAGACCGTCGCACAAATGACCGGGTCCTGCACCAATTCTTGACCATGATGCCGGTCTGAGTCAAATCCAGTTGTGGTGGAATCAAGCAGATTTTATGCGTGTGTTGCCCTGTGCCTGACACCTCGCGTGCCCCGCCGGCCACGTCAATCACTCTCACCGGTCAACTTCGCCTCGGCCTCCTTCCACAGCGGCCCATAGGTCTGCTTGTCGAAGGGCGGACAGCCGGTGGGGTACTGGCCCAGGGGGTGGTCCTTGGTCCTCATCAGGTTGGTGCAGTAGCTGAAGGTGCGGCAGACCTGTTTGCGGTTCAGTTGTCCGGACTCGACCAGCGAGCGGGCGAAGTCGGGATGCGAGAGCGTGGTGCGTCCGAGTCCGACCAGGGCGACCGATCCGTTGGCGACATTCGCCGCCGCGGCGTGCAGCACGAAGTCCTGCAGCCAACTGTAGCCGCTGCCCACGACCGGCACGTCGGGCACAGCCTGCTGGATGGCCTGGGCCAACCGAAATTGCCGGTCCACTCCGACCAGCGGATGCTCCGGAGCGTTGTAGCCATCGACGGGAGGAAACTCGGCCGGCCTCACCACGTGGGGGTTCGAATAGGGGTTGCCGGCCGAGACATTGATCATGGCCACACCCAGTTCGGCCAGCATCACGGCGACCTGGCAGGGTTCGTCGAGAGCGAGCCCGAGGTGATCGCCGGGGTCGGTGCCGAAGGCGGTCTGCAGCGGCAGTTGGTGTTCGCAGGGGACCCCCACAAAGTCGTCGCCTTCGCCCTGGTATGGGATCCCGTCGTAGGCGTTCATGCGAGTGACGACCACCAGGTCGGGCAGCTCGTCGCGGATCCGCCCGACGACATTGCGGACCAGGCGAGTTCGATTCTCCAGCGATCCGCCGTAGAGGCCCGGGCGGGTGCAGGCGGCGAGCAATTCGCTGAGCAGGTAGCGGTGGCACTGCTTGATGTCGACGAAGTCGACACCGATCTCTGCGGCCAGCCGGGCGGCGTCCAGGTACTGGTCCTCGATCCGCTTCAGATCGTCGTCGCTGAGAAGCGGCCAGTTGTCGCCGATCGGTTGGCCGCTGGATCGGTCGACGGTCAGCGGGTCGAGCAGCGGGTCGTTGACGGCCAGCAGCGGGCGTCGGAAGCTGTAGCGGCCCGAGTGGGTCAGTTGCAGTCCGACGAGCAGTCCGTCGGTGGTGCCGTTGGCTTCGCGGTGGGCCACTCGGCACGTCTCGATCATCTCGCCGATCGCCGAGCGGGTGTGTTGTGCGAGCCAGAGTTGTCGAGGGTTCATGCGGCCGTCTTCGGCGATGGCGGTCGCTTCGGCCCAGACCACCGCCGCTCCTCCGTCGCCGAATCGGCGGTAGCGGCGGACGGTCAGTTCGTCGGGAGCCCCCTCGAGCGTTCCGTCGCAGCCTTCCATCGGCTGCACCACCAGGCGGTTCCTGGCCGTTCGCGGGCCGATCGGGCAGGGGGTGAGCAGTCCCGAGAAGTCATCGGTGGTCGCGATCTCAAGCCCCAACGACCCGGCGTCGGTCTCGAGGTCACCGGCTGTGCGGTACTTGTAGTAGCGGGCCATCGATCGAGTTCGCAGGGGGAGCCGGACCGGTGACCTGCCGCAAGTCCCGTAAGCCGGCCCCAGCGACACGTCGTCAATCAAACGGCTAGTATAGGCCTTGGGTCGGAATGCTCTATCGAAAGCCCCTCGATGCAACTGGGACACTTCACGCTCGAGACCATCTCGGGCGGCCGCTTCAAGACCGACGGCGGCACGATGTTCGGCGTGGTGCCGCGGGCGCTGTGGGCCAAGGTCTTCCCGCCCGATGAACTCAACATGATCGACCAGGCCACCAATTGCCTGTTGATCCGGTCCGGGGACGAGCTGATCCTGGTCGATACCGGCTACGGTTCGCGGCTGCCCGAGTCGCTGCGGAGGCGGACTTCGTCTGAGGCGGGTGATCCGTTGCTGGCGAGCCTGGAATCGGCGGGGGTTTTGCCCGAGGAGATCGGGACGGTGATCCTGACTCACCTGCACTACGATCACGTCGGCGGAGCGTTGCGTGAGGACGAGAGTGGTGAGGTGGTGCCGACGTTTCCCCATGCGGCTCACGTGGTGCAGGCGGGGGAATTCGAGCGGGCCACTTCGGGCCTGGACGAGTTGCGGGCGGCCTACTCGGCCGACTGGGTCACTCCGCTGGCCGACGCCGGGTTGCTCGAGCTGGTCGAGGGTGACACCGAGCTGAGGCCGGGTATTCATTCGATCGTCACCGGTGGTCACTCGCTTCACC
>CAUZJR010000069.1:0-16498 GCA_963580005.1 Planctomycetota bacterium
TTCGGGGGTAGGAGGCTGTTGCGGTGCCGAGGCCGCGGGTTCGCTTGGATCGCTTGGATCGCTTGGATCAAGTGGTGTGGTCGAGGTGGTCTTGGCGAAGAGATGCACGTCCATGTTCTGGATCGTCCACTGGTCCCGAAGGGTCCAGTGCTCGGGGCAGTCGAAGGTGGAGTGAGCGGGAGTTCTCAGCAGCATCACTGCTTCGTGGCTGGAGGTGTCTTCGCGGGCGAGCCGTTGCAGGGAGCGGAACAGCGGCGAGCGGTCTTTGAGTCGTGGGATCATCGCGAAGGGGGGATCGCAGAAGATCAGGTCAAAGGGGAGCAGGTGGTCGACGTTCTTGGGACGGAACGAGCAGCGGAGCATATCGGCCTTCCAGCACAGGCAGTCATCGGTCACTCCGATCTGCTCGACGTTTTTCTTGAGGCACTCCATGGCACGACGGTCGGTTTCGACGAACACGACCGAGCGGGCGCCTCGACTGAGCGCTTCCAGGCCGATCGTCCCGGCTCCGGAGAACAGGTCGGCCACCTTGCGGTTCTCGAGCAGGTCGAGGTCCTCGAGTCTCTGGAAGAGGATCTCCTTGAGTAGGTTGGGGATCGGGCGGGTGGTGTTCCCGGGCGGAGTGACCAGTTTCCGGCGTCGGTACTGTCCGGCCACGATCCTCAATTCTGTTTCTCCCGTTACCGTTCCGAATCTCGCTCCAAGTTGACGGCAGGCAGCCGCCTCAGCAAGTCCGCGCGGCAAGATTCGGAGGCCGTGGGGACGGTTTTGAGGTCAACTTGCGGTCCGATTGGGCGGGTTTGACCCAGGGCCACACGAGGTGCCCCGGCCACCAACCCAGTAAAACTCACGGAAAAACTGCGAGAATTCGTTGACAATTTCGGGCTTCGTGAGTTTACTACGCCACCATATGGGCTGCGTTGGCGGTCTGCGCGGAAGTCGAGACTACGAGAGAGGAACTGACGTATGGCTGGTAAGGCGATGACCAAGACCCAGGTTCTGGCGAGCTTGGCTGAATCCACAGGCCTGTCCAAGGGCCAGGTTGGTGACGTGATCGAAGCAATGGGGGGGCTGATCGGCAGCGAACTCAATGCAGGTAATCCCTTCAACGTGCCCGGCCTGATGAAGGTCACGACACGAATCAAGGCGGCTGTTCCGGCCGGACTGCGGACGAATCCATTCACCGGCGAGTCGAAGATGGGTGAAGCGAAACCCGCCCAGACAATCGTCAAGGTCCGGCCTCTGAAGGGGCTCAAGGACTCGGTGACGGCTCCGGCAGCACCCGCGGCCGAGCCTGCTGGCGAGACGTCTTAGTTCTAGCCGGCGGCATCGGGCGTTGCAGGCCGACTTTTTGCGGATTTTTTGCCAGGTTGGTGATCGGTCCGTCGGGTCGGTCCCGAGAGGTCTGTCTGCGGACGTACCGGTGACGTAAGTCGTTGTTGACATGATGTTTCCGGAAAGGTTTTCGATCCGATGACTGGTCGGCTCGCGAACCATCCGGTAACTTCACGGTTTTGGTGCTGCGCGCCGATCGAGGGCGGGCTTGTCGGGTAGTTGACCGGCGCATCCCCGCTCCGTAGAATGTCTTGTGCCTCGAGTTGGAGGTTCATTCTACGTTCGGATCGGTCTTGCGGCCCCGATTGGGGGATCGCATCGGGTCGGGAAGTGGTGTGGGTCTCGAAACAGGGGTCAGAGAGGGTCCAGGTGGTCGCCGATGGGGCGGTCATCAGCGGGCCGATCGAATCCTCACGAGAGACCTGTAGATGCTGGTTCTGTCGCGAAAGCGGAACGAGAGCATCGTGATCGACGAGCACATCGTGATCACCGTGGTAGAGGTCCGCGGTGACAAGGTGCGCCTTGGGATCGAGGCTCCGCGGGAGGTTCCGATTCACCGCAGCGAAGTGCACGAGGCGATTGCCATCGAGCAGGCTGAGGGGTCGGGCGCGGACGCAGCGACGGTTACGACGCCTGAGGTTTGAGGCCGGCGTTTGAGGCTGGGGTCCGCCGCGTGGTCAATTCGTGACCAAATCGTGATCAATTCGTGATCAATTCGTGATCGGGGCCCGATCGAGCGAGCGATTCGCTGCGGGTACGACGGCTTGACATTCGGTGCGATGTACCTAGAGTGTGGCCCGAAACCGGCTTGGCCCCGTCGTCTAGTCAGGTTCAGGACTCCGGACTTTCGATCCGGCAACAGGGGTTCAAATCCCCTCGGGGTCACTTCGGACAACAAGCAGCTCTCATCCGGCAAATCGATGCCCGGGTGCGGGCTGCTTGCCATTTGACCTCCCGCCCTCTCTCACCCCCCCGGCGGTCGTCCTGGTGTTGACGATCAGGTCATCGGGATCCAGCGTTTGAGGACCAGGGCGGGGATCAGCAGCGAGGCGATCAGCAGTGCGGCGTTGGTGTTACCTGATGCGGCCAGTGCGAGCGTGGCGTCGATCATGACCAGTGAGAGCAGCAGGAGTCCGACTCCGGATTGGACCCGTTCTGGTCGAGGATCTCGGATGGCTGCGATCAGTCGTCGATTGATCGAGACGATGATCAGTGCCATCAGCAGCAGCACCGACGTGGAGGCGTTTTGCTTGAGGTCGGAGGCGGCCATGCCGGCGAAGGTGACCAGTGTTGCCAGGCCGACGTTGATCATCATCACCGCGGCGGTCAGTTGTCGTCGTTCGCTGGCCCCCGACTCGTTCCGCGCGAACCAGGTGACGCCGGTGATGTAGAGTCCCATGCCGAGGGCGACCACGAGCGTGGGTCCCTGGGCCAGTGCATCGAATGACCCAGCGGCTGTGGCCCCCAGCATCACATTCAGGCTGCGGCAGGCCCCCATCGCCGGGGGGCCCAGTGGCGTGGATTTCAGCAGTCCGTCGTAGGCCAGCACGCACGCGGCCAGGGCCAGGGCGACGACGAGGCTCGCCGGCGAGCTGGCCAGGTTCGAGACGACCGCCGCGGTGGCCACTCCACCGGCCATCAGCAACACGCCCAGGCTCACCGCCACCCCCAGGCTCACTCGCCCCGACGGCAACGGACGTCCCGGACGCTGCTGGAGGTCGAGATGCCTGTCGAAGACGTCGTTGAAGACCATGCCCGAGAGGTACAGTCCGGCGGAGGTGGCCAGGAGCAGGCCGAGGAGGGCCGGCCTGTTCGAGCCCTCTCCGGGAGGCGGGACCAGCAGGCTGCCCAGCAGGATGTCCGCCAACGCGGTGAACACCGTCGGCAGCCGGACCAGTTGCAGCAAAGGCAACAGCGGGAAACTCGACGGCGGAGGTGTTGAGGACTCGGGCATGGCTGGGTGGCTGGGTGGCTGGGTGGCTGGCGGGGTGGGTTTCAGGAGATGAGGTGTTCGAGGAGGGTGTTGAGTCCCTCGCCGAGCTGCTTGATGGCGGCTTGGGTGTCGCCGGTTCCGGGTGTGGTCTGTCGGGCGAAGCCGTAGAACTTGATCTTGGGCTCGGTCCCCGAGGGTCGCACAGCAAGAGTGACCTCGAGGGAGTCCTGGGCAACCGCTTCGAAGATCAGCAGGTCACTCGAAGGTTTCGGCAGCGGGCCTTGGGTGGTGTTCTCGGGCAGGCTGCGGATTTCGTGTGCGAGATAGTCTCGGACGAGTCGCCAGCGGTGCTGACCGAGTTCCTCGGGCGGGTTGTGTCGCAGCGAGTGCATCGCCTGATCGATCTGTTGCCGGCCACCGGGCCCGTGTGCGTAGACCGAGTGCTGGAATTCGTCGACGGATCCGTGGTTAGCGTAGATCTGGTCGAGTCGGTGCCAGAGAGTCTGTCCGCTGTGCTGGAGTTCCAACGCGATGTCGGCGGTCAGCAGTGCGGCGACCGCGGCGTCCTTGTCGCGGCAGTAGGTCCCTGCCTGGTACCCGATCGATTCCTCGCACCCGAACACAAACCCTTCGGGCCCGCGGCTCTCGATTTCCCCGGCAATGTGTTTGAACCCCACCAGCAGGTCATCGACGGCTTCGACCTCGTGTGCTTGGCAGAGGATTCTGAGCAGCGGCGTGGTGACCAGGGTACTCAGCACGTAGGCCTGCGGCGGCCACGTGCGGTTGCGGAGCAGGTGATCGAGCAGGATGGCGGCCAACTGGTTGCCGCTCATCACCTGCCAGTGTCCGGCGGGGTCCGGAGCTGCGACGGCGAGTCGATCGGCGTCGGGATCGGTGGCCATCACCAGCACCGCTCCGGATTCTCGAGCCGCCTCGATCGCCGGCCCGAACACCTCGTGTCGTTCGGGGTTGGGCAGTCCGTCGGGAACTCCCGCGAAGTCAGCGTCGGGCTCGGCCTGGGGCGCAAAGACCTCGATCGCGGCAAAGCCGGCTTCCCGCAGCACCGGCACGACCGAGAGGGCTCCGACACCACACAGCGGCGTGTAGAGTGCCTTGAGTCGGGCGGGGTCGAGGTGCTGGTGGTCCAGGGAGGTGGTCCGCACGTCGAGGACCGCCTGCTGGTGGGCCCCGTCGATCTCGGGCCCGAGCCTCAGAATCCGGCCCTGCGATAGGGCCTCCTGGTAATCGAGCCGTGGTATGACCGAGCTGCGGGCGACGCAGTCGATGATGCCCTGATCGTGAGGCGGCAGCACCTGTCCGCCGTGGGACCAGTAGGCCTTGAAGCCGTTGTCGCTGGGTGGGTTGTGCGACGCGGAAATCACGACTCCGGCGACGCAGTCGAGGTGTCGGATGGTGAACGACAGCGTGGGTGTGGCCCGGTAGCCGTCGAATTCCAGGACCTCGAATTGGTGAGCGGCCAGTGTGGTGGCCGTCAGCCGTGCGAATTCCTTCGAGCGGTGTCGCGTATCGTGGGCGACGGCGATGCGGCCGTCGGGGTGACCGGCTTCCTTGAGGTGGCAGGCCAATCCGTGGGCGCTCTCGGCGATGGTGCGGGCATTGATCGTGGCGGTCCCCAGCGGACCCATCACTCCGCGACGGCCCCCGGTGCCAAACGGGATCTCCTCCCAGAACAACTCGACCAGGCGCTCGAAGTCCTCGGAGTCGACCAGTGCTCTGACGTCATCCGAGAATTCTGCCAGTGCCGGGTCGTCAATCCAGCGGCCGGCCCGATCGGCCGAAGCCTGGTCGATCCGGCCGTCGGCGACCGCCTGTTCCAACCGCGCCAACGACGACTGCACGGGTCATGGTCCCTGGAGCGGGTTGACGTCGACTAGCGTTTCTTCTTGCCCGACTTCTTCCCGCGGGCCTGGGACTTGCCGGGAGTTTTTTTCTTCCTGGCCAGTTTCTTCCTGGCCGGTTTCTTCTTGCCGTCGCTGAAGATCTCGTCCCAGCCGTCACGGAAGTTGTCATTGGATCCGGTGTGGACGGTGTATCCGGTCATGATTTTTCTGCCGCCCCATCTCAAATCAGTACGAAGAATGCCGAACAAGGAGAACAGGGATCCGCAGTGCGGTCCTGCCGTGTGTTCCATTCTTGAAATGCCCAGTCATCGGTCAAGGCCTGTGCGGCGGATTCCGTGGGGTGGGGAACTCGATTTGTCACTCGGTTCGAGAATCTGGTAGGATCACAGTCATGCAAGTCACGACTCCTTCACTGATTGCTCATCCGCGGCTGTCTCGTCGAGAGTGGTTGCAGGCGGGTTCGATCGGCCTGATGGGCCTGAGTCTCTCGGACGTCGAAGCGGCTCGGGAAGCCAATCGCACCGCGCCGGCGAAGTCGGTGATCTACCTGTTTCTCTCGGGTGGACTTGGCCAGCACGACAGTTTCGACATGAAGCCCGACGCTCCGGCGAACATCCGGGGCGAGTTCGAGCCGATTTCGACCAAGACAGCGGGCCTTCAGATTTGCGAGCACCTGCCTCACCTGGCCGCCTGCAGCGACAAGTGGGCCGTGGTCCGTTCGCTGTCGCACACGACCAACGGCCATTCGCTGGGTCATCACATCATGTTGACCGGCCGCAGCGACACTCCTCGAGGCTTTTCGGGCAACATGCCCCAGGCCACCGACCATCCCTCGATCGTCTCTCAGGTCGGCTACCTGTTGCGGGACCGCAGCCGGTTGCCCGGTGCCGCCGTGATCCCCGACATGCTGACTCACCACAGTGGCCGGATCATCCCTGGCCAGTTCGGCGGGGTGATGGGCGAGCGACACGACCCGTGGGTGATCAACGCGGCTCCCCAGTGCCAGATGTACGGGGCCTGCCCCAACTGCTTCGACCACCAGCGGCGTCCGATGCAGCACGTGGGCAGCACCGAGTTCCAGCCGCCGAGCCTGGCGTTGGCCGAGGGTGTGACCCAGCGGCGGCTGAATGACCGTACGCGGTTGTTGGGCATTGTCGAGCGTCAACAAAGTCACCTCGATCGCCTCGCCTCGGTCAGCGACCTGGGCCGTTACCGTGAGAGTGCCATTTCGCTGCTCTCTTCCAGCGGCGTCCGCAAGGCGTTTGATCTCTCGACCGAGCCCGACCCGGTCCGATCGCTCTACGGCCGCAATCTTTACGGCTCCTCCTGCCTGTTGGCTCGTCGGCTGATCGAGTGCGGTGTGGGGCTGGTGCAGGTGAACATGGGTCGCAACGAGACCTGGGACACTCACGGCAACGCCTTCCCCAACCTGAAGAACAACCTGCTGCCTCCGATGGACCAGTCGGTCGCGGCGCTGATTTCGGATCTCGATGACAGGGGCCTGCTCGAATCGACGCTGATCGTGATGGCCGGTGAATTCGGGCGGACTCCCAAGGTGTTCGGTTTGCCTCAGCACTACGAGTTGCCGGGTCGAGATCACTGGGGGGCGGTTCAGAGCGTGTTCTTTGCCGGCGGTGGGGTCCGCGGCGGGACGGTGATCGGAGCCAGCGACAAGATCGGCGGCCATCCCAAGGAAGCCAAGCAGACGCCCGAGTCGATGGCGGCGACGATCTACGACTCGCTGGGGATCCCTCACACCGCAGCCTGGTACGACGCCGAGACCAAGCCGCATCACGTCTACCAGGCCGAGCCGATCGCGGGGCTGCTGGCCTAGCGCGGTGGCTCAGGCGACCCAGTCGAAGCCGACGTCCCAGTTGGTCACAGAGTGGGTCAGCCCGCCGATGCTGATCCGGTCGACTCCGGTCCCGGCGACAGTGGCGAGTGATTCGAGCGTGATGCCGCCGGAGGCTTCGAGCAGGACGGTGGGAGCCTGCTGGTTGCGGATCTCCACGGCCCGCGCCAGTTGCTCGGGCGTCATGTTGTCCAGCAGCACCATGTCGGGCAGCGCCTTGAGTGCATTGGCGAATTGATCGAGCGTATCGACTTCGACCTGCACGGGCACATCGACGTCAACGCAGGCCTGTGCCGTGGTGATGGCCGAGGCGACATCAATCGAGTTGCCGCGGCTGGCCAGGTGGTTGTCCTTGATCAGGATCGCATCGAAGAGCCCCATGCGGTGGTTGGTTCCTCCTCCGCAGGCGACCGCGTACTTGGCCAGCCGTCGCCAGCCGGGCAGGGTCTTTCGGGTATCGAGCACTTCGGCGGCGGTCCCGGCTATTGCTTCGACGTGTGCCCTGGTCTGGGTGGCGATGCCCGAGAGGTAGCCCAGGAAGTTCAGTGCCGTGCGTTCTCCGGCCAGCAGGCCGCGGACCGGTCCCTCGAGCGTGGCCAGGCGGGCGGGTCCCTCGACACGGTGTCCGTCTCGCACGTACCGAGTGACCTGGACCTGCGGCGAGAGATTCTCGAAGAGTTGAGTCACGACGGGCAATCCGCAGACGGTTCCGCCGTCGCGTGAGCGGATCTCGACCCGTCCCTGTGCCGACTCGTCTATCAGAGCCTCGGCGGTCCGGTCTCCTGTTTCGCCGAGGTCTTCGGCCAGTGCCAGGCGGATCAACTCGCCTGCAGCGAGTGTCTCGGCCGAGCCGTACTCGGGTGCGGCGGTGTCCGGGCCGGGGCTTTCGGGTGAGGGGTCTGGAGGGTGTGTTGGGTTCATGTCGAGAGATCAAGCCGCCTTGTCGCGGGGCGGCAACTGGTGTTTGATGACGGGCAGAGTGGAAGGTGAGGAGTGGCAGTCATGATTGTAGGCGTTCCGCGGGAGATCAAGCAGGACGAATACCGCGTGGCGATGTTGCCGGTGGGGGTCGAGGACCTGGTTCAGAGTGGGCACCGCGTCCTGGTGGAAACTCGAGCCGGTCAGGGGAGCGGGATTCCCGATGACGAGTACCTCGCCTGCGGTGCCGAGATCGTCGAGTCGTCCGAGCAGGTCTGGGCCGAGTCGGGTGTGGTGATCAAGGTCAAGGAGCCTCAGCCGATTGAGATCGAGCAGTTGCGTTCGGGCCAGTTGCTGATGACGTACTTCCATTTTGCTGCCGACGAGGAGTTGACTCGCGGGATGGTCGAGTCGGGTGCGACGGCGGTGGCGTATGAGACCTTGCGGGGTCGTGGCGGCGATCTGCCGTGCCTGACCCCGATGAGCGAGGTGGCGGGCCGGATGAGCATCCAGGAGGGAGCCAAGTTCCTGGAACGGCCCCAGGAGGGGCGTGGGATTCTGCTGGGCGGGGTGCCCGGCGTCAGGCCGGCTCACATCGTGATTCTCGGCGGCGGCGTGGTCGGCAAGAACGCCGCCCAGATCGCCGCGGGCTTCCAGGCCGACGTGGCGATCCTGGACATCAATGTCGACCGGTTGCGGTACCTGGAGGACATCATGCCGGCCAACGTCAACACGATGTTCAGTGATCGGCACACGATCCGCGAGCAACTGGCGTTGGCGGACCTGGTGATCGGAGGGGTGTTGATTGCCGGAGCACGGGCTCCGCGGTTGGTCACGGCCGAGGACCTGGGCCGGATGAAGCCGGGCGCGGTGATCATCGACGTGGCGATCGACCAGGGAGGCTGTGTGGAAACGGCTCGACCAACGACGCACTCGGAACCGACGTATATCGAACAGGGAATCGTGCACTACTGCGTGACCAACATGCCCGGGGCGGTGGGCCGGACCAGCACCTATGCGTTGTGCAACGTGACGTTTCCCTACATCCGGCGGATCGTCAGCGACGGTCTCGAAATGGCCACCGCCGCCGACGCCGGTCTGGCCGAGGCTGTCAACGTTCACGGGGGGCAGGTCACCAACCCGGCGGTGGCCGAATCGCTGGGGATGACCTGCAGGGTCTTCGCACCGGGGGCGGATTGAGTCGTTTCTGGCGGTCGGAGCTGACCGGGGTGATCTGCGGGAGCTTTCATCGGTGATGTCACGTCGCGACTGGCTGCTGGCTCTGGTCCCCTTTTGTCTGTGGCTGGCTCTCTTTGGCCGCTACCTGTTCGCCCCAGACGGCGTCGCACCCGCCGAGCGGGACGGCGACTTTTACCTCTTCGCCTACCCGCTGGCCGACGTGGCGTTCGAGATGCTGGGGCGGGGGACGATACCTCACTGGAACCCCTACACCGATTGCGGCGTACCGCTGCTGATCAGCGTACAGCAGGGAGTGCTGTATCCTCCCAACTGGATCCACCTGCTTGTTTCGACCGAGCGGGCGTTTTGCCTGCTGATCGTGGGCCACACCCTGCTGGCCGGAATCGGGACCTGGCGGTACTGCCGCGGCCGCAGGTATTCGAGCGAGGCGTGTGCGGTGGCGGCGATGGTGTTTGTGGGGGGCGGGACGGGGCTGTTTCACTTACACGAAGGCCAGGCGATGATCGTGTTCGCGATCGCCTGGTGGCCGTGGATCCTGGCTCGAGTGGATGGCCTGGCAGAGCGGCCGACCGCCGTGGGTCTGGCCGGGCTGGCGGTGCTGTTGGCACTGCAGTTTTTGGCGGGCTTTCCGATCTTCACGCTGGTGATGGCGTGGTTGATCCCGGCCTACCTGCTGCTGTTTTCTCTCGACTGGTCCCAGCGGTTGTCCAGGAGCAATTTCAGCCGCCTCGCGGTCGCGGCGGGCTCGGCGGTGCTGGCACTGGGGCTGGTGGCGGCGGTGCTGTGGCCGGTAGTCGATTTCATGGAGCAGGCTCATCGAGGCGAGTTGCCGTTGTCGCTGGCCGAGTCGTACTCGGTTCCGGTCTCGCACTGGCCTCGCGCCCTGGTGCCGGGCCTGTTTGGCGATCCGGTAAGCGAAACGTACTGGGGCGACCCTCAGCACTGGAACGCCCTGTTCCACGCCGGTGCGGTCGGGCTGGTGCTGGCGGTCTGCGGCTTGTTCAGTCGTCGTCGGCTGGAGGCGGCGTGGTGGGCGCTGGTTGCGGCGGGGTTGGTGTCGTATTGCCAGGGGGGCGTGGTCTTTTCGGTCTGCTACCTGTACCTGCCCGGCTTCAGCTTGTTTCGGCGCCCGATGGCCCTGCGACCGTTTCTGCTATTTGCCGTGGCGATGCTGGCGGCGTTGGGCTGCGACGCGGTCCGGGGCGACTCGAGTCGTCGTGGAGGGCGTTGGGTGATGACGGCCGCCAGCGGGCTGGGGCTGGTGGGATTGGTCTACGGGATCCTCGGCTGGGCCGGGCTCATCGAGCCGCCTGCCTGGTGGCAAACGCTGGTGCAGAAGTCGGTTGGAGCTGGCGAGTTGGCGACCCGGTTGGATCTGCAGGTCGAGCGATTCGCCGAGTTGTCTCATGAGGTGGTCGTCGTCGCCGGGGCGGTCCTGGTGGGTGGATTGGCATTGGCGTGGGGTCGATGGAGGCAGCAGCCGGGTGTGGGTGCGGCCGGATTGCTGGGGGTGGTGGCGTTGGAGCTGTTCCTGTTGGGATCGCCGTGGCTCGAGTCTTCGTCGGTAAAGGACAAGGCCGGGCCGTCGCACCGCGTTGCCGAAACTCTGGCCGATCGGTCGGGTGATTTTCGGATCGCCTGCCTCTGCGACGAGTCGTCTAGGCTGTTCAATCGCTTTGCGATTGACCGCTTCGAGACACTCGGCGGGGCCGAGGACCTGATCCCGCGTCGGTACAGCAACTTCCTGTTTGCCATCTCCGGGCAACCCCCCTTCCTGCAGCACGTCTTTGCCTTCGGACCCGACACCCCCCGACCGGTCAAGCGGCAGTTCCTCGATCTGCTGGGCGTCCGGTACTATGTCTGTCCCCGGGGAGCTCACCAGGGCTACGCAGCCGATCTGGCCGGTGACCCGGCGTTGAAGAAGGATGTGTTCAGCTACCGGGGCGTGGACTACGACCTGTTCGAAAACGCATCGGCCCAGCCGCGGGTGGTGATCGTGCATCGTTGGCGGAAGGTGGAATCGCTTGAGAGTCTCGAGGCGGGCGCGGTCTCCGAGCGGGAGTTGCTGGTGGCGCTGGAGGAGTTGCTGCGGCCGTTGATCGAACAGGGCTTTGAGGGCGGTACGTTTGTCGAGGTCGACCTGCCCGGTCCGGACAGTGCTGTTCCCGAAGTGGCCCAGAGCCACGCCACCGAGAGTGTGACTCTTGTCGAGCGGACTGCTCATCGGGTCACCGTCCGCGTCAAGCTGGATCGAGCCGGACTGGTCGTTTTCAGTGACACGTGGACACCGGACTGGAAGTCGACTGTCGACGGACGTCCCGAGGCGGTCGTCCCGGCCAACCTGTTCATGCGGGCGGTGCCCTGTCCCAAGGGTGAGCACACGATCAGCGTGTACTACGACTCGGAGAGTTTCTCGCGCGGGTCGATCGTCTCGCTGGTTTCCCTGGCGCTGTGCCTGGTCTTGATCGTGGGAGGGCCGCTGCGGCGTCGCCTGTCAGGGGCTCGGAGCGGGCCGCCATGATCAGGTCGTTCTCGCAGGTTCTGGGGCGGGTGCTGGCGTTCCTTGTGGTGGGGCTGACGGCCAGCTCAAGCGGCTGTGGTTGCCGGGATGATGGGACTGTCGGGCCACCTGCCACGACAGCCGGTTCATCGGTCGGTGTTGGAGCCCAGCGGACATCGCCGCGTCCGCGGCCGCTGTTGAAGGTGCCCAAGGACGACGGCAGCGGTGATTTCGAGGTGCTGGAGATGACGGCTGGCGACTTGCGGGTCGCCGCCTGGGACAATTCGTATTCTCCCAATCGGCTCAGCGGCGTGCGTTCGCTGTTGAATCTCCGCGACGCTCCGGATTACGAGGCATTCCGCGTGGCGTTGAACTTCGAGCATGTCACCAGCGGCCATCGCCGGCCGATGAATGAATTCAGCCCGCGGCATGGGCCTTACCGTCTGAGGCAGATCGACGAGACGAGCGTCGAGTGGACTCGTCGCGCGGCCGACAGTCCGTGGAAACTTGCGAGTACGATGACGTTGAGCCTGGCCCCGCCCAACGCGATCGATTTTCGCTTCTCGTGCACGCCCGGCGATGCCGGGCTGTTCGGCAGGCATGGGTACGCGGTGTTGTTCTGGGCCAACTATATGAACCCGTTGACCGACATCGACATGCACTTCCGGGGTGTCACCGGCCCGAACTCTGAGGAGGAGTGGGTCTCGGTGCAGGCGCCCCAGACGGATTTTCTGCACCGTCACGGAGGCGTCTACCGCAGTCGTGATTCGGCCCGGTTGCCCGTAGATGACGATCTCAAGTCGCCGTGGAGCGTGACGAGTTACGAGTACCCCCGGTTCACCCGGCCGTTTTATTTCGCTCGGGCTGACCACGGAATGGTGCTGATCATGATGTTCGACCGGATGGTGACCACACGGGACGAGATCCGGTTTGCGATGTACCGCTTCCAGGTCAAGGCCGAGTCACGTCGTCCGGCGTGGGACTTCCAGTACGTGATCCACCGGGTCGAGGCGGACCGCGGCTACGGATTCCGTGGCCGGATGATCTGGAAGAAGTTCAGCAGTGCCGAGGACTGCGAGGCGGAGTACGAGCGTTGGCAGTCGGGGCGGGATCAGTCGTCTGCAACCTCGCCGACGGACAACTCGCGGACGATCGGATCGAGGTAGGCGGCAGCCGGCCGCCGCCAGGTGACAGTCGTCGACCCAGTCGCGGGACGAGTTGGCGAGCCTGAACCTGCATGACCCCAGCAAGAACCTGGCCGCGATGGGCGACGCCGGTGCGGTGACGTCCGATGACGACACGTTGGCCGAGAGCCTGAGGATGATGCCGGATCACGGTTGCCGCGAGAAGTACCGCCACGAGCTGCGAGCCTGGCCAACGTGGTCGGGGCCGGGTGGGATCTGCTGCGACTTTGGTGTCACCCGGTCCTGCTGCGTCGCGAGCCTTAGTCCGGGTCGCGGGGTGTCTTCAGCATCAGGCTTCTCACGGTGGCCACCGCGCACCAGATCAGTACCGGCACGACCAGTAACGCGACGATTCCGTAGCGTTGATAGAAGTCGCGAACGACGTCGAGCTGTCCGACCGTGGCGGCGGTGCCAATGAACAGCGTGACATAGATCAGCCCGGCCAGGAGCAGGAGGATGCAGCCGGGGACTGCCGAGCGGACCACCAGTCCGGCCGCGACCTGCAACGGGGTGCGGGCGATCGGGAGGAACCGGCTGGCGAACAGGGCCCGCGGACCGAGTCGTTCGAATCTCAAGCGGACCGCCTCGAGCTTGTCGGGAGACACGACGACACGGAACGGCCACATCGTGAGCACTCGCTGACCGATCAGCCGTGCCAGGCCAAACCAGGCGATGTCGCCGAACCAGATTCCGGCCAGGCAGGCGATCGCCGCCGGCAACGGCTGGGCTTCTCCGGCTGCGACGGCCGAGCCGACCACCAGGCAGGTCAGGTCGTCCTGCACGATCGCGGCAATCACGATCGCCAGCAGGACCCACGTCGAGTCGAAGTCGATCGATTCGATGGAGAACTCAGGCATCGCACTGATCAGGGGGTCGGAGACTCGGGTTGCCGTGGAGTCTATCAGTTGGAAGGGGTTCGCATCGGGACCCCAGCGGCGGCGGTGGGGTGCTTGGTCAGACGGGACGTGAATTCTCGGTCCCGGTCCGTTTTTTCGATTTTCCCTGCCGATTTTCCAGGCGGTTTCGCAATCCCAGATTGAATCGCGAGGGCAGCCGAGAGGTTTGGCCGCCTGGCGTCTCGATAGAAAAACCGGATTCGGAGGTCCAGAACCATGTTCACCAACGCCAATGACTCGACCGTCTGTCTTCTGTTGCCAACACCCGAGTCGGATCCCGTTTCGGAGATCTACGTCTCTGACGAGGAATATGACGATGGGTTTGACGACAAGTTTGAAGCGGTGCTGGCCAAGCTTGTCGAATTCGAGCGGTCGGCCGACCCGGCAAAAGTCGAACCGGTGAAAGCCGTTGAGGATTCAGAGTCTGCGGTGTCGGCGGCCGAGCCCACTCGCGTGGTGCCACGCGTCTGAACGGTGTTCCTGACCTTGTTGCTTACGATCGGCGCGATCGTGGTGGCC
This sequence comes from Planctomycetota bacterium, assembly GCA_963580005.1. Lineage (GTDB taxonomy): Bacteria > Planctomycetota > Planctomycetia > Planctomycetales > Planctomycetaceae > UBA8437. The sequence goes on from CAUZJR010000069.1 coordinate 14,200, forward strand.
CAGATTGGCCTGGTGATGCTGCTGGCGATCGGGATGACGGCGGCGGGTGTTCCCTCGCAGGAACTTGGGGCTCGTCTGATGAAAATCGTCAGTCATCCGGCCGGCTTCATCGGCCTGGGCTTGGTATCGCAGCTGCTGATCGGCCTGGCGGCTGTACTACCGGCGAAGTTGTCGCGAACTCCGATGCGGCAGCGATTGGGTCTGGTTGCTGCCCGGTTGCCGAATTGGGGCTACCCGGTCGTGATGATCGCCTCGCTGCTGCCGGCGTCGCTGGGTTTCCTGGCTGCCGCTTCGCTGGCCGAGGTGATTCCTCCGGACAACTCGGTCGCGACACTCTTCGAAGGCATGACACCCGGCTGGGCGATCCCGTTTGTGCTGTTCATCTCCCTGGCCCCGGGTCTGATGGAGGAATTGCTGTTTCGTGGCTACCTGCAGACTCGGTTGCTGCAGCGGTGGAAACCCGGTTTCGCGATCGTGGTCTCATCGTCTCTGTTCGCCCTGTTCCATATCACGCCTCACAGCATGGCCCTGGCTTTCATCGCCGGGCTGTACCTGGGTGTGCTGGCCTGGCGAACCGGATCGATCTGGCCGGGTGTCCTCTGTCACGCCTTCATCAACGGCAGCGTGAATGTGCTGCGGCTGGGCGAGATGTTTGGTGCCTGGTCGGGGTCGACCAGCAGTGTCATCGCGATCACGCTGATCGGGCTGAGCGTGGTGTGTTTCGGGGTGAGTGTCTGGTTGATGATCAAGGCCCCCTCGGCAGCAAATCGCCGGTGCTCTCGAACGCGAGAACACAGTACGAGGCTCTCGGCTGGCCTGGCCCAGGCCTAGAGTGGGTGGGATTTTTGGAGTTGATTGGCGGCGTCGCCACGGCTAGGTTTAGCGTCACCGGCCGTAAACTCGAATCTCACCAGGAGCCTGGCGATGAAGACCCCAAACCTCGTGGCGGCAGGTCTCGTGCTGGGCCTGGCGATTTCCGGGCCGGCTGCAGCCGCCGAGAAGGGAGTCAAGATCACGGTGACGATTCGTGGTGCGGTGTCCGAGTCGGATGCGGTGGTTCTGTGAAAGACTCTGGCGGGGATCACGGGGATCACGGGGAAGGCGGCGTCGATCAAGGCTGGCAAGAAGGGACGTTTTCGACACTACTTCTCGCCTCCGTTTGTGATCGCGATCGCCGACATCAACACGACCGATGTCGGAGCCATCGCGGCGAAGGTCTCGAAGGCGGTCACGCCCAGTCGCAAGGAGATCACGCCGAGCCTGAACCTGGTGCTGTTTGATCCGGATGGGGGCATTGTCGAGCAGGACGTGGTGGCGTTGCGGACGGCGATGTTCGAGGTCAATGGTGTAATCCTGATCGTCCTTGCCATCCCATTCGTGTTGATCGGGGTCCCGGTGATCACCGTGATCATCGTTTTCGTGCGTGATGCACCGCCGCAACTAGCAGTCCGAGGTCCAGTCGGTGGATGAACCGGGTGCCGATCGTGATGCGGTGGACCAGGACGAATGACCCCGGGCTGAGGCGATCGGCGAGTTGGGTCGCACGCCGAAGATCAGCAGGAGTGAGGGTCGGGACCACCGGTTGGACTGCCCAATGGAGTTGCCGGCGTGAGGGATGACCAGGCATGAGCGGGGATGACGAAACACGGTCGAGCCTGATCGATCGGGTCCGCCTGGGTGATGACACGGAGAGCTGGAAGGAGTTTGTCGAGCTGTACGAACCGCTGCTCGAGCGGTACATCCGGGGCCTGGGCATGCCCGATTCGGATGTGTCGGACGTCGTGCAGGAGGTCTTCATCCGGTTGTTGCGGTCTCTGCCGACCTTCAAGATTGACCGTCTCAGGGCGAGATTCCGTACCTGGCTCTGGAAGATCACGCGCAACGCGGTGACCGACCTGGTTCGTCGCCGCCAGCGGAGGGCTCGATTTGAGGACGAATGGGCCAGCGAGGTGGCGTTGTCCGAGGAGTTGGGTGAGGAACCCGACGAAGAATGGCTGCTGGAGCACCGACGTCGCATACTGGAGTTCGGCATGTTGAAGGCGCAGGGAGCCGTCGAACCCAGGACCTGGCAATGTTTTGCCCAGCACCTGCTCGGCAGCCGACCGGCGGCTGAGGTGGCCGATGGGCTGGGTCTGTCGGCCAACGCGGTTTACGTCAACTCGTCGCGTGTGCTGGATCGTCTGAGAGTACTGTGTCGAGAATTCGATGAGGAACTGGGCGACTCGTGAAACTGCCAGGGACCGTGTAAGGGCCAGAGTTGACTGATGGACCAATCGAGTGAGAGCGGCTGCCCGGGTGA
>CAUZJR010000070.1:0-16481 GCA_963580005.1 Planctomycetota bacterium
AAGGACTCCAGCCAAACACTCGATCGACGCCACGCACGGCTGATCGCCACCGGGTTCCTTTCGCTGGGACCCAAGGTGCTGGCCGAAGTCGATGCCCGCAAGATGGAAATGGACATCGTCGACGAGCAGGTCGACACCGTCGGCCGCGCCTTCCTGGGTCTCACGCTCGGATGTGCTCGGTGCCACGACCACAAGTTCGACCCGGTCTCCACTCGCGATTACTACGCCCTGGCCGGAGTCTTTCAGAGCACGCGGACGATGGAGAACTTCACGAAGGTCGCTCGCTGGTACGAGAATCCCATCGCCACCGCGGCCGATCAGCAGCGAATCGAGAGCCACAAGCGGCGGGTGGCCGGGAAGAAGGCCCGGATCGACGAACTCGTCGACGCCGCCCGCAAGGTGCTCGGTGCCAAGGACCCCGGCAAGGACTCGAGCACACAAAAACCCGGCGAGATCGAGAAGCAGTTCCCCGCCGAGACCCGCAACGAACTCACGCGACTCCGCAGCGAACTCGAAACACTCCGTAACGCAACCCCCGCATTGCCCACCGCGATGGGTGTCGTCGACGGCACCGTCACCAACATGGCCGTGCACATCCGCGGCAGCCACCTGGAACTGGGCCAGACGGTGCCGCGGCGGGTGCCCGAGGTGATTGCCGGAGCCGACTCGAAACCCTTCGGGGCCCGGCACAGCGGACGGCTCGAACTCGCCAACTGGATGACTCGACCCGACAACCCGCTGACGGCTCGAGTCTTCGTCAACCGCATCTGGAGATGGCACTTCGGCCGTGGACTGGTCGCCTCGACCGACAACTTCGGCCAACTCGGCTCCCGACCCAGCCATCCCCGACTGCTCGATTTTCTTGCCGCCGAGCTGATCGGTGGCGGCTGGTCGATCAAGCGACTGCACCGCCTGATCCTCTGCTCGGCGACTTACCGCATGCAAAGTACTCCGCGGGCCGACGCGATGGCGGCCGACCCCGAGAACCGGCTCTGGTGGCGCAGTCCCCTGAGGCGTCTCGAGGCCGAGGCACTGAGGGATGCGATGCTGGCCGTCGCCGGAGAACTCGATCCCCGGATGAACGGTTCGCTGCTGCACGTCAAGAACCGCGGCTACTTCTTCGACCACACCTCCAAGGACGAAACCCGCTACAACGTGCCCCGCCGCAGTGTCTACCTGCCGGTCGTCCGCAATCACCTCTACGACGTCTTCACCCTGTTCGACTACACCGACGCCAGCGTGATGACCGGCGACCGGGCCACCACCACCGTCGCACCCCAGGCCCTGTTCCTGCTCAACAGCGATCTCGTCGATCGGGTCAGCCGCACACTGGCCACCTCCACCCTCGCCTCTGACGCCGCCGACGATGCCGAACGGATCGACCGGATCTGCGAACGCATCCTCGGCCGACCCGCGACTCCCGATGACCTGCAGCGATGCAGAGGATTCCTGAAACGGGTCCGCACAGTCCTGCCCGTTGCCGCACAACCGGCCGACGCCTGGTCGGCACTCTGCCACGTCTTGCTGGCCAGTAACGAGTTCATCTACCTGAAATAAAATCCCGGCACCCCCTCGCCCCCCCCCTCGCACGTACCAAGTCCATGCTCAGCCGCCGTCACCTGCTGCAGTCCACCGCCGTCGGTTTCCCGATGCTCGCGCTCCGCGGACTGCTCGACTCCGAGACCGCTGCCGCGGAGCTCAACCCGCTGGCGCCTCGAGAGGCCCACCACCTGCCGCGGGCCAAGCGGATCCTGTTCCTGTTCATGAAGGGAGGCCCCTCGCAGGTCGACACCTTCGACTACAAGCCCCGGCTACAGAAGGACCACGGCCAACCGCTTCCGTTTGACAAGCCGCGAGTCCAATTCGCGGCGACCGGCAAGCTGCTGGGGTCGCCCTGGAGCTTCAGCCAGCACGGCGAATGCGGACTGCACGTCAGCGAGCTGTTCCCGCACACCGCCCGACACGCCGATGACCTCTGCGTGATCAATTCGGTCCACGGCACCAACGCCGCACACGGCGGAGCACTGCTCAAGCTCCACACCGGCAGCGACAACTTCGTCCGACCCAGCATCGGCAGCTGGGTCAGCTACGGGCTGGGGACCGAGAACAGCAACCTGCCGGCGTTCGTCACCATCTGCCCGACACTGGCTCACGGCGGAGTCAAGAACTGGGGCAGCGCCTTCCTGCCCGCTCCCTTCCAGGGCACGCCGATCGGCAACGCCAGCCTCTCCTCGGCCGACGCCCGGGTGCCCTACCTCGAAAACTCAAGGCACTCACGCACACTCCAACGACTCAAGCTCGACCTGCTCGGCCAGTTCAACCGCCGGCACCTCGAAGGCTTCGGAGACGACTCGGGACTCGAAGCGAGAATCAACTCGTTCGAACTCGCCTTCCGCATGCAGAACGAGATCCCCGATATCCAGGACCTCTCGCAGGAGTCCGCCGAAACTCACCGGCTCTACGGGCTCGATGAGAAGATCTCCGAGGACTTCGGACGGCAGTGCCTGCTGGCCCGCAGATTCCTCGAACGAGGCGTCCGCTTCGTCCAGGTCACCCACAGCGATTCCAAGGTCCAGTGGGACCAGCACTCCGACCTGCTCAACGGCCACACCAAGAACGCCAAGGAGGTCGACCGGCCGATCGGCGGACTGCTCACAGATCTCAAGGCCCGTGGACTGCTCGAAGATACCCTCGTGTGGTGGGGCGGCGAATTCGGACGGACCCCCTGCGTGCAGGGCTCAAATGGTCGTGACCACAACCCCGAAGGGTTCACCATGTGGCTGGCAGGCGGAGGAGCCAAGCCGGGACTCCGCTATGGGGCGACCGATGAGTTCGGCTACTACGCCGCTCAGGACAAGGTCCACATCCACGACCTGCACGCCACCATCCTGCACCTGCTCGGGCTCGACCACCTGCAGCTGACGCACCGCTACGCCGGCCGCGATTTCCGACTCACCGACGTCTACGGTGATGTCGTCAACGACGTGATCGCCTGAAACGCAGGCGGCTGGGCCACAAGAACTTGCCCCCGAGCAGGTTGGCCCGCGCGTCATTCCGAACGCAGCGAGGAATCTCAAGCCGTGTCTGATCCAGACGGTTGAGATCCTTCGCTCCACCCAGAATGACAGGCTACCGTGCCCAAGATGAAGGGTCACCAACACCCAACGCCCCATCACAGGGCAACCAAGATCTCGTCAGCTATGGCGAATAACATTTGAAACAGGACGATTTCAGCATCCCAAAACCGAGAAAACCCGGAAAAACTGCACAACTTACCCCATTTATCTGAACCGAAGACGCTTTTTATCCGTTTTAGATTCGCAGGCTTGCCTCTCTTACCACATAGTTGTTAACGAGACCGCAGCTCAACTGTGAGACGGTCTGCTTGGAGAAACTGATGGGCTTGGACCTCACCGGAATCTACCTCAGATGTTTTGCCGAACCCGCACTACAGCCCTCTGGCCTGTTGATCGCCATCCTGGCTGTCTACTGGTCGCTGGTGATGTTCGGTGCGGCGGACATCGAGTTCCTGGACTGGGACTTCGATCTCAGCCTGGACGGCGACGGGGGCGCCTTGGACTTCGGCCTGGTCCCCTTCCGCTTTCTCAATCTCGGCAAGATTCCCGTCATGCTCTGGGTCACCATTCTTGCATTCGCGGCGTGGCTGCTTTCGCTGCTGATCCACTACGTCTGGGCTCCGACTCAGTCCGACGGAGCGGTGATTGCCGAGGCGTTTGGCCTGGCGGTGGTGTTCACCAAGTTGGTCACCAATCCGCTGCGTCCGATTTTCGAGGTAACCGAGCCGAATCTCCCCGAGACACTGATCGGTCGAGCCTGCGTGATCTCTTCGCTGACGGCAACCGATCAGCGAGGCGAAGCAAATTTCGCCACCGAGGGGGCCCCATTGATCCTCTCGATTCGAACCACCGGGGCCGAGCTGTCCAAGGGACAGGCAGCCACCATCGTCGACTACAGCAAGCCTGACAACACCTACATCGTGAGCGATGACAACGAGGGAGACGAGTAATGGAAATCTGGGAAATCGCGCTCTACGCGATCATCGGCCTTGTCGCCATCGTCGCAGTATGTTTCTTCACCCTCAGTGCCTTTTACCGTAAGCCAGGTCCTGAGGAAGCGATTATTTGCACCGGTATCGGTGGACTGAGGGTCCAGACCGGCAAGGGCATGATCATCGTTCCCGTGGCCCATACCGCCAGCAAGATGGACCTCTCGGTCAAGCGGATCGAGATTGCACGGGAAGGCGAAGACGGTTTGATCTGCCAGGACAACATCCGCGCCGACATCCGCGTCGCGTTTTATGTGCGGGTCAACAACGAAGCGGTCGATATCAAGCAGGTTGCCGAGATCCTCAATCCCAAGCGGGCCTCCGAAATCGAACAGCTGCGAACACTCTTCGAAGCCAAGTTCTCCGAAGCACTCAAGACCGTCGGCAAGCAGTTCGAATTCGTGAATCTCTACACCGATCGCGACAATTTCCGCGATCAGATCCTCGGGGCAATCGGCACCGAACTCAACGGCTACCGGCTCGACAACTGCCACATCGACTACCTCGAGCAGACCCCCCTGGAGAGCCTCAACCCGACCAACATCCTGGACGCCGAGGGGATCAAGAAGATCACCGAGTTGACGACCCAGGAAAACATCAAGCGGAACCACTTCGAAGTCGAACAGGCCAAGATCATCAAGCAGCAGAACGTCGAGCGTGACGAGGCGCTGTACGAACTCGAGCGTCAACGGGTCGACGCCGAGGAGAAGCAGAAGCGAGAGATCGCCGAGATCATCGCCAGGAACCAGGCCGCCGCGGCCCAGGTCCAGGAAGAGGAGCGTCAGCGGGCCGAGAGTGCCCGAATCGTCGCCGAGGAACAGATCCAGGTGGCCGAGCAGAACAAGGATCGCCAGATCATCGTCGCGCTCCGCAACAAGGAACGGACTGACTTTGTCGAGATCGAACGGGTCGAGAAGGACCGGATGCTCGAGGTGACCGAACGAGAACGCCTGGTCGGACTCGCTGACATCGAGAAGGACAAGGCGATCGAGATCGAGAAGCGGAACATCCAGGAAGTGATCCGCGAACGCGTGATGGTCGAACGCGGCGTCGTCGAAGAACAGGAAAATATCAAGAACACGCACGAGATCATGACCGCCGACCGGTCCAAGACCGTGGCGGTGACGTTGGCCGAGAAGGACGCCCAGGAGGCATTGGTCAAGCAGGTCACCGCGGCCGACGCCGAGAAGCAGTCGGCCGAGTACGAAGCTCAGCAGGTCATCATCGAAGCCGACGCCCACCGCGATGCGGCCGAACGCGAGATGCAGGCCACCAAGATGTTGGCCGAAGCCAAGATCGCCGACCAGGCCGCTGAAGGACTCGCCGAAGCCCAGGTCACCCTGGCCAAGGCCGATGCCCTGCAGAAAGAAGGTACCGCCGAAGCCACCGTGATCCAGAAGAAGGGTGAAGCCCAGGCGGTCGTGATCGACCAGACCGGAACCGCCGAAGCATCCATCGTCCAGAGAAAGGCCGTGGCCGTGGCCAAGGGCGACGAGGCCAAGGCCGTGGCGACCGAAAAGGTCGGGACCGCAGAAGCCACCGTGATGCAATTGAAGTTCGGGGCCGAAGCCAACGGGATCAAGGAGAAGGCCGAATCGATGAAGCTCTTCCACGACGCAGGGAAAGAGCACGAGGAGTTCAAGCTGCAGCTGAACAAGGACAAGGACATCGAGATCGCAGCAATCGGGGCCCAGACCGAAATCGCCGAAGCCCAGGCCACGATCGTCGGCGAAGCACTCAAGAACTCCACCATCGACATCGTCGGTGGCGAGACAACCTTCTTCGACAAGATCGTCAACTCGATCAAGGGCGGAAAGATCGTCGATCGATTCGTCAACAACAGCGACGTGATCACCGACGTCAAGAATACGTTCTTCAACGGAGACGGCGAGTACTTCGGGGCCCAGCTGAAACAGTTTGCCGGGCAGTTCGGAGTCAGCTTCGAAGACGTCAAGGACCTCTCGGTCGCCGCACTGATCGGGCGGATGATCAGCATGGCCGACAGCGACGACGACAAGTCGCGGCTGGAGGACCTGTTGAGAATCTTCCGGGGGGCCGGAGTGGCCGGCCAGAAGGTCGCGTCGCTGGGACTGACCAGCAGCGCCGACGCCGCAACGAAGGCCAAGTAACCGGACCTCACCCGGCTACCACTCGCCAGGAATCCCCGCGATGGCCGACGAAGAACGTCCCCAAGGCGCGGCGGCTGAGGCCACCGCAGCCACCGCAGAGACCGGCTCGCCGGAATCAGCCGGTGAGGGTGGCGGGATGCAGCTGGAGAGCGGGACGTACGAGATCATCCGCGGTCGCCTGGTCACTCACGGAAACGACCTCCGCAAACGACTCGGTACTCTCAACGACGCCCGCAAGGACGCCTTCGGATCCATCGACACGGCGCTGTTGGGGACCGAGCGGATCACGACCGAGCACAACTGCGTGCCGCGCGACATGGTCTCGGTCGGCTCGCAACTGCTCTTTGGCTACAACGTCACCTTCGGGTTGAAGTCCGAGATCGCCGTCGAAGACGTCTTCTCGGCCTACAGCTTCGCCGAGGGCAAGCTGGCCCCCGCCCCGCTCGACCTGCTCTCCGACAGCCGATTCCGCAAGGACTTCGAAGACGTCTACAAGTACTACAAGCACGCCACCTTCGCGCGATTCTTCCAGACCGGCGTGCACCTGTTCATGGTCTTCCGCGTCGGCGTCTCGCTCAACGACATCAAGTCGTTCAAGTGGGTGGTCACCGACGACGGACTGGTTTACGTCGACAATCGCTCGGACCACGAGGTGGTCTTCCCACCCCAGCACGGGTTCGAATGGAGCCTCGCCACCCGCGACATGCACCAGTCGGGCATACACCCGCACATCTCGATCGATGACCGGGTCTTTGTCGAAACCGTCGGCGGCGACCTGACCGTCAAGATCGAAAACAATACCGCCAGCGGAGCGGGGATCTACTCCGAACCGGTCGACCACGCCGACCAGACCCTCGATGACGCACGCATCGAGTACAGCGTGCTGGGCAACATCATCCTGATGAAGGTCAGGCCCTACCAGGAATCGGCCGACCGCTACCTGGTCTACAACGAAAAGGTCGAAGCGGTACTCAGGCTCGACGCGATCGAGCACGCCTGCGTACTGCTGCCCGATGACCACGGACTGATCTTCTCAAACGGCTACTACCTGCAGACCGGTGAGAACAAGACGTTCGAGAGTGACCTGCAGGACATGCAGTTCGCCGGCCGGGTCGATTCGCCCAACGGCGAGGACTTCCTTTATGTCTTCCACAACCGCGATACCGGCATCTACATCCTGCTGAACTACAACCTGATCGAGCAGAAGGTCGAAACCCCGCTCGTTTGCCACGGGTTCTCGCTGTTCGAAGGAGGCGAACTCGTCTGCTTCCGCTCGCAGGACTCCGCCTCCAAGCACCACGCGATCCAGGTCTGGCAGACCCCCTATACCGGCGAAGGCTTCGAACCGCCCGGGGGGGAAGAGACCTTCCTGCACAAAGTCGGCAACAAGGACATCGTCCGCGGCATGGCCGAGTGCCACGAGGTGCTGGGGCTGATCAACAAGGAAGACACCTACTCGAACCTCTACGTCGACATCGTCAAGCAGTCGACCGACATCCTCGACAGCTTCTTCTGGATCACCAACGAGGAGACCGGCGGTCTGGCGACTCCGCTGGGCGAAATCAGCAATGCCGCCGCCTCGGCGATCGACGAATTCGAAAAAGTCGTCCGGGTCAAACGGAACACCGCCAACGAATCGGCCCGGGTCCAGGGCGAAACGCAGACGATCATCGCCGACGTGGGACGGCGGCGGTTCGAGTCGATCCAGGACTTCGTCGACTCGCTGGCCGCACTCAGACGCATCCGCGGCGACATCATCACCCTGCGAGATCTTCGCTACATCGACACGTTGCTGGTCGAACAGCTCGAAGAGGGAGTCGTCGCACAAAACGATACGCTCTCGCACCGCTGCGTCGAGTTCCTGCTGAGACCCGAGGCGTTGGCGCCTTATGAAAATAAGGTCGTCGAGGAGCTGGCCGGGATCGAGGGGCTGGCCAAGGTCAGCGACGCCAAGACGCTGCAGGAAGCGATCGACCAGAGCGCCGCCGACCTCGAAATGCTCATCGATATCGTCAGCAACCTCGAAATCGACGACGCCACCCAACGCACCACGATCATCGACAACATCTCCGACATCTTCTCGACGGTCAACCAGGCCCGAGCCGCACTCAAGAAGAAGTCCCGCGACCTGATGTCCGTCGAGGGCGTTGCCGAGTTCAACTCGCAGCTGAAACTCCTCGACCAGTCGATCGTCAATTACCTCGATGTCTGCGACTCGCCCGAAAAATGCGACGAGTTCCTCACCAAGGTCATGATCGGCATCGAGGAGCTCGAGGGGCGGTTCGCCGAGTTCGACGAATTCGTTGTGCAACTCTCCGAGAAACGCGACGAGGTCTACAACGCGTTCGAGACGCGAAAGCTGCAGCTGGTCGAGGCCCGCAACAAGCGAGCCACCGCGCTGATGGCCGCCGCCGAACGGATCCTGGGCGGGATCCAGAGCCGGATCGGCACGCTGGAAAGCGTCAACGACATCAACGGCTACTTCGCCTCGGACCTGATGATCGACAAGGTCCGCGACATCGTCGACCAGCTCGGGGAACTCGAAGACAGCGTCAAGGTCGATGACATCCAGAGCCGGCTGAAGACGATCCGCGAGGACGCCGTCCGACAACTCAAGGACCGACAGGACCTCTTCGTCGATGGCGAAAACGTCATCAAGATGGGCAACCACCACTTCTCGGTCAACGTCCAGCAACTCGACCTGACCACCGTCTTCCGAGACGGAGAGATGGCACTGCACCTGACCGGAACCGACTTCTTCGAACCGATCGGCGACGACAGTTTCCTGGCCACCCGCAAGATGTGGAACCAGGACATCGTCAGCGAGAACTCCGAAGTCTACCGCGGCGAATACCTCGCACACAGGCTCTTCGAATCGCTCGGCAGCGAGGATTGGCCCGAAGGACCCTCGAGAGACGAATTGCTGGCGATGGAACCGGACCCGCGACTCGCGGTGGTGCAGGAGTTCATGGGTCCGCGGTATGCCGAGAGCTACGTCAAGGGCGTCCACGATCGCGATGCCGAACAGATCCTCTTCGCACTGCTGCAGATGAACTCCAGAATCGGGCTGCTGCGCTACCACGCCAAGGCCCGCGCGATGGCGGCGGTCTTCTGGAATCGCTTCGGAGACAAGCAGGCCAAGGACCGCATCGCCGCCCAACTGACCGGGTTCGGCAACGTCAACCAGGCCTTCCCCGGCACCAGCGCCCAGGACGCCTACGTCGCCACCTTAAGAGACATGCTCGATGAATTCGTCCGCTCCGAAGGCCTCTTCGATTCCGACCTCGTCGGCGAAGCCGCCCAATACCTGTTCTCGGAACTGACCGACCCGGGCAGCGATTTCGTGATCAGCCGCACCGCCGCGGAATATTACGAGGCGTTCAGCAACCATCTGAAGAGCTCGGGGCACGCCAACCACTTCGCCCAGAGCCTCGCGGCGGTCAAGAAAGACGCCGCCGGCGGACTGCACGTGGCCAGGGACTGGGTCGAGGCGTTTCTGGAGAGCCGCGACGATGTCGAGGCGGCCGACTACATCGACGAGGTGGCCAACCTGCTGCTGGGGGGATCACTCAGCACCCAGGCCGTTGTCGATGCCAGTGCCGTCACCGAAATCGACGGGCTCGCCGGTGATCACGCCGTCATCGATGGCAGCAATTACCACCTGCACTACAACCGCTTCATGCAGAAGCTCGACCGCTTCGAACAGGATCGAGTGCCCAGATTCCTGGCCTACCAGGCACAGAAGAAGGAACTGGTCGAGACGGCTCGAGATTCGATGCGACTCGACGAATTCCGACCCAGGGTGCTCACCTCCTTCGTCCGCAACAAGCTGATCGACCAGGTCTACCTGCCCATCGTCGGCGACAACCTCGCCAAGCAAATGGGCGTCGTCGGCGAAGAAAAACGGACCGACCTGATGGGGCTGCTGCTGCTGGTCTCACCACCGGGCTACGGCAAGACCACGCTGATGGAATACATCGCCAATCGGCTGGGGATCATCTTCATGAAGATCAATGGCCCGGCCATCGGTCACCATGTCACCTCGCTGGATCCCTCCGAAGCACCCAACGCCGCGGCACGCGAGGAAGTCGCGAAGCTGAACCTCGCCTTGGAAATGGGCGACAACGTGATGATCTACCTCGATGACATCCAGCACACCAACCCCGAATTCCTCCAGAAATTCATCTCGCTGTGCGACGCACAACGGAAAATCGAAGGAGTCTACAAGGGACGCACACGGACCTATGACCTCAGAGGACGCAAGGTCTGCGTCGTGATGGCCGGCAACCCCTACACCGAAAGCGGCGAGAAGTTCCAGATCCCCGACATGCTCACCAACCGTGCCGACATCTACAACCTCGGGGAAATGATCGGTGAGAGTGCCGAGGCGTTCGAGATGAGCTACCTCGAGAACTGCCTCACCTCCAACTCCTCTCTCAACCAGCTCGCCACCCGCAGCCAGGACGACGTCTACGCCGTGATCCGCATGGCCCAGGGCGAAACGCCCGACGGCATCGAGCTCGAAGGGAACTACTCGGCCGAAGAACTCGCCGAATTCGTCGCGGTCATGAAGAAACTGATGAGGGTCCGCGACGTGATCCTGGCGGTCAACCGCGAGTACATCCGCTCGGCGGCCACCGCCGATGACTACCGCACCGAGCCCGCCTTCAAGCTGCAGGGTTCGTACCGAAACATGAACCGGATCGCCGAGAAGGTGGTCCCGATCATGAACGACGACGAACTGCAATCGCTGATCGTCTCGAACTACGAAAACGACGCCCAGACACTGACCTCCGATACCGAGGCCAACCTGCTGAAGTTCAAGGAACTGATCGGCCAGCTCGGGGAGCTCGACCAGCAACGCTGGGACGCGATCAAGAAGACCTTCCAGCAAAACGTCAAGATGCGTGGCGTCGGCGGCGACGACCGGGTCGGCCAGGTCGTGGTGCAACTGAGCAGCTTCAGCGAGGGACTCGAGTCGATCCGCAACGCCATGGCCGAAGGACTCGAACAACTCGCAGCAGGCAACGACACAGGCAACGACACCGAGGCTGAAGCCGACCACACGGAGGACGAACCCGCGGCCGTCGAACAACTCGCCTCGCAACTCGCCTCGCAACTCGACGGAGTCACCTCGGGACTCGACCAGATCCGCCAAGCGATGTCCGAAGGACTCCAGCGACTCGTCACCACCGACGCATCCGACCAGCCCGCCGCCCCCGTGGGACCCGACCCCGACATCGCCGGACACGTCGCCGGGCTCCGCGAGAGTCTCGATGCCATCCGCGATGCGCTCGCCGAAGTCGCCGCCAGGCCGTTGGCCGTCGCCGCCGCAAGCGAGGTGGCCGAAGACGAGGTTGCCGAAGACGAGGAACCCGCCGCAGACAGGGTGCCGGTCGACATCGTCGAACCCGACGACCCCGAAGACGAAGACGGAGAAGAAGAACTCGATCGGATCGGAGCGGCCAACACGATCACCGTCGTGAACAAGATCCCCCCCAGCCTGCTCAAGGTGCTCAGGCAGCAGTTCCGGCTGATGGAAGGCTGGATGGAGCCGCTGCTCAAGAGCAGCCAGGCCCAGCAGGGCGAGATCCAGCAGCTGCGAGAACAGATCGAGACGACGCTCGAGGACTACGAACGGTTGATCGGGCAGGTCCGCGACTCGAAGTCCAAGCGAAGCCGCTCCCGCCGAGGCGACAGCTAGCCCGCCTACGGCGGATTGAAAAACCTGGAGCCGGGGGGTCAGACGCCGGAGCGCTTCCAGTGCAGACGGTCGTCGCTGATCACCCCGCGACGACGTGCACACGCCAGGCAGAACTGCTCCTCGTCGTACTCGACGTACACCTCGCCGGCCATCAGCAGATGGTAGAACTCCTCGCCCGGGTTCTTGGCAAAACAGTATTCCCGGTCCCAGGTCGTCTTCAACCGGACCCGCCACCCCGATTCCCAACCGGGCAGGTACAGCCGCGTATCTTCGGCCTCTTCGGCCCCTGCGACTTCCGCCGCCGGTTCTTCGGCCGATTCGCCGCCTGTGTCGCCACCGATCCCGGAGGCCGGATTCGGATCAGAATCGGCCCACAGGTCATCGAGATTCGATAACCCCTCGGGAAGTCCCCCACTCATCTCTCGCTCCCTGCACAACCGGACCGGCCATTAATACGACACCCCCTCCGTCGGTGCAAGACGCCACGGATTCCCACCGGTGCAATCGTCAACTTCAGTCTATTCCTCAGATTCCCCCGCTCCAGGGACCCGAACAAGCCGATCGGTCCGGTCACACACACCGTAACGATGCCACCGCCGCAACAGGCGTTGCGACATTTCAGCCACGACAGTCGCCGATAGGTAACTTGGGCAGGTAGGCCAAACTGTCCCGTTTCCGGCAACTTGACGCACCAGGAAGACTCTACTGATGAGTGAAACTCTTGCTGAGATCCGCACCTTGGACAACCTGCGAGACTTTGTACACAACACACTCTGCGACAAGGAAAACCTGCTGGCTGAAATCACCTCGATGACCCAACGCGAACTGTCACGACGCGGCCGCCAATGCGGACTGCAGTTTGCCCTCCAGGGACCCCGCAGCGTCCGACTCGGAGCGATCTGGGAGAGCGACCACAACCAGATCTACTTCTACGATTCTCGAGGCACCCGCTACCTCAAGCTGCAGTTGCCCAACCGGGTCGAGAGCGAAGCGATGGCGGCCGTGTGCTGAATTCGGATCCGAACCGGGAGACTCAGCCTGGGCCGTCCGGCCTGGCCATGGTGATCGGGGTCGCCTGCTGCGGATCGGTCTCGGGAAAATCCCGCCTCAAGTGAACTCCACGACTCTCGGTCCGAGCCCTCGCCGAGGCGATCATCAACTGGGCAACCAGCAGCAGGTTCTGCAGTTCCCACCCGGCCACCTCGGCAAATTCCCGGTTCGACACGAAACGGTCCCAGAACTCGACCTGCTCGGCCGCATCCTCCATCGCCTCCTCGGTCCGTTCGATCCCCACCTGCCGCCACATCAGGCTCGAGAGTGCGTTGCGGAGGTCGGTCAGATTCAGCTCCTCGTCGTCTCCCTCGAACACTTCCCAGTCCGACCCGATCGCGGGCACGGCGAAGTCATCGGGAGTCTCCCTGGCGGCTCGCGAAGCCGCCTCACCCGCCCGGGCCCCACACACCAGGCCCTCGACCAGGCTGTTGGACGCCAGGCGATTGGCTCCGTGCAACCCCGTCGAGGTCACCTCACCGGCAGCCCACAAACCCGGCAGACTCGTCTCACCATCCACTCCGGCCGTCACACCGCCGATCATGTAGTGAGCCCCCGGTCGGACCGGGATCTGGTCGCAGGTGATGTCGAGCCCGAACTCGGCACAGACGCGGCCGATATGAGGAAACCGGGAGCGGACGAAGTCGTGGTCGAGGTGCGAGAGATCCAGGTACACGCAGGGGTGATTGGTCACGGACATCTGTTCGGTGATCGCCTGGCTGACCACATCTCGAGGAGCCAGCTCGGCCGCGGGATTGTAGTCGGGCATGAAGCGGTGCCCGTCGCAGTCCCGCAACCAGGCCCCCTCGCCCCGGACCGCTTCGGTGATCAGGTGGCGTGAGCTGCCGGCGATGTAGAGCACCGTCGGGTGGAACTGCATGAACTCCATGTCCCTCAACTGGGCTCCGGCCCGGAACGCGATCGCGTGCCCGTCGGCGGTGGCGATTTCCGGATTGGTCGTCTCGCGAAACAGCCGCCCCGCCCCGCCGGTGGCCAGGATCGTCTGCTTGGCCCACACGCAGGTCCTGGGCCGCTCGGGATCGTGCACGATCGCACCCCGGCAAACTCCCTCGACGGTCAACAGGTCAATCGTGAACGTGTTCTGCCAGACCTGGACCCCGTCGCGCTGGAGTGCCGCTTCCTGCAAGGCCCGCATCACCTCGCCGCCGGTCGCGTCCCCGTTGGCGTGGACGATCCGGCGGTGCGAGTGCCCTCCTTCGCGGGTCAGGTCGATCCGACCGTCGGTCTCGTCGAACCGCGTGCCGATCCCGATCAATTCGCGGATCCGACCCGGAGCCTCACGCACCACCGTCTCGACCACCTCCGGATCGCACAGCCCCTTACCCGCCGCGATCGTGTCGGCGGTGTGATGGGCGAAGTCGTCCAGAGGGTCCAGCACGCCGGCAATCCCGCCCTGGGCCTGGGCGCTGTTGGAAACCTTCAACAGGTCCTTGGTGACGACGACCGCCGAGACCCCCGCTTCCAGGGCCAGCACCGCTCGCAGACCCGCGATGCCTCCGCCGATGACCAGCACGTCGGTGAAGACATGAGCGACCCGCTTGGGAGAAAAGCGGACCAGGTGGCGGCGGCGTGGAGTGAACTCGAGAGGACTCACGGGTTGGGTCCTTGGCTGGGTGAAGCCGCCGCCGGAGGACTAGATCGTTGTCGCCATGAAACCGCCATCGACCACCAGGTTCTCGCCGGTCAGAAAACTCCCCGCCGTCGGACTCGAGAGCAGCAGGATCGCTCCGGCCAACTCATCAGGCTCACCGAAACGATCGATCGGAGTGTGACCCATGATGCTCGCCACTCGCTCGGGTGTCAGCACCTTGCGGTTCTGCTCGGCGGGGAAGAACCCCGGCGAGAGTGCGTTGACGCGGATCCCCTCGGCAGCCCACTCGCGAGCCAGGTTCTGAGTCAGGTTGATCACCGCCGCCTTGGTCGCCGAGTAGGTGAAGACCCGCGAGAGCGCCGTGATGCCCGAGAGCGAGGCGATGTTGATGATCGAGCCGCCCTTTGCGTCGGAGAGCATCGCAGCACCAAAGACCTGGCAGCCCAGGCGGACGCCGCCGAGGTTGATCGAGAGGATCTGGTCCCACTCCTCCTCGGGAATCTCCAGGAACGGAGTGGCCGAATTGATGCCCGCGCCGTTGATCACGATGTCGGGGCGGCGGCCCGATTCTCTCAGTCGACCTACGATCGCCTCGAGATCCTCGCGGGAAGTGTTGTCGACGGCATGGAACTCGGCCGATCCCCCACCCGCCTTGATCGATTCGGCCCGAGCAGCACCTCGCTCGGCACTGCGGCCGGCGACCACCACGTGAGCACCCGCGGCACCCAGCGCGTCGCAGAACGCACCACCCAGAACGCCAGTCCCACCGATCACCACCGCCGACAGACCATCCAGGCCGAACAGATTCTGCAGGTAGTCCGCCGATGGGGTCGACATCGCTGTGAGAGCTCCAGGTGAGGTTCGAGTGAGTGAGGCCGAGGTCTTCGCGCGGGCGCGCTAACCGTCGATGAATTCCGGCTCGATCCGCTCGGGGATCACCCCCGCCTCGTAGCCGCGAGCCAACAGGGTCCGCACCGCCTCCCGGCCCCGAGGTCCGAAATCGAGAGTCCAGTCGTTGACGTACATGCCCACGAAGGTGTCGGCCTTCTGGTGGTCCAGGTCGCGGCCGTACTGCAACGCGTACGCCAGGGCCTCGTCGCGATGATCGAGACCGTATTCGATGCTCTGCTTCAGGTAACCGGTCACCTCACGCATCGTCTCCGCACCCAGGTCCTTGCGGATCGCGTTGGCCCCCAGAGGCAGCGGCAAACCGGTCTCCTCCATCCACCACTTGCCCATGTCGACGACCAGGTGCAGGCCCTGCTCGGCATAGGTCAACTGGCCCTCGTGGATGATCAGCCCCGCATCCGCCGTGCCCGATTCGACAATGTTGAGCAACTCGTCAAACGGGTGCACCTCATACTCGAAGTCGTCCCCCAGCAGCAGTTTCAGAGTCAGGAAGGCCGTGGTCAGGGTCCCGGGCACCGCGATCTTCTTGCCCCGCAGGTCGTCGATCGACCACGGCTCGCGAGCCACCACCATCGGACCATAGTTGTCACCCATGCTCGCCCCGCAACTGCAGATGGCATAGATTTCGGTCAGGTAGGCGTACCCGTGCAGGCTGACCGCGGTCAGTTCCAATTCGCCCTTGAAGGCTCGGTGATTGAGTGTTTCGATGTCGACCAGCTCGTGGCTGAAGCGGTAGCGGCCGGTGTCGATGCAGTCGTTGGCCAGGGCGTGGAACATGAAGGCGTCGTCAGGATCGGGGCTGTGCCCGACCTTGATGTCAATCGTGGGGTCACTCATCGTCTCGCCGTTTCCTGCACCTGGACTGCTGATTGCACGGTCATGGACGGTTCTGACACGCCGTTTGCCATGGTAGGCCAATGCACTAACATTGGCCAGCTTCGGGGTCAGACCCCCGCCGCCACACAGATTCCTCATAACACCCCTTCCGCATAACACCCCTTCCGCAAAACA
>CAUZJR010000071.1:0-16403 GCA_963580005.1 Planctomycetota bacterium
GAAGCAGGATGACGATCGCTCGTTTGGCTGGCGCACCAGCGGAACTCGGGCGAGCTCCATCAGCCAACTGCGGCACACCAAACGCCGCCGGCAAGGCAAACGCGCCGACGGCGACGCCGCTGTTTCTGAGCAGACTGCGACGGCTGAACGCCGATCCCGCCTGATCCTGGTCGTCCGACAACGCCATTCGTGATTCTCCGAGCGGTTGCCGTTTCGCAACCATCGTTTTTCGCTCGTCTCCAGAATACCAGCCTATCCCGACAGTGAGGATTCGGTCAATGTCCAGCCGCGGCAGGACCCAGGCTCGGACACCGAACCCCAGTCCCCGTACACCAGACCCGGCGTTCAACTCGCTGGATACGTGTCCTCGGGTTACACTTGCCCGTCAGGCTCCGGACCGACGGATCCGGACTCGACGCAAGGGCGGGATGCGACAGGGGTGGGAGACGTCGCAGCAAACACGGTGCTCGCCGGCCTGGGAGCGCGGGAAAATCGCCGCTCTGAAGGGCCAGCCGGTGAAGTTGCGATTCACGTTGCGAGAGACGGCATTGTGCTCATTCTGGATTGACCAGTAGATCGCGAGACGCCGCTCCGTTTTGCTTATTGAGATTGTGCGAGGCTGCAAAAGATGATCGATCACCCGGATTCTGACTCACCGGTTGAGCTACCAGACGACAGGGATACTTCGGAAGAGCAATCCGACACTCCGGCCTCTCGGGATGAAAATGGCGACCCGGAGGCGACGATGGTTGGACCGTTTTCCGTGGAAATCCCTGGGAAGGGAAACGAAGAGACATTCGTCGAGGACATCCAGGAGGAAATTCGGGAAGAACACAATGAGGTCGATTCTGACAAGACACTGGTCATCGACAGTGTTCTCGAGGAGTTCGCGGACTCTCTGGCGCCAGGACACCAGGATCTCGATCAAACGCTGCCCCATACGAGTTTGAAGCCTCAACGAAACGAGCACGAAGACTGGATGGAGGCGCTGGAGTCATTTCCACAGACAAACTCTGTCAGTCGACGCAGTGTCCAGTCGGCGGATACGACTGAAGACGAGGAGGAACTCCCGGTCGCCCCTGGGGAGGAACGCCTGGATTATGTGACCCTGGCGATGCTGGGCGAAGGCGGCATGGGGACGGTTCATCTGGCACGACAGATTGCGCTGGGTCGTGACGTGGCCCTGAAGACGATCCATCGGCATTCCAGCGGAAAGCAGTCCGTACGGGACGAGTTCCTGACCGAAGCGGTTTTGACGGGAAGACTGGAGCACCCCAACATCGTCCCGATTCACGAGGTGGGTGAATCGCCGGATGGTGACCTCTTCTATTCGATGAAAAACGTGAAGGGGCAATCGTGGGACGAAACGATCGATGGGTTGTCGTTGAACGAGAACCTGGAGATTCTGATCGACGTCTGTAATGCGATGGCATTTGCCCATACCGAAGGGGTGATTCACCGAGATCTCAAGCCGCAGAACATCATGACCGGTGGATTCGGTGAGGTGCTGGTGCTCGATTGGGGGCTCGCCGTTCTTGTTGGCCCCGGCCAATCCGCGAATGCGTCCGCCGGCGGCACGCCGAGTTTCATGGCTCCAGAGATGATCAATCCGCCATTTCTGGTGGGGCCACGAAGCGACGTGTACTTGTTGGGAGCCATCCTGTTCCGATTGCTCACCGGACAGTCACCTCACGATGGGAAATCCGCACGGGATTGTCTGAAAGCCGCTTCGCGAAATGAGATCGTCGTTCCCGAACCTGAGCGAATCAAAGAGAACGACCCGACCGGCGAGTTGCTCGGGATCGCCATGAAGGCGATGGCGACCGAGCCTGAGGAGCGTTATCAAACAGTTGGGGAATTTCGACAGGCTGTGCGTGTGTTCGAGGCACACCAGGAGAGTCTCAAGCTCGCCAGCCATGCCGAGGAAGCACTCGAGGTTGCCGAACAGAGCGCCGATTACACCAAGTACTCCGAAGCAGTCTTCGGGTTTGGCCAGGCTGTCACGCTCTGGGACGGCAATCAGCCAGCCAAGGACGCCGCCGAGCAAGCTCGACTGGCGTACGCGAAGTGTGCAGAAGCGAAGGAAGATTTTGAACTGGGGCTGTCGCTGTTGGAACAGTCGCGGTCAAAGCATCCCGACCTGGTCCAACGCCTGACGGCAGCGCGGAACGAGCGTGACAGTCGCCAGGCTCGGTTGCGTCGAATGAAGCGGGGCCTGTTGGCAGCGGCTGCACTGGTGTTTGCGATTGTGTCGGGCGCGGCGTTCTGGATTAATCGGGAACGCATCGAAGTCAATCGGCAGCGAGGGATTGCGGTTTCGGAGCGTAAAAACGCTGAAGAGGCGCGAGGCGTTGCCGAGGATGCTCGGGACAACCTCAACGAAACTCTCACGCGATCGTATTTCCTCACTGCCAAAGAACACCTCGAGTCAGGTGATCGAGCCAACGGATTGGCCTACCTGGCGAGAGCACTCAGGACAGATGCCGAATATTGGCCGGCGGCGAATCGGATCACCTCCGTGTTGTCCGACCACAATCATTACACCGACGAGCCGTTCCGGATCAACATGAAAGAGCCGATATCGGACGTTGGCTTGGACAAGAACACAAAGACATTCTATTGGACCATGACCCGGGGCAGACGAGGAATGCTCTGGGATGTCAAGAATCGCAAGAAGATCGGCGTGATTGCCGGTGGCGAACGCATCGATCGACCGGTCTTTTCCCGTGACGCGAAACTGCTGTTTGTGTCTCTCAGAGACCGGGGCGGCAGTATCCAGGGTTTTCGGACCAGTGACGGTGAACAGGCGACGGAATTGATCACGATCGAAGACCGGGTGAATCGCCAGTACTACCTGGTCGAACCGCGCGAGGGTGTGAGGCGGATCGTAGCCGCCGATACCACCAATGGCACCTTCAGCCTCTGGGAGGCGGTCTCCGGGAAAACCGTCGGAGCGAAACTGACGGCCAGCGAAAAGTCGAGCCTTGTTGATCTCGACGTTTCGTCCGATCACCGTTTCATTGGAACCACGTACAGGGATGGCACGTTAGCTCTGTGGTCATCCGAAGACGGCAAGCTCGTCTATCAGAAGAAAGTGCCCGGTGGGCCGGTCTACTTTTCCGGAGGCCGACGCAACTACATGGTGGTCTCGGCGACCTCGGACCGAATGTTTGGATGGGTCGATGTGTCTGCTGAGTCCATTGAAGTCAAGACGGAGGAGACAGCGTTCCGGATTGATGGCGTGGGAATGCACTCACATTCCCCTCAACTCTATGTCAGCGGTATCAAAGGAGCAGACTCGCACACAAGAGTGTTCGACCTTTCGACTGGAAAAGAAACGTGTAATTTTGTGCTCGAGGGATACGTTGTCGACGGCCGCGGCCCATTTTTGGGGCGTCCACGAGCCAATCGTGTTGACCGGCGGGCTGCCGCGTCCTCCGAGCCGTGGCTTGTCACGTACATCACCGATGAGGAGGCGGATTGTCGCGATCTCTGGACCGGCAAGTCCATCTCGACCCTGGATTTTCGGGGGAATGCCATCACCGAAGCGATGGTCCCGGCGGATGGTTTGCGACTGATCACCGAACACTCGGATCTGACGATAAGAGTCTGGGACCTCATCGAAGGCAAGTTGATGTTCCAACCGATCAAATACTCACTAGACCCGACCCTTAGTGCGACTGATGACGGTGAACGCCTGTTTGCAGCCACCGTCGACGGTATGAAGGTGAAAATGTGGAGCACGCGGACCGGCAAACTACTCCAGGAGGGGCATGCGTTCTTGGCGGCAATGCCCGAGTCCTTCGATACGCTGAGCGAACGGTCCGCAGTCCTGCAATTCGGAAAAACTCTCTTTACTACCGGAGGCGGTAATCAACTCCTGCAAGGTGAGTCTCGGGTATGGAAGATGACCCGTGGCCGGCGTCGTTTTCCGACATTTCAAACGAATGGCGGACTCCTGAGTGTCGATTTCAGTCCGGACGATCGATGGATCGCGACTCAGAACAATTTCGGTGCCGCTCCGATGGTGAAAATCCTTGATGCGAAAACGTTGAAAGAGGTGCAGACGTTTCAGTTGCCGGACAACGGCAGAAGCGGTGTGTTTTCTCCTGATGGGAAGTCTCTGGCAGTGGGGAGTCGAGACGGACACGTCCGTTTCTGGGATGTGGAGCGGGGCGAATTGACCGGCACACTGGTTGTCGGACAAAATGTGAAAAGAGTGCGATATCTGCCGGACGGTGAACGCGTGGTTGTGCAGACGGTCAACGGAACGCTCATCGCATTTGACGTGCAATCGGGTTACAGAGTGCATCAGGCGTGGGACCTGGGCAGCTCTGTGTTCGATGTGACCGCCGATGGCCGAAAACTCGCTGCGGGGAGTTTTGGCGGCGACGTGTATCTCGTCGATCTCGAATCGGGTGAGGTGCAGACGCTGTCGCCCGCGGGGGTGAGTGGCGTGCAGGACATTCACTTCAATTCGGATGGCACCAGGGTCGTCTCAGTCGTGTTTGGTGGCAAGGGGCGCGTCTGGGATACGGCGTCAGCCGAGATGGTGTTCGAGACGCCGGCGATCGACTTCTATTCCTCTGCAGCATTCCATCCCAACGGGAACGTCGTGGCGTTGGGGTCCAGCCCGATTTCCAAGTTGGAATGGGGAAAAGTGGAATTGTGGAATGTCGTTAAGAGGACCCAGGTCTCAGACCCACTGATGTCCAAGGGGCAGGCAACCGAAGGCAGGATGCGATTTAGTCACTCCGGGAGAATGTTGGCGGTGGGGACGTTTCGGGGTGATGTCACAGTCTGGGAGTTCCCGACAGGAGCGAAGCTCCTCGAGAGCTCAACCGGAGCGCCTGCTCACACGATTGTCCAGAATGTTGAGTTTAGCCATGACGACCGAAGGCTGGCGGTCGTATCGTTCGAAAACTCGACAAAGTTGGGCAAGCTGACGATGTTTGACCTGCCTCCCATGGAGAGAGCAGCGCCGATGTGGTTGGCTGAACTGGCAGAGGTTGTTGCAAACCGGCGGATTGACGAGAACGGCGATTCGGTGTCGGTGACTCAATCCGGACTGGAGGCCATCCGAAAGGCGGTTGGGGCGTCCGACGACAACGATCCGTACGGAGATTGGGGGAGGTGGTTTCTGGAAAACCCGGACCGACGCACCTCGTCGCCATGGGGGAAACGGCCAGTCACAGAACACCTGGCAACGCTGCTCCGAGCACGCGATCTGCCGAGTTTGCACAGTGTCCTGGAGTTCGCGCCGGACAGCGGGTTGGCGCATGCCAGGATTGGGTATGCGATGGCGATGTCGGAACGAACCAACAAGTTGGAGTCACACGTCGTCCGACACTGGCTGGAGGCAGCGGGGTGGCATACCGAGCAGGCAGTCGAGTTGGACCCGGACAACGCGGAAGTCTGGGCGATCAGGGCGATCGTGATGCACCGAGGGGGCCGTTTCGATGAGATGGACAAGGCTGTCAGCGAGGCGTTGAAACGCGACAAGGACCACATTTTCTTCCACTACGTCCATGCGCTGTCATTGCAGCATCGCGGGGAGAAAGAAAAGGCGTATGCAGCCTTTCGGCGGGCCTACGGCAAACTTCCGAAACCGCGGAAACAATCCGACTGGTCACAGGGAAGACCCTTCCTGCCGGGGATTCTTGACACGGTGATGCAACAGCCGGGGCGTGTTCCGGTTGATTGGGCGGCTGCCGGGCTGATGCGGTTGGCCGAGGCCAGTGCTCCCCTGGAGACACGGCAAGCTGAAGTCGATTGGCTCACGAGACTTGCTCTTGAGTCTTTCCCCAATGACCCGGCGGTGAGGCGTGCCCGCGCCAATGCCCTGATGCTGGCGGGGCAGACGGCCGAGGCTGTCGATGCACTGGGCCAGGACGGCGATGGAGCAGTCGATCCGCTGCAGGTGGGCGGGGTGGTACGAACTGCCGCGGTCCGGTTGGTGGAACAGAAACAATACACCGAAGCGCATCAACTGCTGATCAAGGCCGGGATACCCGCTCGTTCGTCACGGGCCTCCGCGAGACAGGTCGATCTCAGTAAGTACTACAACCAATCGCTGTTCGACGTGCCGTTCCGGTCTCGGAAAAGAAGGGTGCCCAGGAGACGATACTGGACTCGGTTGCCCGTGGGTCTGGCACGTCTGAACGGTGTCGAATTCGACGTCAGAGGCATAGTCAGGCTCAGGGGGGGTGACCATCCGCCCGATTCATTGGTTGTCACGCCGCCCACCAAGGTCGAAAAGATCTCGATCAATCAGAAGGCCACATGGATTCACGTATTGCACAACTGCTCGTTCGACGAAGACGTTGATGTTGGAGAGCTTCTCGGCAGGTACATGTTGCACTACGAGGACGGTTCGGAAAAGCCGTTGTACATCAGGTACGGGTGGCACCTCGTGACATGGGTCAACAACCCGTTTGCGGTTCCTACGCTAGCTCGCTTTGGCTGGCGCGAGGGCGCGTTTGGTGACACTCGCACACTCACCCACTGTGTCTGGGAGAATCCTCATCCCGACAAGACCATCGCGTCAGTCACGTTTCAGTCGGCTGGAAACAGCGCGTCGCCGTTTCTGGTGGCGATGACGCTTGAGGTGGCGGTACCACCGGACGGCGATCGTGACTCGCTCTCCCTGATAAACGAAGCAATGCTGAAGGTCGACGTCGTCAATGGATCAACCGACACGACGTATGCCCACGTGGCGGAATTGCTCAAGAAGGCCGCACCTGCAGCCAAGGCCCACGAGGAAACCCATGTCCTCCTGAGGCTCGCGCAGGCGAACCTCCAAGCGACCAGGGAAAACCACGTGGAGGCTCTGAAGACGCTCGAGGGACTTACTTCCCCCAAGCCTTCCGTTCAGAACTCGTTGAACTTAATTCGTGCCTATGCGTATTACCTCGCCGGAGATTTCGACAAAGCCGGCAAGGAACTGGGCTTGTCCGTCCGGCACCAGGATTTTCGTGCAGGCATGCCCAGTGGCCTGAATCACCATCTGACGCAAAGCCTCTTCGGCTATCACTTGGCGGTACAAGGAGTGACGAAGGGGCGCGAGTTTGTGCTCAAATCGCAGATTCCACCTCGTGCTGCTGACACACCCAACGAAACCATCGACCTTGCCTCGAAATTCAATGCGGGACTGCACGAGGCGTGGCATAGTGAGGCTGATTCCGCGATCGTAGTGACTCCCGTGTGCCGAACACTCAAGACGGGCCTCCACCGTTTTCGAGGGATTCCGTTCGATGTGCGCGGAGTGGTCAACTTGTCGGCAGGGCTGGACACGGAGCTCACGTTTCCAGCCTCAGTGAAGGAGCTTGTTATTGGGAAGAAGGCCGATCGTCTTCATTTCCTGCAGGGTGGATACAAGAGAGCTCCTCGCGGTACTCTCGTCGCGATTTACCGGATCGTCTATGCCGACGGTGAGGTCGAAGAGTTTCCGCTCCGTTATGGAGACGAAATAAACCACTGTTGGCTCTCGGGAGAATTGGATTCAGCCTCGAATCTCGTGTGGCGCGGCGAAGGGGCAACGAGCCAGAGAGGGCGAAGCGATGCCGCCTTGTATTTGGCCACCTGGGACAATCCACGGCCGGATCAGGTGATTGCTCATGTCGATTTCATAGCGACACTCAACCAGGTCAATCCCTTCCTGGTAGCACTCACGACGGATCGACACGCAGACACGCTTGCCAGTGATACGAACTCCCCCCTGGATTTGGTGTCGCGGGCGGTCTATCGGTCACGTCGCGCCCAGGACAACAAACAGCTCCAGGAACAAGCAGTCTCTTTGGCGGAGAAGGCAATTGAGCGGGCTCCGAAAGACGCAGAGGTGTGGCGTCTCCGGGCGGAGATGTTCCTGGTGCTTGGCCAAGCTGATGAAGCGGCACAAAGTGTCGCGCGGGCGTTGGCACTCGATCCCAACTCAGGCCAGGTACTGTCCACACAAGAACGAGTCCACGTCCTGCAGGGTGATACGAAACAAGCGTTGCTCTCACGCGCCGAAGCACGGAAGAAGACGCTAAAGCGTCTGATCCCACCTCGAGACACCACGCTGCCCGCGGAACATCTCGATCTGACATCGCACTACAATGTTGCGCTGAGCGAGGATCTCTACAAGGAGGCGAAACGGCAACCGTCAGTGGACGACGGTCTCGCAGCTCTGACTGCTGGCAAATCAGTCTTCAACGGGGTCACATTTGATGTGCGGGGCGTGATTGCCTTGCACGGTCAAGAGACACGCCTGCGAGTAACGATCGCTGATGTCGTTGATCGCGTAGAACGTGTCGCCGTGGGGAGGAAGGCAGACTCCCTGCACCTGCTTCACGGCGTGGCTTTTTCCAGACGTTCGGCCTACGGCACTGTTGTCGCCAATTACCGTGTTCATTTTTCTGACGGCACCGAAGAGTTGGTGGCGGTGCGGTATGGAGAACACGTGCTCGACTGGTGGCTTCGCCACCCACGCAAGGTGGCTGGCGCGAAGCTGGCGTTCACGGTCACGAGCAAGCGTGATGCCGATCGTGACCTCGGGTGTTACCACATGACCTGGGTCAATCCCAAACCCGGCGTGGTGATAACACGAATTGATTTTGAGACCACCGATACTGGTGCCGCTCCCTTCCTGCTGGGAATTACTCTCGGTTCTGGATCGGTCGCTTTGTCGAAGTTCTGATCGAGTTCCTCGAGGTCGAGGGTCCGTCTGTTTCGGTGGGATAGGCTCAGAGACCGGTTGGTTGCTTTGTGTGAGAATCGCATGAGACGGTCTTTCCCGCTGCTGTCCTGGTCGGTTGTGTGCCTGGCTCTCTTGACGCCCGTTGTCGATGCCGCCGAGAAGCGGGTGGCTCGGAGCGTGTTCAATGATGATGGGCAGGTGCTGGCTGAAGCGCCCGGAAAGAACTCGGCGGCGTTCATCAAGGCGTGGCTCGATCGCGAGTCCAAGGCGGTTCCCTTCACGACGTTTGTGTACCTGGCCTGCATGCCTGACATCTGCTTCTACGACACAAAGGCCGGCGAACTGTATGGAGCGAGGAACAACAGGAAAAGCGGCCTCTACATCAAGGGTTTGCATGACCTGATGAAGCAGGGCACCGACCCGTTGCGACTGGTGACCGAGCACATGCAGGCCAAGGGCAAGGAAGTGCTGGCGGCTGTGCGGATGGGCGACACCCACCATGTCCGGCTCAACAAGTTCGATGATCTTTGCTCGCAATTCTCAATCGATCATCCCGAATACGTGATCAAGCAACCTGATGGCCGGAGCAACGAGACGGCACTGGACTACTCGATCGCCGCCGTGCGGGATCACCGGATGGGGATCATGAGGGAGATCATCACCGAGTACCCCGTCGATGGTCTCGAGTTGAACTTTGTCCGCTGGGCCAAGCACTTTCCGAGGCACCAGGGGCGTGAGAAGGCGCCGATCATGACTCGCTATGTCGGGCAGGTCCGCGAGATGATGGACAAGTCGGGGCGTCGTCGGAAAAACGGCAAGCGCTTGACCCTGGGGGTGCGAGTGCCCGAGTCATTGCACGCCTGCTGGCTGGCGGGTGTTGATATCGAGACCTGGGTCAAGAAGGGCTGGATCGACTTCGTGGTGGTCTCGACCTGGAACAACACCGACCCCCAGACGCCTGTCGACGAGTTTGCCCGATTCACACGTCCGGCGGGTGTCGACACGATCGTGACGATGGGCAACATGATCGGCTCGTTTTCGTCCGGACCTCCGATTCCACTCGATCGCGGTGTCGCCTCGTCAGCGGAACACGCCAAGGGATACCTGAGCATGTTGCTGAACACGGCCGAGGCGCGGGGAGCGGCGGCCAATTTCTATACCTACGGAGCCGACAGCATTTCGTTCTGGAATGTCGGCGCTCACTTCGGTCGCGCGGTGACGGCAGCTCCCAAGCAGCGAAAGCGGATCGCGGCGTGGACCCAGGCTGTGCGAACGCGCGAGGCCGTTTTCGCGGGGCCTCGCACCTATCGATTTTTGCCGATGAGCAAGGGCATCAGCCGCAGAAAGCCACCGTTCCGGAATTATCCGTGGTACGACGAGGGCTCGAGTGCGCTGGGCCACAAGAACAGCCCGACCCTGCTCTTCTCCGAGGATCGGATCGGCAAGCGGCTGGCCTTTCCGTTCCGAGTGGCAGACGGCCGGCGAGGCGAGCGTCTGTCCGGGCGATTCCGGTTCTGGTTCTATCATGTCACTGACAACGACCGTGTCGACGTCGACATCAATGGCGTGGCGGTCGACAAGAAGCACATCCGTCGGATTCCTGTCGGAAAGTTGCGTGGGGGGCTCAAGGGAATCCGCTTCGAGATCGATCTGGCCCACTGTCCTGCATTCCGAGGGGACAATGTGCTGGGCCTGGTGCTGGCGACCCGCGAGAAGCGTCCGCACGTGCCGATGATGGAGGAACTGGAGGTACACGTCACCGCCGTCGCCAATTCCAGGTCGGTCTCGGATGTCCCAGCCACCGGCACCGTCGCCGGGAACGCCGGGGCCAACGTGATCAAGGACGACCCCTAGGAGATCGACGACGAACGCAGGTCAACTGGAAGTCGACATTCGTCACGGCTTCCTGCCGACCAGCGGATCCAGAAACCTGTAGAACTCCCTTGTAGCGGGATCTCCTGGCCTTCCGAGATCGTTGTTCAAGCGGCTGTGGTTGGTATCGCGTTTGCCATACGCCCGGGTCGGAATGTCCGCCGCCCTCAGCACGCTCTCAAGACGCCGCGCCTGAGCCCGCGTATCCGGGTTGCCGGAGAAATACAGGATGAGGAACGGCGGAATGCTTTTGCCTTTTTTGACGTGTGTCACTGCCGAAAAAACGACGTGCTTCTCGGGGTCGTTTCCGAATTTCTGTCGATGGCCAAAGGTGAACATCTTGCCGCCGTAGATCGCCTGCCGGTGCTCGGCGGTCATGATGATCTTGGGGATGTCGTACGTGTCGCCGTCGACCGGGATGCAACCCTTGAGGACTTCGAAAGACACGCCTTCCTTCTTCAGGTACTTGTCGTCGATGCAGATCAACGCCGCCAACTGGGCACCGGCAGAGTGTCCGCCAACGATGATCTGTCCGGGGTCCCCTCCATACTTGGCAATATTGCGGTGCACCCAGCCAAGCGAGCTGGCAACGTCGCCAACCAGTTCGTCCATTGTCACTTCCGGCAGCAGACGGTAGTTCGTCGACACGAGGATCACTCCTCGCTCAGTCAGCACCTTCGGTTTGAGTGCAACATCGCCCTTGTCCCCTGTCTGCCATCCACCGCCGTGAATCCAGAACACAACAGGCAGGCTGTTTCGGGCCTGTTTCTCTGGTGTGTAGATGTCGAGGACGTGCCTCGCGTGACCGTTCTTCAGGTAGGGGACGTCAGCGGTCAGTTTCTGGGCAACGGCGATATCCCAATGCAACAGAAGCGTGAAAACGAGAAGGGCAACGGAATTCCGATTCATTGTGTGGATTCTCTCTGAACGAAGTGCGAATTGATGGCCAACCAGGTTCCCGACTCTGTGACCTGCCGTTCCAGTCTCCCCACCCCAGCCCCGGCGTTTCGTTGCGGCGACCGCCTACTCTTCTCGAGCACTCGTGTCGGTCAGTTCACCGCAAAAGTCGGTATTCCACTCGAGCTGGTGCCGGGTCAGGGTCTGTGCTTCCGGAGGCATTTTCTCCCAAACGTCGCGATCAATCGGATACACATCCATCGTGAGCCGACCGACCCACCAGGGTTGATAATTGCACGCGACAGCGACGCGAGGCTGCTGAGTCTGGTTCGTGCCGGCCGCGTGCCAGACGGTGTTTGGCAACACGACAACGCTACCGGGCGGAGCGCAACAGTGAGCCTGGCCCTCCAACGCTTCCTGGGTTGCCGGCGGTAGGTGGCGGAAGTGCTGGCTTCCTGGCAACACGCGCGTCGCGCCGGTCTCTTCCCGAAAAGGCGTCAGCATCCAGATCGCATTGACAAGGATGGGGAAGTCCGGCAGCGGACGAGATTGGTTGAGTTGGCCCATGGGCGAATCCATGTGCCACCAACCGGGATCTGAACCTGCATGAGCAACCAGGCCGTCGACGCTTCCTAAAAGGATCTGGTGTTCCGCGGGCCAGGCAAACGCGTTGGGAGCTGGCTCGGTGCGGCCGCCGAGCTGGTGTCTCGCAAGTTCCAGCACTGTCGGGTGCATCGCGAGCTTGAGGAACCGCAGATCATGATTCATCAGAGAGACGACGAATTCGTATCCCGAGACACCGGGCGTGCGCGTCGGCGAGCTCAACACCAACTCTGCCAAGTCGGCCGCTTCCGACTCGCTAACGGCATTTTCCAGCACGACGCAACCGTCGGTAGCGATTGCCTCAATGGCTTGCTGGACATCATCTGATGCTACGTATTGCATTACGTCTCTCGATCCATTCGTTTCGAACTTCGCCAGTTCGCTGCAGTTCTTCACAAGCCTGAAAGTCCTTCTCGATGGTCTTCTCCAGCTTGGCGGTGAGTGAAGACGTGGCGACCTTCTTCCTGGCCGACTTCTTCTTCGCGGTCTTCTTCTTCGCCATCACGAATACTCCGTCGCTCTCCTGGAACCACGCCCCAGTCTCCCCACCCCAGCCCCGGCGTCAACCCGCTGGATCCGCATCCTGGGATCACACTTCAGGTAACACCAGGCCGAAATCGTCCTCCGCGCAATAACAAGCCCCGCCGGAAACCGTTGCTCCGACGGGGTTTGCAAAGTAGCGGAGGAGGGACTCGAACCCCCGACATGCGGATCATGATTCCGCACGCGCCCCCCTAAACCTCGAGGAAAACAACGATTTCTGGGAAGGCGCAGCGCGTGGCGCAGCGCATGGAAGCGTGGCGGGGGGTGTTGACGTGGGTCTTTCGGCCCTGATCGAGGCCTGGAACACGCTGGATTGCGACGCTCGAGAGGCCGTCCTGGCCATCATCAACGCGATGAAGCGTGGCTAAACCGTTCCCGCCGGAAATCGAATCCGCGACCCCACCCCTCGCTCGGCGGATAACGGGAGATAAGGCGTGTTCACGGGGGCGTCAGTTGTGCGTGGGGCGTGCGGATTGGCAGAATGAGGTATCCAGACAAGGCCCAGTGAGACGAAATCATGACGCGACGATTTGCTGTGTCGATTGCTTTCACGCTGCTGTTGGGTGGGTGTGGTGACAGTGTCACTCCCCAGGCTCCCGCAACCAGTCCTACCCCCGCGAGTCTCGCGGCCACCGAATACAACAAGGGTATTGATTTCGCTGAACGTGAAGACTGGGACGCCGCGATCGCTTGCTACTCGGAGGCCATCTGCCTGAAGCCTGACGACCCGGCCTCGCACCCCGTAACACCAGCCGACATCGTGGCAACCATCTACCGCTGCCTGGGCATCAACCCGGATACCCCGGTCTACGAGCCCAACGGCCAGCCGGTCCCGGTCCGTCATGGCGGCCAGCCCATCGAGGAACTCCTGGCATGAATCCCCAGCCTCCGCCGCCTCCCTTGCCGCGTGATCTGCCCTTGGCCATCAACGCCAGCAAGACGCACGTCGTCCGAACGTTCACCATCGACGACGTACGGCTGACGACGTGCCGGATCGATCCGACCGGGACCTGGGTGGTGGCAGCGGCGGAGAATTTCCATGTCTACCGCTGGCCTCTGGCCGGCCCCCAATCGGCCCGGACCATTCTGCACGGACACAATAGCTGGGTCCGTTCGTTCGATTTTTCGACCGACGGCAACTGGCTGTATTCAGGTGGATACGACGATCGAATCGGCATCTGGCCCCTGTCCGAGCCGCGGCCGTCTCCTCAGCGAATGCTGGTGGCACACGACGGATGGGTCCGCTGGGTCCGCACCAGTCCCGACGGTCGCCTGCTGGCCTCGTGTGGTAACGACAACCTGCTGAAGCTCTGGGACACCCGCACCTGGGAGCTGGTCCACGTCTTCAAGGGGCACCAGCGATACCCCTACGCCGTCGTCTTTCATCCGGACGGCAAGCGGTTGGCCTCCTTTGACTTGATGGGTGTCATCAAGGAGTGGGAGATCAAGTCCGGGAAGGTCACGCGACAATGGGAAGCGAAGTTCATGTGGGGCTTCGATCAGAAGTTCCGAGCTGACATGGGCGGTGCCCGTGACATGCGGTTCAGCCCCGACGGCAAGTATCTGGCAGTGGCCGGACTCACCGAGGTGACCAACGCCTTTGGCGGAGTTCACAAGCCGATGGTGCTGTTGATGGACTGGGAGACTGGCGAGTTCAAGAAGAAGCTGAAAATTGACTCCCGGGGAATGGCCTGGGGCATCCGCTTTCACCCCGAGGGCTTCCTGGTCGGGGCCGGAGCCACTGACGCCACGACGAACCGGTCCAAAGGGGCTCTCTGGTTCTGGAACCTCGATGATGACAAGCCCTTCCACACCTTCAAATTGACCGGTGGTGGACGGGCCCTGGACCTCACCCCTGATGGTCGCCAGGCGGCCGTGGCCCAGACGGATCGCAAGCTACAGATCGTGCAGTTCACGGCCAAAATGGCTTAGGTCCGCCAGTCGCCTCTGCGACCAGTCGCCGCCCCGGATCTTCTCCAACACCAGGCGGTTGCACAGGTCGTTGTAGTCGATGAAGTTCATGAACGACCGTATCAGCCCCTCCCCCGGGGTAAGACGTTGCGATTCTCCCCACCCCAGCCCCGCGTTCAACCCGCTGGGGCTGTCACCATGTCCACCGTTGCCAGCAAAGTGCCGAGGCCCTGCAAGTCCGACAGCCGCCGGGTAGGATGCTGTTGAGTCTTGCTGCGATCGAGTCCATGGAACGCACACTTCGGACCACGAGAGGCGAGAAACCATTCAATGGCGACGCCAGTCGGACAAGAAGTTTGTGCGCGTGTTTGCGGTCGCAGACGCGTGTGCTTTGGACCAAACGGAAAACGTAAACAGGGCCGTTGTGACTCAACGTGAGTGCGTCAGGAGTCGCATCCCCTCAAACACATTGAAGGCGAGCAGGATTATGAAGACGTGTACAGCGATCTGCGCCGTGTGTGGCATCCTGATGGTCGGAGTTGATTTGGCCACTGCAGACCAGCAGGAACACCCTGAGACAGTTGAATCGCTGATCATTACCGTCGTGGAGGCAGAAGATGAGACCGTACGTAAGAAAGCGGTAGAGCAGTTGGTGAAACTGAACAACAGCTCCACCCCGTTAGTAATAGACGCACTCAAAACTTCCAGAAGCATCCCGGCGAAAGAGGCGTTGGTCTATGTGCTGTCCCACAAGAAAGACGAACGAACGAAGAAGGTGCTGTTCGGGGTGTTGAAGGACACCACTTTCAGCCCGAAAGCCAAGGAGTGGGCTGTCTACGGCCTGAGCGAGTTGACACGCGTCGTGAATCGATCATCTGTCGAACCGTTGAAGCGGTTGTACAAGCTCCAGAAAAGCGAACGGGTCAAAACCAAGATCAGAGAACTGGTGACTGAGTTAGAACCACTCCCCAGAAAAGACAATAAACTCGACAAGGATCCTTCCTCTGCGGAGATCCACAAAGGGATTCAAAAGTGGGCCAGGAGCCATCCAGATATTGTGGATGTTGCGATACGAGGAAAAAGTGTCCTGGGGAAGCCGATTCTCCTGGTCAAGATCACGGACGAGAAAACCTCTGACGAAAACAAGTCCGTTGTTTTGTTCACATCAACTCACTGTGGGAACGAGGAGCTCGGAACGACCAGCCTTCTTCATTTGACAAAATGGCTCTTGGGAAAGAGTGAGGTGGTTGAGAACATCAGGAAAAAAGTCGTTGTTCTCATTATGCCGTGTGTTAACCCAGACGGATGGGATGCTCATAGAAGAACGGGCAGGTCGTACTATTCCAAAAGGAGCAAGGGGTATACGGCCTTGAATGTGTATGGCGTGAACATATATGACTCGAAATATTTGTTCGGACCTGATGCTGCCGTAGAAAATCCAGAGGGAATGGCACTTCTGAATGTTGTGGAGGAGTACAAACCAGATGCTGCGGCCGATGTTCATAGTGGTCAAAGAGGCGTGATGGTGGCCGAGCACTCCGGGTTTTCCTGGAGCGATTTCAATGCTCACAGCTTTCAGCCGCTGATTGTGGAAGAAATGTGCCAGGCATTGGAGAACGCAGGATTTCTGGCGTTTAGGCCGGCGATGGATTCGGGGAGGATAAAGCTCGGATCGCGAATCGAGGGCCAGGAGCATGACTACCTCCGTATCGGCAACTACAAACAAACGATGACGACGTTTTACTATCGTCGATATCACACGCTGGCATATACGTGGGAGACCGGGGCCGATCTGGCGGTTGTTGCCAGGGCACGTCGTCTATTGGAGATAGGCACCGAAACCTGGAGGAATGAGTTTTATCCGGGGTACCCGGGCAACCAGGTGGGGAGGTGGGACCAC
>CAUZJR010000072.1:0-16295 GCA_963580005.1 Planctomycetota bacterium
CATGACCCAGACCTCACGAGACTATCGTGACTGGAGCAAGCCGGTGCTGTTGAAGTACGCCAAGGGGACACCCAACGAACATCTCTACACCAACACCGTGGGCAACTATCCCGGAGCGGACCACATCCTGCTGGGTTTTCCCACGCGGTACCTGCCCAAGCAGGGGAGCCGGGTCGAGCCGGTACTGATGACCAGTCGGGACGGCGTCAACTTTCGTCGCTGGCCGAAGGCAGTCGTCCCCGAGACGGCGCCCAAGGACCGGGGAGGCAATCGCAGCAACTACATGACCTGGGGAGTCCTCGAGTTGCCGTCTCGGCCCAACGAGCTTTCGGTGTACGCGACCGAGGCGTACTACGAGGGTCCCGACAGTCGCGTGCGGCGGTTTGTCTTCCGCAAGGATGGGATCGTCTCGGTGCGAGCTCGACAAGGAGGGCTGACCAGCCGGCCACTGACCTTCAGCGGTCGTCAACTGGTGGTCAACTACCGGTGCTTGACGAAGGGGACCAAGGGTGGCTCGTTGCGGGTTGAACTGCTCGACGCGGCCGGCGATCCGATCGACGGCTTCACTGCCGCCGACTGCGTTTCGTTGACCGGGGATCGCGTGGCAGCGACGGTCGCCTGGAAGGGACAGCGCGGCCTGGCCGGCTTGTCCGGGACACCGGTGAAGCTGCGGTTCGTACTCAAGAACGCCGACCTGTTCTCGATTCGGTTCCAGTAGAGTAGAGGCGTGAGACGATGTCGGGCGGCGGGTGAGCCGTTCCACAGGGCACGGCGGATTTCACTCGAGATGGACTCATGACCAAGTTCCGCTGCTGCGTTCGAATCGCCGGCCACGTGGCCGCCAGTCTTGTCGTCAGCCTGCTGGCCTGCGACGGAGCTGCTGCTGCGGAGGCGGAGTACCGATTGACCGACCCGGCGCTTGAGGTCGTCCCGATCGACAGTTCGCCTCGCGAGTCCTTTCTGTCGATGCGTGCCGATGCCAGCGGGCGGCTGTTTGTCGGAGGCCGCGAGGCGGTGTTCGTCTACGAACCGGATGCCGATTCGAAAGTCACCGGGCTGGGGAAGCGAACCGAGCTCTTCCGGTTCCCGGCCGATTCGTGGGTCTATGATCTCGAGATCCGTGGCAACGACCTGTACGCGATGACCAACCGTGCGTTGTACCTGTTGCCCGGAGCCGTCACGAAGCGAACCGGGGTTCAGGCCAAGCGACTGGTCTGGGGCCACCCCGACTATCATCCTCACCAGTGCTTCCACGGCCTGGCGTGGGGTCCCGACGGATACCTCTACCTGTCGTTGGGCGACATGCTCGTCTTCTACGGCGATTTCCGTCGCCCCGACCACTGGGGCCACTGGACGTTTTTCTGCCAGCCCGAGGGGACCCGGGTGCCGTATACCGGCGTCGGTGGGGTCCTAAGATGCCTGCCCGACGGCAGCGACCTGCAGGTCGTGGCCCGCGGCACCCGCAACAGCTGTGGACTGGTCTTCGACAGCCGCTGGAACCTGTTCACTCACGACAACGACCACGAGGGCCTGCCGCTGGACTACGTGCCCGGTCGCCTGCTGCACGTGACTCCCGGAGCCGATTTCGGCTGGCCGCGCGGGTGGATGCCCAGGAAGACTCCTGACCGGGCCGATCTGCTGAAGACGATGGTCGCCGACATGGGCCGAGGAGTCCCGGTCGGGCAGACCTACTACGACGAGCCGGGGTTGCCCGCGGCGTACCGGGGCAACCTGCTGTTGGCCCGCTGGGGCCGTCGGGCGGTGACCCGGTACGAGGTTCGCCGCCACGGAGCGACGTTCCAGGCGACCGAGCATGTTCTGCTCGAGGGACTCGACACGGCCCGGCCGGTCGGGGTCGCCGTGGGCCGCGGTGGCAACATCTTTGTCACGCTCGCCTACATGGCTCACAACGAGGGGTCACCCGTCTACCGCAGCGACCTGCTGATGATCCGCTCCAGGAACCGCGCCGGCGGCGGCAAGTTCCGGGGTATCGACCTGATGCGGGCACAGCCGGGGCGGCTCTTCGCGGAACTCGACAGCGGAGCTTCGTGGCCGGCTCGGCGGGCATATGTCGAGCTGCTGCGGCGGGGCCGCACGGCGGTCCAGGGCGTCGTCGGTCGACTGATGGCCTCGACCGCGGATCGACCCGAGTATCCTCACCTGGTCTGGCTGGCGGCTCATTCGGCCAGGCACGGTTGGGTCGATGCCACGCCGGCCCTCGCGCACCTGGTGAAGTTGGCCGGCGACAGGCAATCCCGGGCGAGGCCGGTCGCCGTGCGTGCGTTGGCCGAGTACTTTGCCGACGAGCCGGGGTTGGCGGCGACCTGGGACGGGTTGCTCGAGGATCGGGATCCGCGGGTGCAGCACTTTGCCGTCATCGCCCAGGCCCGCCGCCGGTTTCCCAGCCTGGACCGGATCGTGGCCGGGCCCGCACGGTCGGCGGACACCTACATCCGCCAGACCGCGTTTCAGCTGTTGGCACGGAAGGCCTCGTTGAAGGAACTGGGCGGGTGGGCCGGATCCGACGATGACAAACTGCGGCTGGCGGCGGTGCTGGCCATCGGAACCCGGCTGACGATCCCACCGGCGGTGGGCAAGCTTCGGCCCGGAGCACCACTGGGCGGCTGGCCCAGCGACAAGGTCTACAAGGTGACCTATGTCGGCGAAACGGTCGACCTGAGGCAGCTGGGGCGAGTCGGAGTCTTTTCGACAGCCGACCACTGGGCCATCGGAAAGCGGACCCGCGAGCAGGAGACGATGTTCGCGTTGCTCGTCGCGAGGCTGAAGGATCGTTCCGAAGCGGTCCGCCTGCAGGCGGCTCACTTCCTGTCGCTGACCCGGGATGCCCGCTCGGAACCGCTGGTCGAGGTGGTTCGGGTGCAGAGCCAGCAGCAGCGATTGAAGCGGGCTCCGATCCGCGGCATCTCAGAACTGTGGGTCGCCGGTCCATTTGACGATCGCGAGGCGGGATTCGAGACGGTGCATCCGCCCGAGACTCGCGCGGTTGATCTCTCGGCGACCTACAAGGCGGCAGGGCGGACGATCAAGTGGTCGAAGCTGAAGTCGAGCCGGATGTTCGACTTTCACAAGCGGTACGGCGACACCGACGGAGCGTCGTGCTACGCCTACCTGCGGCTGATCAGCCCGCGTCGACAGCAGGTGCTGATCACTCCCGGCTCGGACGATGGTCTGAAGGTCTGGGTCAATGGCAAGGTGGTACACGAACACGACACCGTCCGGGGTGGGCTGCCGTTGCAGGACGTGGTCTTCGCCGAGCTGCAGCCGGGCAGCAACGAGGTGCTGTTTCGGGTGCGAAATGTCTTTGGCGAACACTGCCTGTACCTGCACTACCGCTCGCTGGGCGGATCGGTGCAGTCGACGCTGCCCGAGCCGCTGGATGCCGGAGGATTGGCGGCCCGCCTGAAGGAGGCGGTCCGGGGTGGCAAGCAGAAGGTCGGGGCGAAGTTCCTGGCTGTCGATTGGGCCGCCGAAGTGGCTCGGGGTGACAAGGCTCGAGGCGCAAAGCTGTTTGCCGCATCGGGAATCGGATGTGCAAAGTGCCATGCGGCCCGCGGCCTGGCCGCGGTGCCGGGGGCCCCCAGCCTGGTCGGGGCCGGGCTGAGATTCACGGTGCCGTACCTGGTCGAGAGTGTGCTGCTGCCCAATCGCAAGATCTCTCCCGTCTTTCGCTCGTCGGTCATCGTCACCAAGAGCGGCAAGACCGTGACCGGCCTGGTCGTGGGCGAAACCGGCGAGGCTCTGACCGTGCTGACCTCCGAAGCGAAGCGGGTCGAGATTCCCCGTGCCGAGATCGAGATGCGGAAGACTCAAAACGTCTCGTCGATGCCGCCGGGACTGGTCAAGAGTCCCGAAGAACTCCGCGACCTGATCGCCTACCTGCTGTCGCAGTGAGGCGACGGGTCAGGCCAGCTCGATCGGCCGCCTGGCATCACCGAAGCGGGTGATGTCGACGCCCAGTCGCTGCAGCAGGGCCAGGTGCAGTCGCGACATCGACACGGCACTGCGAGGTTTCAGCAACATTCCGCCCCGGATCGTCCCTCCACCTCCGCCGGCCAGCAGCAGCGGGAGGTTGGCTTCGGCATGCGCGTGTCCGTCGGCGAGGCTCGAGCCGTAGACGATCATCGAGTTGTCCAGCAGCGTCCGTTCGCCCTCGGAGATCGATTTCAGCCGGCCCAGGAACCAGGCGACCTGTTGGTGGTGCCAACCGGTGACGAGGTTGTACATCTGTTTCTTCTGGGCCGCCGACTTCCACGAAGTGATGCCATCGTCGTCCTCGGTCTTGCCGTCGTAGTCTTTCCAGTGCGAGAGGGCGTGCCAGGTCCCCTGGACTCCGTCGACGAAGCTGCAGTAGCGGTTGCTCTGGCCGTGGTCGAGCATGAAGGTCGAGACACGGGTCGCGTCGGCCCAGAAGGCCAGCACGATCATCTCGAGCATCACCCTGAGATATTCGCGGTGCGAGGTGGGGATTGCCGGCCCGGGTCGCCGGGGCGGGTGCGGCAGGCCCGTGGCGCGGTTGGCCTGCCGGTCGGCGAACTCGAGCCGCCGTTCGATGCTGCGGATCGACTCGAGGTATTCGTCGAGCTTGCGTCTGTCGGCGAAGCTGCCGCGTCGCTTCAGGGACCTGGCGTCGTCACCGACGAGGTCGAGAATCGAGCGTTCAGGATCGGCGGCGGTCCCGCGGCGAAACATCCGATCGAAGATCACTCGCGGCTCGATGTCCCTGGGAGCGGGGGTATTGTGCGAGGACCAGGAGAGCGTGTTGCGGACCAGGCTGTTGCTGAAGAAGCCCTCGCCGCGAAGTGACAGTTCCAGCGACGGCAGCAGTGTCTTGTGTCCGATGCTGCGGGCTGCGAGCTGGTCGGCCGAGGTGCCTCCGGCATCGATCCGGCGTTCGCTGTAGTCTCCGGCGGTCAGCCAGGTCGCGGTACCGGCCCCGTGGCCGTTGCCCTCGGGTGTCCACATGTTGCGGATGACCGTCAGCTGGTCCTGGTAGGGCTGCAGGGGTGCCATATGGCGATTGAGACGAGTGATCTGGCCGTTGCGATCGACCGCTTGCGGGTCCCAGGCCCCGTCGGCCACGCCATTGGGAAAATAGAGGTAGGCCAGTCGACGGGGTGAGGCCGATTCGGCGTCGGTGGGTGCGGCTGCTTCGGTCGAGGGACTCATCACGTCCAGCAGCGGCAGCGCCACCGCCGCGCCGGTTCCCTGCAACATGCTGCGGCGTGAGATGGCATAACGGTGGGTCATGGCCTGGCCTCTGAATTCGATCAGAGGATTGTATCGGTCGTTTCCATCAGCGAACAACGGCCGATCGGGTCATGCCGTATGATGTCGGCTCGGGCACTCCCGTCGACCGGGGTCAGTTGGTGTCGTAGGATGGTGCGAGTGTCTGGTTGATGAGGTCTCGAGTTTGTCGCCGTTGGCAACACATTTGTTTCGGCTGTTGGCCTGGTCTCTGCTGCTGGTCGGGGTGGTTCCTCATGCCGGAGCGGCCGGGACCCCGTTTCCCGATCAGATCGACCGGATCCTCGATGCGGCTCACCAGGCCAAAGGCCTGCAGCCGGCGGAGGAGGCCGATGACGAGGAATTTGTGAGACGGGTGTATCTGGATCTGGCCGGCGTGGTGCCGACGCCCGGTCAGGCTCGCGAGTTTTTTGAGGATGCGGCCGAGGGAAAACGCGAGAGGCTGATCGATCGGCTGCTGGCGGCTCCGACATTTTCGCTGCAGATGGCCCGGGTGTTCGACGCGATGCTGGTCGAACGACGGGTGGCCACGATCCCGTCCTACGACTTCAAGCCGGCCCAGTGGCAGGACTGGCTGGCCACGGCGTTTCGTAAGAACATGTCGTGGGATCGCCTGGCGGCGGCGATGCTGCAAAGTGACGGAACGAGCGACATGGGGGCTGCTGCCGCGAGATTCTACCTGGTTCGCGACGTCGAACCTCACCTGGTTGCACGCGACATCGGCCGGCTGTTCCTGGGAAAGGACCTGCAATGTGCCCAGTGTCACGATGATCCCAGGATCAAGACCTATCTCCAGGCCGACTACTACGGCCTGTACGCGTTCGTCAGCCGGCTGAAGCATTTCCGGGACGACAAGCAGAAGCTGAACTTCGTCACCGAAACGGCCGCCGGCGACGTGTCGTTCACCTCCGCGTTCAGCGGTGAGATGGGCAAGACCAACCCCCTGTTGCCCGGTGGCGAGATGATCGCCGATCCGACCCTGGTCAAGGGCCAGGAATACCGGGTCAAACCCGAGAAGGGCCGGATGGGGGTTCCGACCTACAGCCGCCGACTGCAATTGGCTCGACAGCTGCCTCGGAAACAGACCTCAGGATTCTCCAGAAACATCGCCAACCGGCTCTGGGCCCAGATGCTGGGGCGGGGACTGGTCCACCCCCTGGACATGCATCATCCCGACAACCCCCCGTCTCATCCCGAATTGCTCGAAGGGCTGAGCGCGAGATTCGAGGCGACCGGTTACGACATTCGTGGGCTGTTGCGTGAGATTGCTCTGACACGGGCGTACCAGCGATCGAGCCGGTTGCCCGAGGGTGCCGATCCGAAGCGACCGCCGGCGGCCAGCGACTTCGTCGTGGCTGCGTTACGCCCGTTGACGCCCGAACAGCTGGGGTGGAGCGTGCTGCAGGTTACCGGCCGGTTGTCCTCGCGGATCCAGCGATACGACAGGAAGCTGAAGGAAGCGGCCGACAAGAAGCCCGACACGGCATCTGGCAAGACATCCGAACAGGCACAGCCCGCCGGTGACTCGCGTGCCACGTCGGGTCTGGATGAGCGGAACTGGCAGGCGCATCGCCAGGCATACGGCGAGCTGGCAGGTGAGCTGACCGGCCTGTTCACGGTATTTTCTCCGTTGCCCGGTCAGCCTGACAACGGCTTTCAGCCATCGGTCGACCAGGCATTGTTCCTGCTCAACAGCGAACAGATGGTCAAGTTCACCCGGGACGTTCCGCTGCTGGATCGTCTGACTCGCCTGGCCGACAAGCCCGATGACCTGGCCACCGAGTTGTACCTCTCGATCCTGGCTCGCCGGCCTGCCGACGAGGAACGGCAGCAGGTGGCCGGTTTGCTGGAGGGCCGTCAGACTGCTGAGGAGCGTCGGAAGGTGATTCGTCGGATCACCTGGGGGTTGCTGGTCTCGGCGGAGTTTCGTCTGAATCACTGAGCGGGGGGGAGAGTACGACGTGCGGGGACTGGGTCAATCACAGCGGCACGAGGGGGTCGGCACGAGCCCAGGCGTACAGCTCGTCTCTCGACGTGGCCTATTGCGGACCACGCTCGGTGGTGCCGCGGGTGCCACTCTGCTGGGGCAAAGCGTCCAGGCGGCTCCCCCGCTGCCTGCGCCCAGGAAACTGCTGTTGCTGTTTCTCTCGGGCGGGGCCAGCCAGCTGGAGACCTTCGATCCCAAGCCCGAGTCCAGGTACGGCGGCCCATTTCGTCCGATCGCGACTTCGATTCCAGGGACCCAGATCGGCGAGCTGCTGCCTCATACAGCCACGATCCTCGATCGCCTGGCGGTGATCCGCAGCGTGAATACCGGTGAGACCAGTCACTTTCGAGGCCACTACCTGCTGCAATCGGGACGCAAGGTGCCTGGGTATCCGGTACTCGGTTCGGCGATGGCCCGGTTGCTGGAGCGGCCCGGAGACGAGTTGCCCGGCTACGTGACCCTGCGCAGGCATAATCCTCAGGCCTACACCGATGTCGGCGATGCAGGGTTCCTGGGTCCACGCTACGAGGGCGTCATGCTCATCGACGGCAAGCCGCCGGCCAATATCACCCGTCCCGACACGATCGATCCTGCTGCGGCCAAGACCCGGGATCAGATTCGCCAATTGACCAACCGGCGGTTTCTGGAGCGACGGGTGCCGCGGTCGATCCAGTCGTATGCGGACAGCTACCGGAAGGCCGACGCGTTGATGCGGCGACGCGAGGTGTTTGATCTGCAGCGCGAGTCGGCTGCGGATCGCGAGCGGTACGGTGACCACCACTTCGGTCGTAATTGTCTGCTGGCCCGGCGGTTGCTGGAAGCGGGTGTGCACTGTGTGAAGGTGGCCCATCATGACTGGG
The DNA here is from genome assembly GCA_963580005.1 of Planctomycetota bacterium. Lineage (GTDB taxonomy): Bacteria > Planctomycetota > Planctomycetia > Planctomycetales > Planctomycetaceae > UBA8437. The sequence goes on from CAUZJR010000072.1 coordinate 8,113, forward strand.
ACGCTCACTTCGAGAACTTCCACTGGCAGCGGCAGCGGTGTCTTGAGTTCGACCGCACGTTCGTGACCCTGCTGAATGATTTCCGCGATCGTGGCCTGCTCGACGAGACCCTGGTCGTGATCATGGGTGAGATGGGACGCACGCCACGCATCAATTACTACGGCGGCCGTGACCACTGGGGAGATGCCTGGTCGATGGCGTTGGCCGGGTGCGGGATCAAGCCGGGCGTGGTGCTGGGCAAGACCAACGCCCTGGGGACCGAAGTGGTCGACGGGGCCGTCGATGCCGGGGACCTGTTCCACACGTTCCTGGCCGCGATGGGGCTGGATCCGAAGGGGAATTACCAGGTCGGTGGCCGCGACAACCCGATCGCTGATCCTGCCATGTCGGCCATCAGGGAGGTGCTGGCCTGATGGTGCCTACCGATACGAAACTGGATCCGACGGCCACAAGGCGTCTGCGCGAGTTCGCTCACGAGACTCCACTGATGTCGTGCGTGGTGGACCCGAGCGGTCGCTGGTGTTTTGCCGGAGGCCGCAGCCGCCGGATCTACATCACCGATCTCAATACCGGAGAAATCGAGGCGCTGGAAGATCACGAGAGCTGGGTGGTGACCTCGACGCGGTGGGGGACCTCGGGGGTCGAGGTGAGATCACCGGAGGCCGAACTGGAGCCACCTCCACCTCCTCTGCCCAAAGACCTGAAGTCCCAGGAGGCGGACCCTGGACGACTCGAGGCGGAGGCGGAGGCGGGTGCGGATGTGGAGACGGAGACATCGTTGGTCCTGACCGGTGACCTGGTCGGCCGCCTGATCTGCTGGGACACTCTGGGTCCGTGGCCGGTGGTCCGCTGGAGCATCGAGACGGGGCACGGGACCTTGCGAACGGTGGCGGTTTCCCGAGACGGTCAGCAGGTGGCCAGCGGGGGAGGAGACGGCGTGGTCCGACTCTGGTCGGTCAACGACGGGAGTGCTATTCGCGAGTTGAGCGGTCATGCCTGTCCGGTCTTCAGCACGGCCTTTCATCCCGACGGAATTCACCTGCTGTCGGGTGACCGTGGCGACCAGAAGATCATTCAGTGGAACTACGTGGGGGGGAAGCCGGTCAGGGAATTCGATGCAAAGGACCTGTCCAACTACAAGGGCGGGACGGACATCAACTATGGCGGCGTCCGCGACCTGGAGTTCACTCCCGATGGAGCAGTGGTCCTGTGTTGCGGCCGCGACAGCTACGGTCGTCCCGGGTTGGTGTTGCAGTTCGACTGGAAGACGGGCCAGCAGATCCGCAAACAGGTCTCGACGTTCACCAATTCGATCTTCCATCATGTGATCTTCCATCCCCAGGGCTTCTTCCTGACGGCCGGGGTGGGTGCCCAGACCGGTGAGATCTGGTTCTGGAGGCCCGAGCAGGAGGAGAAGCTGGCCAGTGTCCAGGTGTCCGGTCCCGCCTACGGGATGGACCTGCACCCCGACGGTCGTCACATCGTGGTCGCCCAGATGGGAGGCCCGCGGACCTACGGGGATCAGGGCACGGTAGGGCTCTACGAGATACCTGCGGTGAAATAGGCCTTCCTGGTCTCCCTGATCATGTGCTCCAGGCGTCTCGCAGGAATCTCAGCCAGTTCCCGTTGAGGATCGCCTCGGTGGACTCGGTCGAGAACCCGCGTTTCTGGAGCACCTCGACGAATCTCTGCAGGTCGGCGATCGTGTCGAGGTCGGCGGGAAACTCGTCGGTACCGACACCTCCATCGAGGTCGCTGCCGATGGCGACGTGCAGGTGGTCACCGGCGATCTGGCAGATATGGTCGATGTGATCGACGGCCCGATCGAGCATCACGCGCAGGTGCCGGTTGTCGCCCAGGCATTTCCATTCGTACTGCAACTGCCAGTTCCCCAGCGTGACGCCGATCACAGCGTCGCGTTGGAGCAGGGCCTCGATCTGGTTGTCGTCGAGTTCTCGTTGGTGCGGGACCAGCGTGCGGCTGTTGGAATGGCTGGCCAGCACCGGTCCGTCGTAGTGGTCCAGGCATTCCCAGAACGCGGCGTCCGAGCAGTGAGTCAGGTCCAGCGGGATCCCCAGGCGTTGCATTTCGGCGAGCAGTGGCGGGCCGAGCTGTGTCAGTCCACTCTCGCTGCCGGTCCCTCCGGCGTAACGGCCCTCGGCCGAATGGGCCGGCCCGATCAGTCTCAGGCCCCAGTTCCACCAGTCCTCGAGTTGTCCGGGATCGAGCAGTGCGTCGGCGCACTCCATGCTGATGACCAGTCCCAGTGGCGGGGCCGACTCGGGATCGGGATCCTCACCAGCGTCCCACCGGGTCCACTCGGCGATGTGCTCATCGAGCCCTTCAACGGAGCCGATGATGCGGGCGTGCCCCTGTCGTTGCAGGGCCTCGTAGTAGGCCAGTTGTCCTCTGGCGACGGCGAAGGCCTGTTCGGGCGACCCGAAGTCCATGTGCGGGATGAACCGTCCGGTCGTCGCGAAGGCGTGTGCGGTGGTGAAGCACAGCGCCACCCGACCGCGACGCATCTCCTCCAGCGACACGGTGCTCTTGCCCTTGCCCTTCTCCGTTTCGTGGCTCTCGCGGACGCGGGTCGTCCAGACGCTGGCCAGCAGGTCGCGGTTTTCCTTCAGGGCGTTCATGGCCAGGTCGAGATGGCCATCGACAATCAGCATGGCGGGGGGGACTACTTCTTCTTGGCCAATGCGGCCTCGATCAGCTTGATCACGGCCGGGTCATCGGGCTTGGTCCTGGGACCGAAACGTCCGATCACCTTGCCCTGTCGGTCGACCACGAACTTCTCGAAGTTCCAGGCCACCTTGCCGGCCTCCTTGGGCTTTGACACCTGCTTGGTCAGATGCTTGTAGAACGGCGCCGCGTCCTTTCCGTTGACGTTGACCTTCGAGAACATGTCGAAGCTGACCTTGTACTTCGTGGTGCAGAACGTCTTGATTTCGGGGTTCGTTCCCGGCTCCTGGCCGCCGAACTGGTTGCACGGGAATCCGAGCACCGAGAGACCCGACTTGCTGTACTTGGTGTGCATGGCCTGCAACTGCAGGTACTGAGGCGTCAGGCCTCAGCGGCTGGCCAGGTTGACCACCAGCATCACGCGGCCGTTGTACTTCTTGAAGTTGACCGGCTTGCCGTCGATCGACTTCATCGTGAACTTCAGGGCGGAGGCAGGTTCGGCCGCCTGGCCTGGAACCGCCAGCAACCCGCAATACGCCAGCCCCAGGGCCAGCAATCCCACTCGTCTCATGGCTTGTGCATCCTTGTAAAGGAGATCATCAGGTTCGGCATGGCAGGCTACTTCACACAGCACCCGGTTCGCAACTGTGGGCCGCTGGGGACCTCGGCCGGGGCTCAGAACAATTCGAGCACCGGTCGTCCGTCGGAGATCCTCACGGGTCGTCCGATTTCGTCGGGGACCGCGGCTTCGGGTTTCAGGCCAAACGCGTGCAGGATCGTGGCCTGGAAATCGTAGACGCTCACCGGCAGGTCGCGGACGTAGGCGGCCAGAGCATCGCTGGATCCGTAGACCCGCCCGCCCTTTATGCCGCCGCCGGCCAACACCGCCGAATAGCACGCTCCCCAGTGGTCGCGGCCGGTGAACTTGTTGATCGTCGGCGTGCGGCCGAATTCACCAATCACCGTCACCAGCGTGTCTTCGAGCAGACCCCGCTGCTCGAGATCCGAGAGCAGGGTCGAGAAGGCTGCGTCGAAGGAGGGCAGGCAGTACTTGTGGCTGAGCATGTCCTTGCCGCGGTTGATGCCGCCGCAGATCGGTTTCTTCTTGTCGGTGCCGTGGTTGTCCCAGAGGTTGAACTGGCAGCCGTCCGAGCCGTAGTAGGTCCAGAAGACATTGACCATCCGCACGTCGCGTTCAATCAGCCGCCGGGCCATCAGGAAACTCTGGCCGTACTCGTTCATCCCGTACCGTTCACGCAACGGCATCGATTCGTGCGTGACGTCAAACGCCTCGCGGAAGGCCTTCGAGGTCAGCATCTCGATCGCCTTTTCGTACTGCTGCTGGTAGGCCAGGACCGCTCCGTCGATTCCGACACGCGCGGGGCCGACCCCGTCCAGCAGCGAGCGGCGGGCATCGAGCCGCTCGACGGTCATCTGCTCGCCGTGCAGCTCGAGATTTTTCAGAGTGAACTCGGAACGCTCCAGTGAACCGGTCTTCTCGGTGCCCAGGCTCAGAGGTTCGAACCGCGGACCGAGGAACCCGGCCCGCTGGCCCTTGTAGAAATGGGTGCCGGTGGTGAAGTGCCGCGGCACGACGACCCAGGGGGGCAGTCCGCCCGAGGGACCAAGCAGTCGGTGCAGGATGGCTCCGATGGCCGGATGATCATCGGGCGAGGCGGGGTAGGACTTGTTTCGCTGAGTGCCCAGGCGATTGGCCAGCAACGTACGAAAGATCCCGGTCTCGTGTTCCTGGGTGCCGACGTTCATCGAGCGGATGACGGCCAGCTTGTCGGCGTGCGGAGCCACGTTCGGCAGCAGAGCCCCGAAGCGGGTGCCCGGTACGCTGGTAGCGATGTCGCCGAACTGGCCGCGGATGTGGGCTGGTGCGTCGGGCTTGGGATCCCACATGTCCAGTTGCGAGGGTCCCCCGCACAGGAAGATGTAGATCGACCGCTTGGCGGTGGCCTGGTGACGCGTGGCGTCGATCGCCTGGGGGGCGGTGTTGGCCGCGGCCAAGATCTGCGGCAGGGTCATGCCCAAGCCGCCGACGGTGCCCATGCGGAGCGCGTCGCGGCGCGAGAACTCGGCGCGACCCGGGACGTGCATCGGCATCAGGTTGAGCATATCAGTGGTGACGGCCCGAGACCGCCTCATCGCCAGAGGATCGCCCAGTATAACCGCCGTCTCGGGCCACCGAGAACACCGATACCGCGATTCCCTGATTTATCCGCCCCGCCGCGGATCTCAGAGGAAGTCCTGACACGGTCGTAGGAGATCAAGAAGTCTGCGGGACGGTGGATCCTGTTATCATGCGTGCTCGCGGTGTGAGCCTGGTGAGGGATGAGTCGTGGGCGGGTGTGGTCGGTCGAGAGGCCTGTCGTGGCTGGGGGCGTGGCTGGGTGGCTGGCTGGCGGTTTCTCCGTTGCTGGCTGACGAACCCGCGGCGACCTCGTTTCCTCGAACCGTGGTGGCCGAGGATGAGCGGGACCATTGGTCCTTTGTGGCCCTGGATCCTGGTTCGGTGCCAGAGGTCCGTCGTGCCGATTGGTGTCGCAACCCGGTGGATCGGTTTGTGTTGTCTCGCCTGGAACACGGCGGAGTGTCTCCCAACCGTCGGGCCAGTCGGCGGGTGCTGGTGCGGCGGCTGCATTTTTCGCTGCTGGGTCTGCCACCTTCGCCGGAGACGATTTCACGATTCCAGAGCAACGGGTCGCCGTCGGCCTGGAGCGACCAGGTCGATCGGTTGCTGGCCTCGCCCCATTATGGTCCTCGCTGGGCCCGGCACTGGATGGACGTGGCGAGGTTTGCCGAGAGTGGAGGGTTCGAGCACGATGCGGATCGAGGGACTGCCTACCACTATCGCGACTTCCTGGTCTGGGCCTTCAACAGCGACCTGCCGTTTGATCGCTTCGTGGCCTGGCAACTGGCCGGTGACGAGCTGGCCCCGAAGAATCCTCTGGCCTTGATGGCAACCGGCTTCCTGGGCGCGGGGGTGTTTCCCAGCCAATTGACCGAAGCCGAGTTCGAATCGTCTCGTTACGACGAACTCGACGACATGGTGACCACAACCGGGGTCGCCTTCCTGGGTCTCTCGGTTGGTTGTGCACGATGCCACGACCACAAGTACGATCCGATCCCGTCTCAGGACTACTACCGCATGGCCTCGGCCTTCACGACGGCGATCCGTGGTGAGGTGACGACGCGGGCACCCTGGCACGATTCGGATCAGAAGGTACTGGTGACCAGCGAGGGTCTGGCCAAGCTCAAGCACGCCGCCGACGGCCGCGGGTTTCCTCATTTCTACAAGCAGACCTACTTCCTGGCCCGGGGCGACGTAGACCAGAAGCACGGGATTGCCCGCAGCGGTTACCTGCAGGTGCTGGTCGAGCCGGGCACCGACACCAGCAACTGGCAGCTGCGGCCCCCCTCGGGTGCGCAGCGGACGTCGTTCCGCCGCGCATCGCTGGCCGGCTGGATGACCGACTCGCGGCGTGGCGCCGGCCACCTGGTGGCCCGGGTCATCGTCAACCGGCTCTGGCACCATCATTTCGGTCGCGGCCTGGTGGCGACTCCCAACGACTTCGGCAGCCAGGGCGACGAGCCGTCGCACCCTCGGCTGCTCGATTGGCTGGCGTCGCAATTGATCGAGTGCGGCTGGCGGCTGAAGCCGATCCACCGCCTGCTGCTGACCTCAAGCGTCTACAGCCAGGACGGAGCCAGCGACGCGGTCCGGAACAAGGCGGACCTGGAAAACCGCCTGTGGTGGCATCGGCCCCGTCGTCGGCTCGAGGCCGAGGCGATCCGGGATGCGTTGCTGAGTGTTTCGGGTCGACTCGATTCGGGGATGTATGGCCCCGGTACACTCGATGAGAACTCACCGCGTCGCAGCGTCTACCTGAAGGTCAAGCGGAGTCGCCTGGTGCCGACGATGATGCTGTTTGACTGGCCCGAGCACCTGGTCAGCATCGGTCGACGTTCGACCACGACCACCGCGGCCCAGGCACTGGCCTTCATGAACAGCCCGGTCGGCCGGGGCTACGCGAGTTCCCTGGCCGATCGCTTGCCGTCGGATTCCGTCAGCGCGATCAGGCGTGCCTGGCAGATCGTCCTGGCTCGTCTCCCGCGTCCCGATGAACGGGCGGCGATCGGGGTGTTCCTGCAGCGTCAGGAGCAGATCTATCGTCAGGCGGGGCAGGCCGATCCGTCGCGGATCGCTCGAGTCGATCTCTGCCAGGCGTTGCTGGGAATGAACGAGTTCATCTACATCGACTGAATCGGCGATTGCGGAAGGAGAGACCATGGGACAGATCCCCGGGCACGACCCGTCGCCGGCGCTGTTGTCGCGTCGACACATCCTGTCGCGAGCCGGGGCCGGGTTCGGCGTGCTGGGCCTGGCCGGGTTGTTGCAGTCGGAGGGCCTGCTGGGTGGTTCCGGCCAGCAGGCTCGAGCGGCCGGAGCCTTGGGTCGCCGGGCCCTGGACCCGCTCTCGGCTCAACAGACTCACTTCCCCGGCCGTGCCCGTGCGGTGATCTGGATCTTCGTCAACGGAGGCCCCAGCCAGGTGGACACCTGGGACTTCAAGCCGGGCCTGGCCCGCCGTGACGGGATGTCGATCAGGACCTTCGACCCGAAGTTTGAGAACACGACGGGGTTCTTCCGCAACTCGGTCGGCAACCTGATGGCTTCACCGTTCAGGTTTCAAAATCGAGGTGAGTGCGGCAAGCCGATCTCGTCGATCTTTCCGCACCTGGGCGGCCACGTCGACAAGATGGCGTTTGTGCACTCGATGTTCAGCGAATCGAATAACCACTCGCCGGCGCTGTTCATGATGAACTGCGGCATGCCACGGATGGGCCTGCCCTGCGTGGGATCGTGGGTGACCTACGGCCTGGGCAGCCCGAGCCAGGATCTGCCGGCGTTCGTGGTGATGAGCGATCCGAAGGGCCGGGGTCTGCCCAAGGGACACGCGGCCAACTGGAGCGCGGGGTTCTTGCCCGGCGTGTTCCAGGGCACTCACCTGCGACCGCAGGGGCCGCCGATCGACAACCTGAAGCGGCCCCGCCCGATGACTGATCTCTCGCAACGCAACCAGCTGAACCTGCTGCGGCAACTCAACAGCCTCGGGGACCCCGCGGCAGTTTCGAGCGAGTTGGCCTCGCGGATCCAGAGTTTCGAGCTGGCCTATCGCATGCAGTCGGCGGCCCCCGAGGCGTTGGCGATCGAGACCGAATCGCGGCGGGTGCAGGATCTTTACGGAATCGGCGAGAGCCGCTGCGACCATTTCGCTCGACAGTGCCTGGTCGCCAGGCGGTTGGTCGAACGGGGGGTGCGGTTCGTGCAGTTGTATTCCGGGGGGAACGAGAACCAGAGGAGTTGGGACGGACACGCCGACATCAAGGGCAATCACTCGCAGTTTGCCGGCGAGACCGATCGCCCGGTGGCCGGGTTGCTCGAGGACCTGGCTCAGCGGGGTTTGCTGGATGAGACGCTGGTGGTG
>CAUZJR010000073.1:0-16275 GCA_963580005.1 Planctomycetota bacterium
ACACCACCCTTCACACCACCCTTCACACCACCCTTCACACCACCCTTCACACCACCCTTCACACCACCCTTCACACCACCCTTCACACCACCCTTCACACCGTCCTTCACACCGTCCTTCACACCGACCTTCACACCGTCCTTCACACCGTCCTTCACACCGTCCTTCACACCGTCCTTCACACCGTCCTTCACACCGTCCTTCACACCGTCCTTCACACCGTCCTTCACACCGTCCTTCACACCGTCCTTCACTCCACCCTTCACTCCACCGTTCACACCGTCTGCAGTCGTCCCGTTCGGTGATCTCAGTCCATCGGCTCGTCGACCGCTAGAGGCTCGACCCGTCTCGTCACCGAGAATGACCCGGGTCGCCAGGCCGCCGCCTCCCGATTTTCCGGTCGCACTCTTCCGAGCAGGCCGAGCCATGCGTTGCGACTTGCCACTCCCGAGCCGGCCTGTCCCAGCGGTTTGCGGTTGGCCCAATCTCGGCAGTCTGCCGCCGGAGAAACCTCCTCGGAGCGCATTTCCGCCGACTGTTCCCCCCGAGCGTGGCCGCCGGGCCACGGACAGTTCGATGGCCGCACGACAGGCATCCGCCGCCACGCGGTCGCGGCTCGGCCACGCCAACGGCATCGACGCGGGTACCAGCTCGTAACCGATCGGAGTCTCGAGTCGACTCAGCAACTTGCGAGCCAGGTAATACGCGTGAATCCCTCCCGGTCGCACCACCATCAGCACATACGGTTTTCGCGATGCGGGATCGATGTTCTCAGCAGCCCCTGACTCGGCATCCCGCTTTGACCAGTGATCCACCAGCGCCCTGACTCCTGCCAGCAGCGGGTTGGCCCGACGGGTGAACCCGGCCAGGTTGGCCGCCGTCAGGTCGATCTTCTCCGAGGCGAATTCGATTCGGTCCGGATGGCATTCGATGAAGATCGGGCGACGACGGGTACCGGTGGCACTGTCAAATGGCAGGAACGCAAACTGGCTCTCGGCCGATTCGATCTGGACCCTCCGCTCCCGAATCGCCTGCTGCTGCCGTTGAGCCTGCTGCTTGAACTCTCCGGCCTGCACCCGCAACCGGGTCAACTTCGCATCCAGTTCCGCTCGTCGCCCCCTGGACTCGGTCTCGTCCTGCTGCAGTAGGGCCAGTTCTCCGTTGACCTCCTTCAGCCGGATCTCGGCCGACTCGACCTTAGACCTCGCCCTGCCCAGCTCCCTGGCCCCGTCGCGATGCCGTGTCGTCAGCGAATCGAGCATCCGGCTCCAGTTGATCTCAACCGCGTCCACGTCGTCGAGCACCAGGGGTTCGGGCTCGTCTGCGGGCTCGTCTGCGGGCTCGACTGCGGGCTCGATTGCGGGCTCGATTGCGGGAATGTCGGATGGTTGAGGTGCGAGCGGCTCGGGAGCGGCCGGTGGTCGGAGGACGGACTCGGCATCGGCCTGCTGGATCGCCGTGGCACGTGCCTCGGCTCGAATCTGCCGCGTGACGACCAGCAGCAGGAAGATCAAGGCACCCATCGCGCAGACCAGCACCGCCAGGAACGGGAACAGCGACACCGAGTTTCCGACCCGCCGTGTACTCATCGTTGCTTGCCCCTCCGGCGACTCGACTTCCTCAGGCGGCCTTCGAACCTGCTTTGGCCGACAGCAGGTTGGCCGCGGCCGTCAGGCTGATCAACGCCTGCTCGAAGGCCTCGGCGGTGCGAACCGCCTCGAGGTTTTCGGCCAGTCGTTGCTCGAGACCCACCAGTTCCTCCTCGTGGCCGATCACCTGGATCAACAATTCGCCCTGTTGCTTGAGCTGTCCGAGTTGGTCTCGGACGGCATCGGTCGACAGGTTGATCGCAGCCACGCACTCGCCGATCCCACCCGCCAGCGATTCGGCCATCCGCTCCGACTGTCCGGCCATCCCGTCGGTCACCTCCCGACAGGCTTGCAGCCACTGATCACGCAGCCCCTCGAGCTTTCGGTCATGATCGACCAGCCCCTGCTCCAGGCCCCGGCCCAGGGTCGCCTCGAAATCGGTCGTCTGCCTCTGGAGTGTCTCGACCCAGCGATGGCGCAGCTCCTCGAGCGAACGATCCCAGAGTTCGGCCTGGCGGCGGATTGAGGCTTCGGATTCCTCGAGCAACTTGCGAGCCGCCTGCTGTTCGACGTCGCGCAACTGACCCCCAGGACCCTCCGACTCGGCCAGCAGCGGCGCCACCTCTCGCAGGCTCCACGACTCGATCCTCGCCAGGCTCGACTGCTCGATTCGCTGAGTGGCATTCGAGGCGAAGACGAGTACCAGCGAGAGTGTCAGGGCCAGGGCGGTGGTATCAAACGCGACGGCCAGCCCGTCGGTGACCTCGCCCAGCGACGTATCCAGTTGCTCGGGAGTCACGTTGGCGATCGCCATCGTGATTCCCACAACCGTGCCCAGGAAGCCCAGGATCGGCACCGCCCAGGTGATGGTCCGCACCAACGAAAAATTTTCGTGCAACTGATCGGAGGCCTGGTCGGCGAGGAAGCGTCCGTGCTGAGCCACGCCGGCCCCGCCACCGCGACGGGTGACGAACGTGCACAATTCACTCAACCGGCGACTCCGTCGGCAATCGGGCCAGTGGGCCGAGTGCTCCCGCAGAGAGCGGGCCCGGGCCACGCTGCCGCCGTCGATGGCGAGCAGGTCGTCAAGCTGCTCGGGCAGAACCGCGACCTGCGCCGCACGGGCATCTCGCCAACAGACCGCCGATCGCATCACCAGGACCGTCATGCCCACGAAGAACAGCGTCGCAGTGGCGTATTCCAGTGGATGGGCACAGAAGTACCGTTGCAACAGGTCCGCCGCGATCGGCGAATGAGGGATCGCGATGTAAAAGGCCCACGTCGCCAGGCCGCCCCACAACAGAGGCGAGCCGAAGAGGCGGCCGATCGCCGTGACGGACTCCGAGTCGCGCCGGCCCTCCGGGGCTGGTGCGGTGTGTCCCGCTTGGTCCTGTGTCATCGTCTCCCCGGTCGATTGCCGCAGTACTGAATCGGCGGGAATCCGCTGGGCGCAGACCATCCCGCAACCGGCGGCCGCAGCCGTCGGCATATTCGGTAGAATCGGCGCAACCCAAGCCCGCGATTGAGCCTATTCGGCCCCACACGCCAATGGCGGGGGCCGTCCCGGGCGGCGACAGCCCCTCCAGGGGCCGCTATCCAAGCATCTTGTCGAGCAGACCGGTGGTCTTGAGGACAGCCAGGGTGCCCAGCATGAAGAAGTAGACACCCGAGAGAATCATCAGCCCACGGATCACGATGTGAGGCCGCAGTGGCTCGGGCAGCAACCTGGTGTTGATCGCAACCGTGTGCCAGCAACTGACACCCAGTGCCACGTTGAAGAACATCGTGGCGTACTTGATCAGCATGCCGGGATCCAGCAACAGCGAACAGCACCCGAAGATGGCATAGCAGATCAGCACCCGCAGATAGAGCACCTTGATGTACTTCGGATCCATCTCCCGCAACTTGGCACTCGACGTCCAGAAGGCATCGACCCAGCGGCGAATGATCCCATCAGCCGAAGACGACATCGTCGGAGCCAGAACCAGGAATCCGCAGAAGATGGTCATGAACCAGCAGAAGGCTCCCAGCCCGTTTCCCGATTCGGCCGAGACCACATTCTTGACACCCTCGGCGGTCATCACGGCCATCGACCAGCTGTCCCCCTTGTCGGCGTCGGCGTAGCTGAGGAACTGGATCGAGAGCATGGCGGGCAAAGCGATGCCCACGAAGCAGGCCGGCAGCCAGATCGCCAGTTGGTCGCGAGCCACGTGCTTGTACCAGCCGCGCCAACGTGGCAGCGACTCCTCGGTCACCTCGAACACGGTCCCCGTGTGAGACAACTCGATGTCGTGACCTCCAAACGTGCTGGGAATCGCGCCGACGTGGTGACCCATCCCCCAACCCTGGTCGCGGGTGTAGTTGCTGGTGGGGGTGTTCGAGAGACCTCCCGATCCGGCAATCGCAGCCAGCGCCGCGATGAACCCGACCATCGTGAAGTCGATGTCCTTGAAACTGCTGCTCCCCGAGAACATCGACCACACGCTGTCGACGTTGCGTCCGTCCCGGTAGCCGTCTCCATCCACATCGTCGAAACTGTCGAATTCGCCGTCCTGATTGCTGTCGATCTCAGGTTCGACCACATCCAGCCGACCGTCACCGTCCCAGTCCTCGCCGGGATCCAGCACGTTGTTGCCGTTGGTGTCCTCGGCCCTGAGCACCGGGACCGTGCCGAAACTGACAAACCCCGTGGTGATCTCACCCCAGGTTGACAGCTTCGAGTAGCCGAAGGCCAGGAACAGCAGAAACCCGAAGACCACGATCAGCTTGAAGGTCATGATCGCCTTCAGCGAACGGTAGATCTTGCCACCGAAGAGCAAGGGCACCAGGGCACCCAGGAAGATGACATAGGCCAATCCCTTCATCAGGTACCAGTCGCTGTTGTGCGACAGCAGCTTGTAGAACACCAGCTTGTCCGGTTGCGGCACATTCCCCCCCAGGATCAACGTCGCCACCGGAGTCGCCGCGTTGGCGGCCAGGTAGGGAAAGATGCTGCCGAAGTCGAACAGCAGGTAGGCGACCACCCAGAAGCGGGGACCGGGCATCATGCGGAACTTGCCGGTGAAAATCGGCTCGCCGGTGTACAGCGTGTAGCGGCTGATCTCGATGTTGTACAGCACCTGGCCCAGGATGCTCAGAGTCGCCAGCCACAACAGGCCGCCGCCATACACTCCGGTCACCTTCGGACCCAGCAACCACTCACCACCGCCAATCGCAGACCCGCCCATGATCAAGCCCGGGCCCAGCAGCGCGAACCAGTTGCGCGAGGTGAACCGCGGCGCATCGATCAGCTCGCCGGTGTTCCAGGCCGGCATGTCCGGTGACCCCAACCGAGGTGCCACGAACGAGCCGGTCGAGTCCCCTGCGGTCGAGTCCCCTGCGGTCGAGTCCCCTGCGGTCGGGTCATCGGACGCGGGAGTCATCTCTTCAGGGCTGGGAGTCTCTTCGGACATCACACCGGTTCCGGATCGAAAAGCGAGGGGAATACCGCAGCTGAGGTCCGCGGCATGAGCAATCTGGAGGCGAGAATCGCATAGCCGCGAGTCGATTGCAACCGCGTCTCGTGGCGGCCGGCTCACGCTATCGGCCGGCAGGCAGATCGCTATAGTCGAAACGACCCCCTCGACCACGCAGCCCGCTGCGGCACCCGGACTGGCTCGCATGTCCGAACGAAACGCCGTCCTGCCCGAAGAATTGATCGAGGAGATCCTCGGTTACATCAACCTCTCAGGCGGCGCAAACGACCCGACCTTCGCCGGCAATCTCAACCGGCTCTGCGACCACCTGGGTGGTGTCGGCTGCTGGGGCGACGTCGGCCAGCTGCTGGGCGAATCACTCGATTCGCTCGCCGACAGCTCACCCGCGCTGGCCGACAACCACCAGGCCGCCGCGGTGCTCGAACTCGTCTTCGATGGCCTGGCGCCGCTGTACCTGCTGCACCACCAGGACCTGCTCTACCACCTCGACGAACTGGATCGCGAGCAGCCCTTTCTCTTGGTGAAGATGTTCGAGGCGATCCTGGAGCAGGGTCCTGATTGGGACAACGCCGAAACGATCCTCGAAGCGGCACTCGCCTCGCTGAATGACTTCCTCGGCTACCGACCCGTGGCGGTGCTCGAAAACGACCAGTTCTGCGAACCCTACCCGCACGAACGCTACCGCCCGGCCCCGCTGTACCTGGCCGGCGCCGGTGCCGCCGCCGGACCCTACCAGGACCTGGTCGACCGCACGATCGAGGTGCTCGATGAGACGCCCGAGCCGTTACTCACGATCGCTCACTTCGAACCCTCACACCTCGTCGAATTGGCCGTCGACCAACGAGCCCACGACCACCTGCACCCGGTCAACAAGCGGACCACCTACATGTTCGGTGAGTGGGACCCGCACCAGATCGATACCAAGGGCTTCTACCATCGCTTCATCCTCAGGCAGATCATCCTCGACGCCCTGGTCGACTGGACCCGCGTGATGGTCGCCGACGGGGCAGATCCGGGTGAAGTGCTCGAGGACACAGCGATCGTGCTGGCCGGGACCGTGCTGATGGCCTCGGCCATCAGCGGCGCCGGTCCCGACACCCACGACTCCAACGTCTCGCTGACCACGCTGCTGCCAGTCGTCGCTCGACTGAGAGACGCCTTCTACGAGTTTCACATCGAGCGGGCCGAGGGTGACCGGGCGGAGCTGCTCGAGGAACTCGCCAGCCGCACGCAACAGCCCTTCGGACATGTCCGACAACAACTCAACCTCTACCTCGCCCGCTACGGAGCCCGACAGATCCAGCACCGACAGCTGGCGATGCTCTATGCCCGCATGGGGTTTCCCACAGCGGCCAGGCAACAGGCCGAATCGATCCCGGCTGCCTCGATCCGGTTCGAATGCGAGATCCAGTGCGCGTTGACGACGTCCGAGTTGAGTGCCGAGCGAGGTGACCTGCTCGAGGCACTCGAACACCTCTCCGATGCCCGCGACCTACTCGACCGTGGCATCGACTGCGGAGCCCTGCCCGATCCCTGGAATTTCCTCGGCTTCCAAGCCCAATTCCCGCTGTTTCATTCTCGCGAGGACGTGATCCCCGACGCGAGACTCGAGGACCTGCTGACTCTGATGGAACGGCTGTTTGGTGCCTATGGCACGGCGCTGTCGGAAGCCGCCGCGCGAGGTCGCGGCGACCTCGTCAATCGGCTCAATAACGACTTCCAGACACTCGCGCTGAACTGGGACGGCTACGGAGCCTCGATCGTCATCGACCTCGAGGCCGAATCGGGAGTCCGCCGCTGGTGGAGTGCGTCGCAGGCGGCACGCGTGCTGGCTACCTGGCAATCGGCCGGAGCCGCTCGAGGCGACCTGGCCTTCTGGGCCGAGCAGGTCGAGGACTTCTCGAGATTTCAGGCCGGGCCGGCCTACGCTCAGATCGTCGAGGCCCTGCTCGATCGACACGACCTGCCCGCCACCATGGGACTGCTGATGCAGTGGCTCAACCAGGCCATCCCCGGTGACCTCGCAGCAGGACCCGGCAGCATCGGCGGACTGCTCGGTCGCTGGCTCGAACTCGCCATCGACCCCGCTCACGTGAGACCTTCGGAACACCACACCCGGATGGTCGAGAGGTTCTTCGCGGTCCTGGAAGCCAACGCCGAATCCTACTGGTCGGTGCCCCGGCTCGACGACGAATTACTCGAACTCGCCTACGCCGCACTCCCCACCCCGCTCGAAGAACTCCTCGACTCGATCGGACGGCCCGATGAGGACGGCGACGAGGAATTCGAGATGGACGAGGAATTCGGAGATCCGTTTGAAACCACCGAGGAGCCCGACTTCGAGAACGGCTTTGAGGGCGGGACGATCGACGAGGAGGCGGTCGAGGATGACGATTCCCAGACACTGTTCTCGGCCGCCTACGACGATGTCACGTTTCGAGACAGCGCCGACGACGGCTTGGAATCCGAACTGCTCGACGAAGGCCCCCTGCCAGGATCGACCGAGTTCGAGGGGCTGTACCGGGAACTGGTGCCGAGGTTGAAGTTTCTCGAGTCGATTGCCCGGCTGTGGCAGCAGGTGGTCGTCGGTGCCCCTCAGCTGCCGGGCCTCGACCCCGACCGGGCCCTGGGCTGGACCGCCCAGGCCCGTACGATGCAGGAAGAACTGATCGGGCTGCTCGACGAAATCTGGCAGCACCAGATCCCCACCCCCTTGGGAGACACCGAATCGGGGATCGAGTTCGATGTGCAGTTGCAGACCAAGTACGAGCTGCTGGGGGTGGTGATGGGCGTCCACGTCCAGGCACGGCGGGCCGAGCTGATGCTCAGAGGACTCTCGCCGAACCAGGCCGCCCAGGGGGATCGCCGCGAACATCAGCTCTGGAGACTGCTGGCCGGGGCGGTGATCCACGGCGACACCGCCACGGTCAGGCAAGCCCTGCCGGTGCTGCTGCGGCGACTGGCTCGACAGCCACTGCTGTATGTGCCGCTGGACGCCGGAGGCGACCCGCACCAGATGCTCGCCGCACGTACCCGCCACGCCGACCTGCAGTTCCTGGTCGAGCACCTGCCCAGGCTGGGGCTGTTGCGAGAAACTTCCCAGGTGCTGCGAACCGCCTACCGCATGGAACGCACGTCGCGACCCGATGGGGCCGCGGTCACCGAATTCGATCGGCTGTTCCGGCAGGCGCTGAGACATACGCTCGAGGCGGTCTGCCACGCCGCGCAGGCCTGGCCCGACCAGCAAGGCATCACGCCGCGACGTGACCTGCCCGGAACTCCCCCGCGGACCCGGCCGCCCAGACCAGCCGGGCCAAGACGAACACGACGCCCCGACCAACGCAACTCCCGCTCGGGACTCGATCGAGACCAACGGCTGCTCGAATTTGTCGAGGAACTTGTCGATCGATTCCAGGTCCCCTGGCTGCGACACAGCGGCCGCACCAGGCTCGCGGCAGCCGAGATGATTGAACCCGAGGAGACCTGGCAGGATGTCCGCGAGTTCATCGACAGCTACGGCAGCGAACTGTTCGCCGCTCCCAAGCTGACTCTCGGCCACATCCGTACCATCCTGCACCAGGGAACCGATTGGCTGCTCGAGCATCTCGAGGCCGAGGTCGACGAGGATCCGCTGGCAGAGAGTCGACTGGTCGACGACCTGCAGGCGGGTACCCTCGATCGCGACCACGCCGCACACCTCCTGCAAATGATCTACCAGACGATCATCGACCGCTACTTCCGCTTCATCGAATACAACACCACCACCACCCAGTCGGACTACGGCGAGAAGATTCACTGCCTGCTCGATTTCCTGCGACTCGAAGCAGCCTACGATCGCGATGCCTGGAACTTCACCCCCTCGGAAATCGCTCACGAAGTGCTCGCCCAGGGACCGCGGCCGTGGCTGGCGACGGTGTGGGAAGAGATCTGCGGCCGGGGCGTGCGACACAACGCCGAATTGCACCTCAAGCGACTCGCCGAACTCGAATCGCTGTGGGGCATGAGACTGCCGGCACTGGCCGACCGCCTGGCCGAACGATTCCTGAGACCGCTGGCGGTGAATCGGATGAGATCCCTGATCGAAACCGCACGCGAGGACGCTCGGGCACAACGCCAGTCCTCGCCGGCATTCGAACGACTGCAGGTCGAAGTCGATCGCTACCTCAACGAAACGCACGGGTCGGGAATCGATGTCCCGCCCTGGCTGCAGAGGCTCGAAGGAGAAATCGACCGGCGGCCGACGGTGTCGCGGCCCCGCAGTGTCGTGGGACTCACACCCCGAGCCATCTCACACCAACTCTCGACCTGGCGGAGGTCGATCATGAGGCGTCGACGGCGACGGAGCTGAATGTCCTCGCCCCTCAAACCAGGCAGCCCCGTAAACCAGGCAAACCGACTACTCGTCGTCGGAGGCCGTTCGCTTCGAAGCCGCCACGATCTTGGATTGCTCCTGGGGCGGGACCGGCTCGTAGTGGCTGAACTCGTAGGTGTAGGCCCCCTGTCCACCGGTCATGCTCGAAAGTGACCGTGAATAGGTGGTCACCTCGGACAACGGCACCTTCGCGGTCACCACCTGGAAACCGCCACCCGCGTTGTCCATCCCCTCCATCCGGCCGCGTCGAGTGTTCAGGTCGCTGGTGATGTCGCCGAGATGAGAATCCGGCACGGTGATCTCGAGCTTCACGATCGGCTCGAGCAAGACCGGGTTGGCCTGCTGGAACACCTCGCGGAAACATCGGTTCGCCGCGGTCTTGAACGCCGTCTCGTTGCTGTCCACCGGGTGGTCCTTGCCGAAATACAGCTCGCAGGTGCAGTCCTGGACCTGGAACCCCGCGATCACACCCTGCTCCATCCGCTCGCGGACACCCTTCTCCACGGCGGGAATGAAGTTGTTGGGAACCGAACCACCCGACACCCGGTCGATGAAGCAGTAGTTCAGGCTGTCGTCGTAGTTGAAGGAACGCAGGTTCTCGAAGTTCGCCTTGATGAAGAAGTCGTCGGGCTCACCAAATTCCTGCACCAGGCTCTGGACCTTGAAATGCACCTCGGCGAACTGGCCGGCACCACCGGTCTGCTTCTTGTGACGGTAACTTCCCTCGCTCGACCCGCTGACCGTCTCCCGATAAGGAATCTTCGGAGGCCGGGTCAACATCTCGACCCGGTCGCGGCTGGACATCCGCTTCTCGATCACCTGCAGGTGCAATTCGCTCATCCCCATCATGACCATTTCCTTGGTCTGGGTCTGGCGTTCGACCTTGAAGGTCGAGTCCTCCTCCTCGATCTTCTGCAGGGCTCCGGAAATCTTCGTCTGGTCCGCCTGGCTCTTGGGCTCGACGGCCAATCCGACCATCGGTCGAGGAAACTCGATCGCGGCCAGCTCGGTGCCCGAGGCCGCGGCGAGGGTGTCCGACACCTTCAGGTCCTCCATCTTGACCAACACCACGATCTGGCCGGCCACCGCCTGCTCGACACTCTCCTGCTCGGCTCCGTTGACCGACAGCAACTGGCCGATCTTGACCGCCTTGCCGATGCGGGGGACCTGGACCGATGAGTCCTTCTTGAGCGTCCCCGAGAAGACTCGAATGAAACTCATCTTCGACACGAAGGGATCGATGCGAGTCTTGAAGACCTGGGCCACCAGCGGGCCACCTCCCACATCGATCGCCACGTCCTCACCATCAACACTCGCGCTGCGAGCCATGTCAGCGGGAGCCAGAGAACAACTGACCAGGCTGCCGAGGAATTCGTCGACGCCCACGTCGGTCTTGGAACTGCTGCAGAAGATGGGGATCAGAGTGCCCGAGGCGATCGCGGTGCTGACGCCCGAGGCGAGTTCTGCCGGCGAGAGTGCCTCGCCCTCGAGATACCGCTCCATTAACTCCTCGTCGGCCTCAACAATCGCGTCCATCAACGACTGGTTCACCTCCGTGGGATCCAGCTCCACACCCTCGGGTACATCAGCGGGCACCTCCAGAGTGCTGATCACACCCGAAAAGTCTCCGCCGGTGCCCACCGGAACATTCAACGGCACGCAAGCGTGACCAAAGGCCTCCTGGATCTCGTCGATCAGGCCGGCAAAGTCCACGTTGTCCATGTCGCACTTGTTGACCAGGATCATCCGACCCAGCCCGGCATTTCCGGCCGCCTGGAAGGCCCGCCGTGTGTTCACCTCGATCCCCGCACTCGCACTGATCACCACCACCGCAGTCTCGACCGCCGACAGAGCCCCGATCATCTGGCCGCTGAAATCGGGGAACCCCGGAGTGTCGATCAACTGGATCCGTGTGCCGGCATGGTCGAACTGGATCAGAGTGGAACTGATGCTCGAGTTGCGGTCCTTCTCCTCGTCGTCGGTGTCCAACAGGCTGCTGCCGTCGTCAACCGATCCGGCCCTCGAGGACGACCCGGCCTTGAACAGCAGCAGGTCGGCAAGAGTCGTCTTGCCGGTCGCGCCATGCCCCACCAGTACCACGTTGCGGATGTTCTGAGTCGTTACGTCGGCCATCGCTGTCGGTTCTTGCTACGAGTGAGTTCCCGAGGCCCCGGTGAGGCACTCTACAACGCCTCACCACGCTGAAGCCGCTGATGATAAGCGATCCCCGACGGGTTCGCCACTAGCCCGAGAGCACCCGCCACGACGCAACCTCACTCGCTGACAGACCAGGTTCCGCACCGGGTTCCGGCCCAGGTCCCAGCCCAGATTCCGGCCCAACTGGACGCTAGAACGGCACCGGCAACAGCAACAGGTGATGCTCGAACAGAACCCGCCTGCCGTGCTCGCTGAACAGCGGAGTGAAGAACAGCAGGAAGACGTAAAAGCCCAACAACGGCAAGATCGCCAGCCGCCAGAACCAATGCCACAGCAGGTAGGAACGACGAGGTCGCTTCGTGGCACGGTGATACGCCCAGCCGGTGATCAGCCGCGACGGATAGATCGTCATGATGAACACCAGCGTCGTCATCCACATCGCGTCGGCAGGCAGCAGGTAGATCTTGAAGAGGTACAGCGGCAGCGAGAGCGCCGAGGTGACCGCGATCACGATGAACCAGCACATCGGAGACCGGCAGAACAACTCGCGGATCGCACCCAATTCGAACATCGCCCGCATCCGGTTCTCGGTCGCCAACCGCGCCTGCAGGAACGGAACCCACGCCAGCACCAGCACCAGGTTCAGTCCGCCCACCAGCATCACCACCAATTGGCCCACGTTGTCGACCTGGTGATAAGCCCCGAACAGGGCGCTGGGAAGCACCAGCCACAGCAGTCCGCCCAGCAAACCGCGGAGACCCAGCCAGAAGTGGTGACCGATCCGCATCTGGGTCACGAACTCCATCACCTGACCCTCGGCACGCTCGAAATACCCCCCCCGCCTCAGTTCCCCGATCAACCACAGCAGGTTCTTCAACGGACGCACGAAACAGCCCAGGCTCCCGCCTCGCGACAACGCCAACAGCAGGTGACCGGTCACCAGCACCACCGTGACCCCGTGCAACCAGGCCAGGGTCACCGTCGCGGCGCCCCGCGGCGCGATCAGGCGGTAGTCGGCCAAAACCTGGGTCAACCACCAGATCGGCAGCAGCCAACCGGCCAGTCCCACCACGATCGCTCCGAACCGGGGAGCAATCTCCAGCAACGGAAACGCAAACCGCAATCTGCCCGTGCGACCCACACGACCCTCGACCTCAAGCAAGTACCCCAGGGCCAAAACGTTCACCAACGGGATCGCCGCGATCACCGCCAGCAACAACGTCAGGCTGAACAGGCCGAACAGCATGCGGATTACCCAGGCGGTCGCTCGCAGCGGATGTTCCAGCAGGTTGGGACACCGCAACACCTCGCCCAGAGTGTCCTCGGGCAACAACACCAGCCCGTCGGTGACCACCTCAGGCGACGAATCCGGGACCAGGGCGGCTTGTTCCGAAGTCATCTGAGGAGCCGGTTGCGGTGGAGGGTTGCCATGCCGCCGGAGATTCGACGCCGCAGGCCGCATCCCTCTTCTACTCTCACCGCTGCCAGAACGGCCAGACCAGTCTCCGGCAGCCAGATCGTCTTGCCAGTTCGCCGCCGACGCTGGAGAATGTGGGCATGAAGCTCTTGCGTCGAGTGATTCCCCTGCTCTTGGTCGTCGTCGGATTGCTGGCGCTGGTGCAGGCGATCGCCGGGCGGCCGACCGGTGACATCTCCACCCCCCGTCGACTCGCCGATCGCTTCGAGGCCAAGCAGACCGCCGAGCGACTCGATGCGTGGTTCCAGGACCGCTGGACCCGCGAACAGATCACGCCGGCGGCACCCGCACACGAAGCCACCGTACTGCGACGACTCTCTCTCGCACTGCACGGCACCGTGCCCTCGCTCGAGGAACTCAGGCAGTTCGAGGCCGACGCCAAAAAGAGGCGACTCGAACGCTGGACCCAGAGACTGCTCGATGACAGCCGCTTCGCCACCTACTTCTCCGAACGACTCGGACGGGCACTGGTCGGAGCCGAGGAAGGGCCGTTCCTGGCGTTTCGCAGAGACCGGTTCCATGCGTGGCTCTCCGAGCAATTGGCCGCCAACCGGCCCTGGGACCGTATCGTCACTCGACTGGTCACCGCACAGGGACTGCCCACCGGCGAACCGGCAACCAACTTCATCACGATTGCCCAGGTCGACGAAGAGATTGACGAGCAAGTACTCGCCGGGCGGACCATCCGAGCCTTCCTCGGCCAGCGGATCGACTGTGCCCAGTGCCACGACCATTTCTTTGATCCCCGCTGGAAACAGGCCCACTTCGAAGGCCTGGCCGCCTTCTATGCTCCGGTGCGGTTTTCTCCGCTGGGAGTCGACGACAACCTGGCGGTCCAGTTCGAAGTCACCGATCACGAATCCGGCACATCACGCGTGGTCGAGCCCCGGGTGCCCTTCGGCAGCGAGTGGCTGCCCAGTGAGGGCACTCCCAGGCGGCGACTGGCCCAGTGGTTGACCGACAGGCGAAACCTGAGATTCGATCGGGCGATCGTCAACCGCGTCTGGGGCCAGATGTTCGGCCGCCCCTTCTCCTCGCCGGTCAACGACCTACCCGACCCCGGCGACCCGGCCACCGCGGCCCTCGACCTGCTCTCCGAGGACTTCCGCTCACACAATCGTGAACTCAAGTGGCTCATCCACGCCATCGCCGCCAGCCGCCCCTTCCGCCTCGACTCCCGACCTCACGTGCCCCACGATTCTCAAACCCTCGAGCTGCCACTCGAAGAACTCCGCCGGCACGAGGAAGCCTGGGCCGTGTTCCCGGTGCTCCGCCTCCGCCCCGAACAGGTCATCGGCGCCATGCTCCAGACCGCCTCGATCAAAACCATCGACCGGCACTCGCACCTCTTCACCCGCGCCCGGAGGTTCTTCTCCGAACAGTCCTTTGTCCAGGACTACGGTGACCTGGGAGACGAAGAACTGTCCGAACAGACCGGGACGATTCCCCAGGCGCTGTTGAGAATGAACGGGCAGTTGGCTCGCGAATTGATCAAGCCCGGAGCATTCGGGGCCACCACCGCCATCGCTCGAGCCACCCAGGGAAACGATCGGTTGTGCCTGGGGACCTGTTTCGAGGTCTGCCTGGGACGACAGCCGTCGGACGACGAACAGGAGGTCATGGGTCAGTGGCTGGCCGACACGCGAGGCCGCCGTCGCGAGCTGGCCGTCGAGGACATCTTCTGGACACTGTTCAATTCTCCCGAGTTTTCCTGGAACCACTAGTCCCCGGCATCACGAGTCCCCGGCATCACCAGACCCATGTTCACCGGCCCACCCATTGAACGCCGTCGCTGGCTCCAGCAGAGCCTCGCAGGACTCGGACTCGGCTTCACGCTGCCCGCTCTGGATGCCCGATCCGCAGACCGGCGTGGACCCACTCGGCCCACCTCGCTGATCACGCTCTTCCTGGCCGGCGGACCCAGCCAGCTCGAGACCTGGGACCCTCATCCCGGACACAGGATCGGCGGTGAAACCACCGCGATCGAGACCCGACTCAAGGGACTCAAGATCGCATCCGACTACCCTCAAACCGCCGAGATCATCAACGAACTCTCCGTCATCCGCTCGCTGGTCTCTCGCGAGGGCGATCACCAGCGTGGAGTCTACCTGGTCAAGACCGGCTACCGTCCCGACCGCACGCTGACTCACCCCTCACTCGGAGCGATCCTTGCCAAGGAACGTTGGGACAAGACGATCGAGATCCCTCAACACGTCTCCCTCGGTGGCGGACCCCGGCCGGCTCGAGGCGGATTCCTCGGGGCACAGTACGACGCCTACAAGATCTACAACCCCGGCCAGGAACTGAGAAACATTACCGCCCGGATCAAGGACGCGCGCCAGGACCGAAGGCTCGAGGGCCTGAGGGTCGTCAGCCAGACCTTCAGTCGTGGCCGCCTGGCCGCCACCCGCGGGACCCAGCACCAACTGATGGTCGACCGGGCCCTGGCCATGATGAACTCCGATCAGCTCAAGGCCTTCCAGATCGACGACGAATCCCGCTCCACCATCGATCTCTACGGCGACTCCCGTTTCGGCCGAGGCTGCCTGGTCGCTCGCAAGCTCGTCGAGGCCGGAGTCCGGGCCATCGAAGTCACCCTGCCCGGCTGGGACACTCACACCAACAACTTCGAAGGACACCGCGAGCAGGCCGCGACCCTCGATCCCGCCCTCTTTGCACTCATCACCGACCTCAAGCAATACGACCTGCTCGACTCGACCATCGTGCTCGTGCTCGGCGAGTTCGGACGCACCCCCACCGTCAATCCACTCGACGGACGAGACCACTGGCCGCAGGGATTCAGTTGCCTGGTCGGAGGCGGAGGGCTGGCCGCGGGACGGCTGCTCGGAGCGACCGATCCCACCGGAAAGCGACGTAAGCCCGATCAACCGGTCGAAATCGCAGACCTGTTTGCCACCGTGATCTCAAGGATGGGTGTCGAATTCGGTAAGGAAGTCATCACGCCGATCGGTCGACCCATGGCCTACTGCGAAGGCACTCCGATCCCCGGGCTGCTGTGAATCGACGCCGCAAGCGATCGATCGCAGCCTCGCGATGATCACGCTTCCCCGGATTCTGCTGCTGTCACCGGTCCGGCCCGTCGGGTACGATCCCCTCATTGACCCCGCTCTCCCCGCTCTGCGACCCGCTGATGTCCGAGCCCGCTTCACCGCCCGCAGCCCGTTTCGGCACGCTGGTCATCGC
>CAUZJR010000074.1:0-16143 GCA_963580005.1 Planctomycetota bacterium
CCCCATCGGGGTGCACCTTGACGGTACAGGTCGTGGCTCCCGCGCGGCCGCCCCAGCGGTGCAGGGCCATGCCCAGTCCGCGTTTGACGGCTCCCTTGCCGCCCCCCTTACCATGAGCGTGCCACTTGGTCTTCCAGTCGATCAGCTTCGCCCCGATCTTCATTTCCTCGGCGTAGACATCAGGCTTGGGCGTCTTGTCGAGGTTCTTCATGAAGATGTCGTAGCTGTTGGCTCCCATCTTCGCCGCCAGGTCATCGATGACCGTGTCGGTGACCGCACACAGTTGCGGGTGCGGGGGAGCTCGCCAGGCCCGGTTGGGGCCGGTATTGGTCGAGATCCCGGTTGCCTTGCGGTTGCGGTTGGGAATCCCATCGAAGCAGTAGGGGAGTTGTCCCAGTGAGATCGTGCTACCGGCGATGCCGCTGGTGCCCCAGTGGTGGCTGTCCCAGACGGTGATATTGCCTTCGGCGTCGGCCGCGATCGTCACCTCGATGAAGCCGCTGGGACGTGTCCCACCAATCTTCATCTCGGTGGCCCGATCGAGCATCAGCCGCACCGGCTTGCCGGCCTTCTTGGAGAGCTGAGCACAGGCCACGCCCCACTGGTCGGCCGCAAACTTCGACCCGAACCCACCGCCGATGTAGTTGCAGGTGATCGAGACGTTGCTGGCGTCCAGGCCCAGCGGGCCGGCGAACTGTCCACCGGTTCCCGAGACGTTCTGGGTCGAGAGGTGGACGTTGAGCTGGTCTTCGCCATCCCATTCGCAGTGCGAGCCGTGCGGCTCCATGCACATGTGCGAGATGGTCACGATGCCGTAGTAGCCCTTGTGGACGTGCTTGGCGGCCTTCAGTGCCGCGGCCACTTCGCCCTTCTGGTTGTCACCCAGCGGCTTGGTCCGCTTGGCGGCGGTGGCACCGGTCAGGTTCTCCTCGTCGACCCAGTGCGGTTTCGCCTCGTAGGTGACCTTGATCGCTCTCACGCCGTCCTCAGCCTGCTCGGGCGTATCAGCGGCCACCGCGGCGACGATCGTACCGT
Organism: Planctomycetota bacterium; assembly: GCA_963580005.1. GTDB lineage: Bacteria > Planctomycetota > Planctomycetia > Planctomycetales > Planctomycetaceae > UBA8437. The sequence continues at coordinate 1,036 of CAUZJR010000074.1, forward strand.
CCCAGCGGACTTCCTTGCCGACACCGTTGAAGACGTGTACGGCACGGACGCCGGGGACTTTTTCGGCGGCGGCCGTATCGAGCGTCTTCACGAGTGCGGTGCCGCCCTTGAACGTCAACAGCCGGGCAAACAGGGTGCCGGCGGTGTTGATGTCGGCGGCGTACTTGGCGTAGCCCGAGGCTTTTTCGACGCCATCGATCCGCGTGATGTCACTCCCGATCAGGGAGTTATCCTTGCGTGCTTTCCAGGCAACTTTGCGTTCTGCCATGGTTTACTTTCCCCCCTTCGAGATTTCCAGGGCACAGGTCGTGATGCCCTGATAGGTGCCGCAGCGGCAGATGTTGCCACCGAGTCCCTTCTGGATGTCTGCCAGAGACGCCTTGGGGTTCTTGTCGAGGAAGACCCGGGTGGCGACCACGAAGCCGGGAGTGCAGAATCCGCACTGCATCGCGTCGTGTTTGACGAATCCGGCGACGACCTCGTCGACCTTCTCGCCTTGCCGCAGAGATTCGACGGTGCGAATCTTCTTGCCCTCGCATTCGATCGCCAAGCGGCTGCCGGCCAGTACGGCCTTGCCGTCGATCATCACCGTATCGGCGCCGTCGGCGGACCGTTCGTCAACCTCCTTGCAGCCGGTCAGGTTCAGTGTGTTCCGCAGGACGTGCAACAGCGTCACTCGCGGCTCGACCTTTACGGTGTGATTTTTGCCATTGACGTTCAGTGTCACGCTGGTAACGGCCGCGGCGAAGACGTTGGTCTTCAGGTTCGCGGCCGAAACTTCCTGGGGTCCCTGCGTGGCCACCGCCGTGGCGGTGGCGGCCGCAGCCGATCCCTTCAGAAAGTCGCGACGACTGAAGTCCGGCTTGCTGCGATTCTGATCGTTTCGGTCCCGCATGGACTTCACTCTCCTCAACAGTTGCCAAACACGGACTCGCTTCCGAGTCTCCTGAAAGTGCCCCGCATCCTACCGACGGGGTTCCCGGGACTCAAACGTGCGGTAGAAAAAAACCGGACCCGCCGGGCGCTGCTGCAGTCAACTGGTTGCCAGTTCGTCGTTGAGCGTGTCGGTGATGAACATGCAGCCGGGGGCGTGGGTGATGGCAAACGGGACCCCGGCAGACTCGAGAACCGCCTGGGGAGTGACTCCGCAGGCCCAGAACACCGGGAGTTCGTTGTCAGCCACGGGGACGGGGTCGCCGTAGTCGGGATCGGCCAGGTCGGCGATCCCCAGCAGTTCGGGCAGGCCGATGTGGACAGGGGATCCGTGGACCCGGGGAAACTGCGAGGTGATCTCCACGGCCCGCACCACGTCGGAGGGCTTGTAGGGTCTCATCGAGACGACCACGGGTCCGGAAAAGGGACCGGCCGGTTCGCATGAGATCGACGTGCGGTACATCGGCACGTTGGTCCCCCGTTCCAGGTGCCGCACCTCCAGACCCTCACGCAGCAACGCCGCCTCGAAGCTGAACGAGCACCCGATCAGGAACCCGACCAGGTCGTCTCGCCACAGAGCCGCCACGTCGGTCGGCTCGTCGGCCAACTCGCCCTGTTCCCACACCCGGTAGCGGGGCAGGTCGGTGCGGATGTCGGCGGAGGGGGCCATCAGTGAGGGGGTGGGGTCGCCGGGCTCGGTGACGTCCAGCAGAGGACAGGGCTTGGGGTTGCGTTGGCAGAAGAGCCTGAAGTCCTCGGCATGCTCGGCCGGCAGGATGACCAGGTTGGCCTGGGCAAAACCGGGGGCCAGGCCCGCGGTGTGCTCGGTCCAGGTGCCCTCGCGGCACGACCGCCGGACTTGCTCGGGTGACTGGGATTCTTGAGCGGGCTGGGGGGGCATGGTGAGAGTCTAGCAGACCGGGGTGGGGGACTGGCTCCGGAGCCAGTCCCTGAGGTGTTAGGATGTGGATCGGTGGAGTGAGGGGAAGATCACGGGTCGCGGCGGGAGTGGATTGACGATGGAAGAGCAGTTTCCTCGAGACGGGCGGGTCGAGTGGATTGGTGGTGCCTCGGAGCGGAAGGGCGAGATGGTGGCTCGCCAGGAGTGTCGCCTGGAGCCAGGGGCGGGGATCGATGGAGAACACCATGCCCGAGGCGGTGAGACACATCGTGAGGTGACACTGATCCAGCACGAGCACCTCGGTGCGGTGGCGTCACTGACGGGCCGGGACTCGGTGGATCCTGCGCTGTTGCGTCGCAACATCGTCGTCAGTGGCATCAACCTGCTGGCGTTGCAGGAGCGGACGTTTCGGCTGGGCGACGTGGTGCTCGAGGGGGCCGGGCCGTGCGTGCCGTGCGAGCGGATGGAGCAGAACCTGGGGGCCGGCGGCTACAACGCCATGAACGGCCACGGCGGGATCTGCGCCCGGGTGGTTTCCGGAGGCACCATTCGGGTCGGCGACGTCCTCAGCGAGCCGACTCGATAACTCGTCCCGTCTCGATCCGCACCTCCTCCAACGGCCGGTCCTGGCCGTCGGTCGCCAGGCGGCCGATCGTCAGCAGGATTTCCAGGCTGGCGTCATCGGCCGTCTTGCCGAAGGCGGTGTATTGTCGATCGAGGTGGGGGGCCCGATCGAGGCAGAGAAAGAGCTGGCTGCCGGCGGAGTTGGGATCGCTGGTGCGGGCCATCGACATCACTCCCGCCTCGTGCAACTGGTCGTTGAATTCGGCGTCGATCGTGTATCCCGGTCCCCCGGTGCCGGTCCCCTGTGGGCATCCGACCTGGGCCATGAAACCGGCGATCACGCGGTGAAAGACGATCCCGTCGTAGTAGCCGATGCTGGTCAGCCCGATGATGTTCTTGCAGTGGCCCGGAGCGATTTCCGGCCAGAGATCCAGCGTGATGCCTCCGAGTGACGTCTGGAATTCCACCTGGTAGCTGGTCGTTTCGAAGTTGACATTCTCGATCGCTTGGTCGACTTCGGCTCGGCGGTTTTCGGTCATCAGGGTCTCGCTTGCTGCGGTGTGAGATGGTGAGAGTGGTGTGGCAACGAGGCGTATCGTAGGGGTCCGTCAGCGGGCTCGCCAGTCAGGTCACGATCCGGCCGAGCGATCCTCCGGGGCCTCTCCGACCCCTCCACCTCCGGGTGTCAGAATCGTCAGCACATCTCCCGGTGTGACGTCGAGTTGGGCTTTTCCGCCGAGGTCCACTTCGGGGGACTCGTCGGCGGGGGTGAGCAGGTTGCGTCCGATCTGGCCGGGTTGGCCACCATCGAGACCAAACGGTGCGGTGGGTCCGCGTCGTTCCGAGAGGATCGAGACGGAGAGTTTCTTGAGGAATTCGATGCGTCGAACGATGCCGTCGCCGCCGGGGAAGCGACCCTTGCCACCGGAACCCTCGCGGATCGAAAACTCGTGCACCCGCACCGGGTACCTCCGCTCGATCACCTCCACGTCGGTCAGCCGGGTGTTGGTCATGTGGGTGTGCACAGCGTCGGTGCCCCGGGCGTGGGGCGTGGCACCGGCTCCTCCACAGATCGTCTCGTAGTACCCGAACGTCTCGTCACCGAAGGTGAGGTTGTTCATGGTGCCCTGGCTGGCCGCCGCCACGCCCAGGGCACCCAGCAGCGTGTCAACCACCCGCTGGCTGGTCTCGACGTTGCCTCCCACGACCGCCGCCGAGTGCGAGGGATCGGGCTGCTCGGGGGGATTCAACAGGCACTCGGGCAGGTGGATCGTGACCGGTTCGAGCACGCCGCTGTTGAGCGGTATGTCCTCGTTGATCAGGCAGCGAAACACGTACAGGCAGGCGGCGGTGACGATGGCGCGGTTGGCGTTGAGGTTCGAGTCCATGACCTCGGAGGTGCCGTTGAAGTCGACCGTGGCGGTTTCTCCGGAAATGGCAATCGAGACACAGATCGTCGCGCCGTTGTCGAGTTGATCGGTGCGGTGGTAATTCCCGTCGGGAATCGTCCTGAGCGCCAGCCTCATCTTCTCGCACGCCGCCCGCTGGATGTGTCCCATGTAGGCCGCGACGACCTCCAGCGAATACCTCTGGACCAACCGTCCCAGCTGCACGACTCCGCTGTTGTTGGCCGCGACCTGGGCGGAGACATCGGCGAGGTTTTCGGGGACGTTTCGGCTGGGGTGGGTGCCCGAGGAGAGTAGTTGTCTGAGTTCGTCTTCGCGGGAGACTCCTCCGTCGACCAGCCTGAAGTTCCTGATCAGCACTCCTTCTTCACCGAGGTTCTTCGAGAACGGCGGCATGCTGCCCGGGACAATGCCGCCGATTTCGGCGTGATGAGCCCGGCTGGCGGTGAAGAACAGCAGCCGGCCGTCGTCGACGTGGTGCACCGGAGTGACGACGGTCACATCGGGCAGGTGCGAGCCGCCGCGGTAGGGGTCGTTGGTGACGAACACGTCCGAGGGAGCCATGTCGGGGTTGTCGGCCAGGATCCTCTTGACCGTCTCGCTCATGGCACCCAGGTGCACCGGGATGTGTGGTGCGTTGACGACCAGGTCACCGCTGGCCGAGAAGATGGCACAGCTGAAGTCGAGCCGTTCCTTGACGTTGGTCGAGAAGCTGGTCTTCTGGAGAGTGAGTCCCATCTGTTCGGCGATCGATGCGAAGAGATTGTTGAAGATCTCGAGCATCACCGGGTCGGCCTCGGTCGAAACCTCGGCGACCGCCTGCTGGCTGGTGTCCTGTCGAATCAGCACCTCGTCCCGTTCGGTGATCTCGGCGGAGTACCCCGGTTCGACGACGAGTGTCGATGTCGATTCGCAGAGGATGGCTGGTCCGGCGAAGCTGTCGCCGGGGTGCAGGTCTTCCCGAAGGAACACGGCGGCCTGGCAGGGGCTGCTGTCGAAGATGGCCGGCGTGAGGCTGTGGGGTTTGGGAGACCGCTTGACCGCGTCGGAAGTTTCCAGCGGGGGATCGGCGGTGGTGCCCACCACCTCGACCCGCGCAGCGGTGACCTCCAACTCCCGCCCCTGGTGGGTGTACCCGTAGAGCCTGAGGTGAAGATCGTGGTAGGCGGTGGCATAGTCGCCGTCGTCGGGGCAGGGGACCGGGATCGCGGCCTCGATGCCCTGGTAGCGGATTTCAAGAGTCCTGTGTGGTGTGGCGATCCGCTGTTCGGCAATTCCCTCGGCCGCAACCTCCGCAGTCGCAACCGCCTCCAATTCACTGAAGACCTGTTCGAGGTCTTCGAGTGTCGAGCTGTCGAGGGGCCGCAGCACGCTTTGCTGGCCAAATCGTCGCACGTCAGCCAGGCCCATCCCGTAGGCACTCAGGATGCCGGCATAGGGGTGCACCAGCACGTCGCGGATGCCCAGTTCACGGGCGATCGCACAAGCGTGCTGACCCCCCGCTCCGCCAAAGGTCACCAGCACGTAGTCGGCCGGGTCGTAGCCTCGAGCCACCGAGATGTTCCGGATCGCTCGGACCATGTTCGCCACGGCGATCTGCAGGAACCCCTCGGCGAGTTCGGTGGGAGTGTACCTCCGGCCCATCGGCGAGGTGGCGATGCGGTCGCAGAGGGAATCGAGTCGAGCTGCGACGGCTTCGGCATCCAGCGGGAAGGGGAAGTGATCGGGCAGGATGCGGCCCAGGTGCAGGTTGAGGTCGGTGACGGTCAGCGGCCCGCCTCTGCCGTAACAGGCCGGTCCCGGGTCCGCTCCGGCACTGGCCGGCCCGACGGCCAGCTTGACGCCGTCGAACTCGCAGATGCTCCCCCCGCCGGCAGCGACCGTTTCGATCGCCAGCATCGGTGAAACGATGCGGACACCCGCCTTGGTCGTCTCGAATTCCCGCTCGTAGCTCCCGTCGTACCGCGACACGTCGGTGCTGGTGCCCCCCATGTCGAACCCGATCGATCGCTCGAACCCCGCTCGCTCTGCGACCCGAGAAAACCCGATCACGCCTCCGGCGGGACCCGAGAGAATGCTGTCCTTGCCGACGAAGCGGTCGGCATCCACCAGGCCACCGGCCGAGGTCATGATCTTCAGCGAGCTTGTGCCGAGGGATTCTCGGAGCCGATTGACGTACTGCCGCAGGATCGGGTTGAGGTAGGCGTCAACGAGCGTGGTGTCGGTACGGCTGACGATCTTGATCAACGGCGAGAGTCGGCTCGAGCGGCTGACCTCGCTGAACCCCGCCTCGCGAGCCACCTGCTCGACCTGCTCTTCATGAGAGCTGTTGGCAAAGGAATGCAGCAGGCAGATCGCCACCGATTCGATACCCACCCCGCGAGCTTCTGCCAGGGCCACGCGGACCGGTTCCAGTTCCGGAGACCGCAACGGGTTGCCGTCGGCGTCGATCCGCTCATCCACCTCGATCACCCGCTCAAACAGCGGCTCCGGCTTGCCGATCACGAGATCAAACAGCCGCGGACGGTCCTGGTTGCCGATCAGCGGCACATCGGCAAACCCCCGGGTGGTGACCAGCAGCGTGCGAGCGCCCTCGCGAGTCAACAGGGCGTTGGTGCCACGAGTGGTGCCCAGCCGCACACTCACCTCCGGAAGCGGATCTCCCAGACGCAGCGACAACACGAGACGGATGGCCAGGATCGGAGCCTCCTCGGGCGAGACCAACTCGTAGCCGACGCCGTCAGCGATCGATTCGGGGAGGGCCTGGTCGAGGCTGAAGCGGCCGGTGTCGGTGTCGAAGGCGGTGACGGTTGCCTCGAGCAGCGGTTGGCCGTCGCGGCCGAAGCAGCGAAGTGGATAGCCGACCCAGAAGTCAGCAGGGTCGCTGACTCGGGCGAGATCGACAAATCGGTCGGTCCCCATCCGCTGGGCGACCTGGCCCTTGGTGACGGCCGAACTGAGCACCTTCAGCGGAACCAGCTCGCTGTCCGGCGAGCAGGCGATGCAGTCGGTGAAGGTCCCGCCGACGTCGATCCAGAATTCCCACGGCTTCATGGCCTCCCTATGTACCGACCCGGCAGCAGCTGCGGCAACCCGCCGGGCCACGCAGCGGTTGCTCGTGAGTACCGGCAGCGGCATCATGTGCCCCAGCAGCAAGCGGCAATGAGATGTGATCCTGAGCAGGGCGAAGGAACTCGAGTCGCCCGGGTTGAGCTGGGGTGACCGCAGTGTTCAACAGGTGAGCGGATGAGTACCGAGCGACTGGGTGAGGCGATCCGCAGACTGAGAGAGAGCTGTGGGGACACGGAATCGGACACCGTCCCCGCCGTGCCACGCCGATTTCGGACTCTCGTCGATGTGGTGGCGGGACCGGGGACCCGCACCGCAGATGACTCACCCGCGGGTCAATTCGATCGACCCGACGAACTGGCCGAACTGTCCGTCGAGGTCCTGATGGAAGCCCTCAGGCAGACGGGTCGAGATGCACGACGGGCTGCTGCACTGCTGGGACTGGCCCGCTGGTGGCCAGAGGATGGTCCCGAGCAAGACTGGTGCGACGACCACCAGCGACGTCGCCAGGAACTGACGGCCGTGCGTGGGGTCGGCCACGAACTGGTCGACCGGATCCTACTGCTGGTCCTGGAAGTCTCGACCATGCCCCTGTCGCGAGCCGCCCTGCGTGTCGGGTGTCGGCACGGATGGAACGGACTCGAATCGGAATACCAGGAATGGCAACACCTGTATCGGCAGGCCGCAGAGGTGGCCGGTGCCACCCTGCCGGAGACCGATCGCCTGATCAGACAGGTCGGTCGGTCCCACTGCGGCACACGGCCCAAGTGTGACGGCTGCCCGTTGGAATCGCTGCTTCCGGAGGGGGGGCCCTACGAGCCGGAGTAGGTGTCAGTGAGGCGAGTGTTGATTATGTAAACTGTTGTATAACAATGGTTTACGTATATTAATCTTAGTGGTCCTCATAGTCGTTACAACCCGGCACAACGCCTCCATCTTACGCGGTTCGCCTGGTCGTTGGACTCTTTTCATTTTGCCTGATCGGCTCCATGGCGCATATTAAGGATGCGGCTTGGAGTGATCGAGTCGCGAGTGGAAATTGTCACAGTTCCGGAATCGGCCTGGTGGGTCGAGGAGGCGGGTGATGTCGAGCGTAGAAACTCGTTGGGACCTGGTGGTCATTGGTGGGGACCGGGTGGGCCACGACGTGGCTCACCAGGCGGCGTCGCGAGGTGCTCGCGTGGTACTGGTGATGCCGGGTACTGGGAATGCCGACCCGGTGGGCAACGACCAGGTACGGGTCTTGACGGGGATGCCTCGTCTGGTGGGTCCGGGTGAGTTGGAGATCGTATCATCTCGCGAGTCGTACGCGGTGTCGGCCGAGACGGTTGTGATTGGAACCGGGAGTCGTCCGTGGATTCCCTCGTCATTTTCGGTGGACCATTCGCTGGTGCTGGACGCGGATTCGTTCGAGCGTGCGGCGGGATCGAATCGAGTGGCGGTGGTGGGTGGCGGGCGCGACGGGTTGCGTGCGGCGACGATGCTGGCGACGACCGGCGTGGAGGTGACTCTGTTTGACCGTCGTCATCGGTTGTTGGAGGAGTGTGATTCGGAGCTGGTGGACATGGTGGTCGAGGACATCGGCCGCTCGGGCATTCGAATGCGTCTGGGTGAGGAGATCCTGGAGGCCGGGCCGAGTGTCGACGGGGCGGTACTGGTTTCTGCTCAGAGTGATGTCGAGCGTTTCGACCGGGTGGTGATCGCGGTCGGCCGCAGCGGAAACACCGACGCGTTGGGCCTGGAGTCGATTGGCCTGGAGACTGATGAGCGGGGTCGATTGTGGTGTGACGAGCGATTCGGGACGTGGGTCGAGGGAGTCCGTGCGGTCGGATCGGTGATTGGTCATCCGAGTTGGTTGCGTCATTCGTTGGACCAGGGCAAGCGGCTGGCCGTCGACGTATTATTCTCGGGAAATTTCGAGCGAGGTCCGGCGGCAGCGGTGACCTCCAGTGGCACTCGACCAGAGATTCTCCAGGCGGGCCGCACGACCGAGGACCTGATGGCCGGCGGCGTCGATTACGAATCGGGCCGTGCCGGATGTGTTCCCGGTTCGAGTAACACTTTGAAGCTGCTTTGGACCCGTCGCAGCGGCCGGGTGCTGGGTGCTCACGCGATCGGGCCCGACGTGTCCTCTTCGATCGGCCGCGTGGCCGCGGCGATGCGTCGCCGCCTGACGGTCGACCGATTGCTGTCGGCCTGCGGTGATGACTGGTTGCTTCGCGAAGCGGCGACCTCGACATCAGCCATGCCGGTTGAGACGTCTTCGGTCACCGAGTCCGCCCCGCGACCTCATGGCCAGCCGACCGCCTGGCGGATCGACGCGGTCTGACCGGGCCTCTGGAGGAGCCTGGCCACCGGATCAGCGGGCCCCGGCCTCCTCGAGCACCCGCTTGAAGTCGTCGGGCAGTGGTGCCTGAATCAAGAGTGCTTCGCCGGTGATCGGGTGTTCCAGGCCAAGCGAGTGGGCGTGCAGAGCCTGGCGTGAGATGAGTGGCCAGGGCGGATCGGCGGGCGGTTCGACCAGCAGCCGGCCTTCCCGGTCGCGGCGGAGTTCGCCTCCGGTCCCGTAAAACGGTTCTCCCAGTAGCGGGTGTCCGATCGAGGCGAGGTGGACGCGGATCTGGTGCAGGCGACCGGTCAGAGGCCTGACTTCGACCAGCGAGCAGCCTGCCAGTCTCTGCAGCACGCTGAAGCGGGTCTCCGCCGATCTGGGCTCGATTGCATCGGGTGCGGCGGAGATGAGCTGTGAGTCGGGGTTGTTGACACGTCCCAGGGGCGAGTCGATCGTGCCGGAGTCTTTGGAGGGGTGACCTTCGACGATGGCCAGGTAGGTCTTTTGGACCGTACGGTCCTGAAAGCTGATCGAGAGTCTACGGTGCGAGAGATGGTCTCGGGTTGAGACGAGCACTCCGGAGGTGTCTCGATCGAGCCTGTGCACGATGCCGGGTCGCAGCAGCCCGGTGGCGGAGCCGGACTGGTCGAGGTACCACTGGAGTCCGTTGACGAGAGTCTCGGCGTGGTCACCTGCGGCGGGGTGGATGATCAGCCCGGCTCGCTTGTTGATCGCCACCAGCCACTGGTCTTCGAAGATCACATCCAGCGGCATCCTCGTTGCCCTCAGCAACTTGTCCGGCGGTTCGATCAGCCGCACCTCGACCTCCTGTCCGGGGTAGACCCGTTGCGAGATCCGAGCGAGATGTCCATCGACGCGTACGGCACCGGCCCGCAGCATGCGATGAATGCGAAACCTGGTGTGGTTTCGGAGCTGTCGTGCGATGACAGCATCGATGCGTCGTCCACCGAGGTAGTCGGCGACGGCGAAGCGGACTTCTGGTGTGGCGAGACGTGCGGCGGTGGGTGTGGGCGGGGGTGTGGCGGGGGGTGTGGGCGGTTTTTGGTTCGACATCGAGATTCGCAGTGGGCACAATGACTCGCGTGCCCGATCATAACCTGACACGGTGCAGGGAGTCTTGTGGTCGGAAATCGCGAGCCAGACCGGACGTGACCAGATCAGGGCCAGGACAGGGGGAGAGACAATGTCGGGAGTAGATCGCAGGGGATTTCTGGCGGGAGCGGCGGCGGCGGGAGTTGCGACGGTCGGTTCGACTCGTCTGCGGGGTGAGTCGAAGAAGGCGGGAGCCAACGAGCGTGTGCGGGTGGGAGTGATTGGAGCCGGCGGCCGTGCGTTGTCGTTGAACCGGTCATTTGCCGAGAACGCCAACGCCGAAATCGTCACGATCGCCGATCTCGATCCTCGCCGGTTGCCTCGTGCGGTCGAAGAGGTCTACCGTCGCCAGGGGAGCAAGCCGAAGACAACCGGCGACTTCCGTCACCTGATCGACGACAACTCGCTCGATGCCATCGTGGTGGGGACTCCCGACCACTGGCATGCGATCCCGTCGATCATGGCGATGATCGCCGGTAAGGACGTGTACGTCGAGAAGCCCGACAGTCACAACATTGTCGAGGGCATGCGGATGGTCTCGGCGCTCAGGAAGCACAAGCGGGTCTGCCAGATGGGTTCACAGCACCGCTCGACCAAGCGGATGCAGACGGCACTCGAGTACATCAAGACGGGGGCTTTGGGCCGCTGCCTGGTGGCGAAGGCCTGGGAGAGTTCTCGCCAGGGAGCGATCGGGTTCCCCAAGGACAGTGCGGTTCCGGCCGGTGTGAACTACGACATGTGGTGCGGTGCCGCTCCGAAGCGGCCCTTCAACGTCAACCGCTTCCACGGCCGCTGGCGTTGGTTCTACGACTATGGCACCGGCGACCTGGGCAATGATGGCGTGCATCGTCTGGACATGGCCGTCGCCGGCCTGCAGGCGGCGATCGAGGCTCAGAAGGAGGACCCACTGGGTTTGCCCACGGGCATCTCGGCCAGTGGCGGCAAGTGGTACTTCAACGACTGCCAGGAATTCGCCGACACGCTGCAGGTCAACTACGAGTATTCGGGCCGTCATCCCAGGATCCTGACCTACGAGATGCGGGTCTGGTGTCCGTACCAGTACCTGGGCGAGTCGGAGGGATCGGCGGTGTTTGGCGAGAACGGCTACATCGTGCTGGGGAACCGCCGCTGGCGGGCGTATGACCGCAGTGGCCAGGTGGCTGCCGGCGAGGGCGACAGCCACGAGAAGCCTCACGTGCAGAACTTCATCGACTGCATCAAGAGTCGCAAGAAGCCGTACTGTGACCTGGAAACGGTTGGCCATCCCGCCAGCGTGTTGTGCCACGCCGGGAACATCTCGGCGCGGCTGGGCCGCAAGCTGGTGCTGGACACCAAGACCGAGACGTTTGTGGGCGACAAGGAAGCCAATTTGTTGCGCGGCCGTCCCGAGTGGCGCAAGCCGTGGGAGTTGCCGGAAGTCTAGCCCGAACAAAAGGGGTCAGGCCCCGCCACGGTCGGCGTCTGACCTCCGGCTCTCGGTTTTTCAACCCGCCGCAGCGGCGCCCCGATCTACTTCTGCAGCTTCTTGACCGTCGCCTCGAGCCGTTCGATCCGCTGGAGGACCGCGTCGAGTTTCCTGAGCACTGCCGAGGATTCGCCTTCGTCGGCTTTCTTGGACCGCTTGATGCGGTATTCGAAGCGGGGCTTGGCCTTCTGGCCTTTCTCGGTCTGGGCTGAGGGTTGTTGGGGAGTCACGATGACACCCTCGGGGGAAATCCTGATCGAGCGTGTGAAGCGGCCCTTCTTGCCGTTCTTCTCGCCGCTCTCGATCTGCAGTTCAAACGTTCGCTGACCCTTGTCGGTCAGGATGCGGATCTTCTTCTTGAGCTCCTCGAGGTTGAGGTTGCCCTCGAACCGCAGCCCATTGAGTTTGTCCTTGGCCTGTTCGAGTCTCGTGCCCTGGATGACGATGACTCGCTCGGCCTGTTTTGGCCTGGCCGGGGTGATTTCAATGGTGCTCTTCTTGCCGCCTCGGATGATGGTCAGCTTGACGGACTTCTTCGTCTTGCCGGCGGCCTTGACGGCCTTGGTGAGTCCTTCGTGGCCCGCCAGCGGTCTCCCGTTGACTCCGACGAGGATGTCGAACGGTTTCAGAGTCGTTGCCGCGGGTGATTTTGGGATCACGCTCTCGACCATCAGTCCCTGTTCCTTCCCGAGTCCCAACTGAGCGCGCACGGCGGCGGGGATGGGTGCGAGTTGCACTCCGATCCAGAAACCCGGGCCTGCGGCCTCTCGCACGATCCGCCCACTGAGCACCGTCGGCCGATCGACGACGATATTCACTCGGGGTGTCTTCCCGGACTGTTTCTTTCCACCGTCTTTCCCGTCAGCGACTCTCAGCCGCACCCGGGTCTGGATGTTGGCGCGGGCCTTGGTTGTTTTGGCAGTCTTCTTGGCCCGCGTGGTTTCCTTCGGAGCCTCCTGGGCGAGGGCTGCGGTGTTGAGTCCGACGAGGCACAGCAGGCAGGTGAACAATCGGGTCATTACGTGCTCCTTCTGAAACCAGCAGTGTGCGTGATCAGTCAGTTTGCGTGAGTGTAATGTGGCTGGAGTGGCGGAGACAAGGTGATTGGGCGCCTGCCCCGGTAGGGTGATCAGTCCTGGGCGAGTTGTCTGAGCACGGTGTGCAGGATGCCGCCGTTTCGGTAGTAGTCGATTTCGACTGGCGTATCGATGCGGCAGGTGACGACGAAGTGCACGATCGACCCATCGTCACGCGTGGCGGTGACTTCGACGGCCTGCTGGGGTTTGAGGTCATCACCGAGGGAGATGTCGTAGGTTTCGGATCCATCGAGGTCGAGCGAATCGCGGCTCTCGCCTTCGCGGAACTGCAGCGGCAGCACGCCCATGCCGACGAGATTCGAGCGGTGGATGCGTTCGTAGCTGGTGGCCAGTACGGCTCGGATCCCCAGCAGGTAGGTTCCCTTGGCGGCCCAGTCGCGGGATGACCCGGTCCCGTATTCGGACCCGGCCAGCACGACCAGCGGCGTGCCGTCGGCCTGGTACTTGCCGGCCGCCTCGTAGATCGACATCTGTTCGCCGCTGGGCAGGTAGGTAGTCATGCCCCCCTCGGTCCCTGGGGCCATGAGGTTTCTGAGCCGGATATTGGCGAACGTGCCCCGGGTCATCACCCGGTCGTTGCCTCGCCGGCTGCCGTAGCTGTTGAATTCCTCGGGTGGGACTCCGTTTTGTTGCAGGAACTCTCCGGCTGGCGAGTGGGCGGCGATGGCTCCGGCCGGAGAGATGTGGTCGGTGGTGACGCTGTCGTTGACACTGACCAGCACTCGGGCTCCGGTGATCGCCTCGATCGGCGGCGGCTCGGTCGGCATATCGACAAAGAACGGCGGTTCCTGCACATAGGAACTCTCGGCATCCCATGCGAAGACATCACCGCTGGCTGTCGAGATTGCCTGCCATTCGGGCGGCCCATCGGCGGCGGCGGCGTAGCGGTCGATGTACATCTGCGGCGACATCGAGCTGGCGATCGCATCGGCGATTTCGTGTTGCGAGGGCCAGATATCTGTGAGCATGACGGGCTGCCCGTCGCTGTCGGTACCCAGGGGATCGGTGGTGAGGTCGATGTCGGTGGTACCGACCAGGGCGTAGGCGACCACCAGCGGCGGGCTGGCCAGGTAGTTCGCCTTGACCCACGGGCTGATCCGGCCTTCGAAGTTGCGGTTGCCCGAGAGCACTGCGGCGGCGACCAGGTTGCCGCTGGAGATGGCATCGGTGATCGGTTCGGGGATCGGGCCGCTGTTGCCGATGCAGGTGGTGCAGCCGTAGCCGACGGTGTGGAACCCGAGTTGTTCGAGCGGCTCGGTGAGGCCGGCCTGGTCGAGGTAGTCGGTGACGACCCGGCTGCCGGGAGCCAGGCTGGTCTTGACCCATGGCTTGCGGCACAGGCCCTTGTCGACGGCGTTTCGAGCCAGCAGCCCGGCGGCGATCATCACGCTGGGGTTGCTGGTGTTGGTGCAGCTGGTGATGGCCGCGATAACCACGGCTCCGTCGGTGATCGATGGGGAATCGCCGTTGAGCGTGACCGGGATGGCCGGCGAGGGTTCGGATTTTTCGAACGTGTTGGCGAGGTCCCTGTGCCACTGGGCCTTCATGTCCTCGAGCGTGATCCGGTCCTGCGGTCGTTTGGGGCCGGCGAGCGAGGAGACGACGGTGGCCATGTCGAGAGCAAGATTGCTGCTGAACCTGGGCGTGGGCGAGTCGGGGGTCCGGAACAGTCCCTGCTGTTTGGTGTAGCGTTCGACCAGGTCGATCGTCTCGGGGTCCCGTCCGGTCCGCTCGAGGTATCTCAGAGTCTCACCGTCGATCGGGAAGAAGCCCATCGTCGCTCCGTACTCGGGCGCCATGTTGGCCAGGGTGGCACGGTCGGCCAGGGACATCGAATCGAGTCCATCGCCGTGAAATTCGACGAATTTTCCGACCACTCCGTGGGCCCTCAGCATCTGGGTCACGGTCAGTACCAGGTCGGTCGCGGTGGATCCTTCGGGCAGCTGCCCGGACAGCTCGAAGCCGACCACTTCGGGCGTGAGCATGTAGATGGGTTGTCCGAGCATCACCGCTTCGGCCTCGATGCCGCCGACTCCCCAGCCGACGACACCCAGCCCGTTGATCATCGTGGTGTGGCTGTCGGTCCCGACGAGGCTGTCGGGGTAGGCCACACCGTCTTCGACCATCACGACTCTCGCGAGGTATTCGAGATTGACCTGGTGCACGATGCCGGTGGCCGGCGGGATGACCTGGAAATTGTCAAACGCCTGGGCACCCCAGCGGAGGAC
>CAUZJR010000075.1:0-16133 GCA_963580005.1 Planctomycetota bacterium
CGGTTCCCTAGGCCTCCTCGGCCATCTGTTTCGCCTGCTCGGCGGCTTCCTCGATCCCGCCGACGTACATGAATGCGGCCTCGGGCAGGTGATCCCACTTGCCGGCCACCAGCTCCTCGAAACTCTGGATCGTCTCCTCCAGCGGAGTGATCTTGCCCGGCTTGCCCAAGAATACCTCGGCCACCAGGAACGGCTGCGAGAGAAATCTCTCGATCCGGCGAGCACGGTGCACGATCTGCTTGTCGTCCTCGGACAGCTCATCGACACCCAGGATCGCGATGATGTCCTGCAATTCGCGATACCGCTGCAGGATCTGCTGAACCTCGCGTGCCACCGCGTAGTGACGGTCGCCGACATACTGAGGATCGAGCACCCGACTCGAGGAGGCCAGCGGATCGATGGCCGGGTAGATGCCCTTCTCCGAGATGCTTCGCTCGAGATAGATGAAGGCGTCCAGGTGAGCAAACGCGGTCGCCGGAGCCGGATCGGTCGGATCGTCGGCAGGCACGTAGACGGCCTGCACACTGGTGATCGCACCACGCTTGGTCGAGGTGATCCGCTCCTGCAGCTCGCCCAGCTCGGTTCCCAGCGTCGGCTGGTACCCCACCGCCGAGGGCATCCGGCCCAGCAGGGCAGACACTTCGCTGCCCGCCTGAGAGAAACGGAAGATGTTGTCGATGAACAACAGCGTGTCGGTACCGGTCGTGTCGCGGAACCACTCGGCCATGGTCAACGCCGAGAGTGCCACCCGCAGGCGAGCGCCCGGAGGCTCGTTCATCTGGCCGAAGACCATGCAGGTCTGCTCGATGACCGAACGATCCGTCTGGCCGATCTTGGTCTCCTGCATCTCCAACCACAAATCGTTGCCCTCGCGGGTCCGCTCACCGACGCCGGCGAACACCGAGTAACCACCGTGGGCACTGGCGATTCGCGCGATCAACTCGGTCAGGATCACCGTCTTGCCCAGGCCCGCTCCGCCAAAGAGCCCCGCCTTGCCACCGCGTACGAAGGGGGTCAGCAAATCGATCACCTTGATGCCGGTCTCGAAGATCTCGGTCTTCGAACTCAGTTCTGACAGCGGAGGAGCATGCCGGTGAATCGGCCAGCGTTCCTCGGTCTCGACCGGGCCACGCCCGTCCACCGGCTCTCCCAACAGGTTGAAGACCCGGCCCAGGGTCTCCTTGCCCACAGGCACCGACAGAGGTGCTCCGGTGTCCAGAACGTCCATCCCGCGGACCATGCCGTCGGTGCTGCCCAGGGCGACGCAGCGGACGCGGCCGCCACCAAGGTGCTGCTGCACCTCGCCGGTCACCTTCACCGTCAAACCTTTGACCTCCGCGTCGATCTGCAACGCGTTGTAGATCTTCGGAAGGTTGTCCTCGGGAAATTCGGCGTCGAAGGTCGAACCGATGATCTGTGTCACGTGCCCGGCGGTCTGTCCAGTTGCCGTTGCCATCACGGTGTCTCCTGCGTGTATGTCCACGCCTGGTTGTTCTTGGTGTGTGAGTTACAAGCTGTTCGCGTAGGGGTTATTCGAGGGCCGCGGCCCCGCCGATGATCTCGCTGAGTTCGGATGTGATCTGGGTCTGGCGGGCCCGGTTGTACTTCATCGAGAGCGTATCGATCATCTCGCCGGCATTCTCCGTGGCACCCTTCATCGCCACCATCCGGAAGATCTGCTCGCTGACGGCCGCGTCGAGGAAGCACTTGAACAGCCGGGCCTTGAACGACGCCGGGACGATCTCCTCGAGAATCTCGCCGGCCGACGGGAGAAACTCGTAGTCCACCGAACCGCCGCCACCGGCCTGCTCATCGGTGTCCGAATCGCCGGACCCGTCGCCGTCGTCGAGAGACCCGACCGGCAGCAAGGTCTCGATGGTCGCCGATTGACGCGATGAAGACTCGAACCGGGTGTAGGCCACATCGAGACGGTCGAGGTCACCGGCGATATAGGCCTCGATGTACCTGCTGGCCAATTCGTCGACCTCGCCGAAGGTCGGCTTCTCTTCAAAATGAGTGTACTCGCGGTCAATCGTCTCACCCTGGAATCTCAGGAACGACAGCCCGCGTTTTCCCGACACCTCCAGCGACACCTCCTGCCCCTGTGCCCTCAATTCCTTCAGCCGCGGCACCGCCAGCCGCAGCACCCCGCCGTTGTAGCCTCCGCACAGGCCGCGGTTACTCGTCAGAACCAGCACGGCCGACTTCTGCTGAGTCTCACGTCCCTCGAGCAACGGGTGGCTGAACGAGAGCGCTGCACCAGAGAGATCCGAGACGATCTCGGCGATCTTCTGAGTGTAGGCGGCCGCCTCGGTCGCACGATCCATCGCCTTCTTGAATCGCGCCGTGGCAATCAGCTCCATCGTCCGCGTGATCTTGCGGACGTTGCGAACCGCCTTCAGGCGTTTGACAATCGCTCGGATGTTGGCCATCGCCGGCGTTTCAACTCAGGGGTGCGGTGACAGGAAATGACGATCGGGCCGAAGGGACGGCCCGCAGGGTCTCAGGATTCGGAATCTTCCTCGGCCGCTTCAGCAGCGGAGTCGGAATCGTCGGAGGACTCGGCCGAGAGCTGCACCTTGAACTCCTCGAAAGCAGCCCGGAGCTGAGCAACCAACTCGTCGTCCAACTCGGCCTTCTCGATCAATGCGTTGCGGACCTCCGACTTCTGCTCCCGCATGAAGGTCAGCATCTCGCCTTCAACACGGGCCACGTCGGCCACCTCGACATCATCGAAGTAGCCGTTGGTACCGGCATAGATGCTGATCACCTGGTCGGCGACGTGCAGCGGTGCGTACTGTGACTGCTTGAGGATTTCGACCATGCGGTACCCACGATCGAGCTGGGACTGCGTGGCCTTGTCGAGTTCGGTGCCCAACTGGGCAAACGCCTCGAGTTCACGGAAGGCGGCGAGGTCCAGTCGCAGAGAACCGGCGATCTTCTTCATCGCCTTGTTCTGGGCGTTGCCACCCACCCGAGAGACACTGATGCCGACGTTGATCGCCGGGCGGACGCCGGCGAAGAACAGGTCGGGCTCGAGATAGATCTGGCCGTCGGTGATCGAGATCACGTTGGTCGGGATGTAGGCCGAGACTTCACCCTCGAGCGTCTCGATGATCGGCAGTGCGGTCATCGAACCGCCGCCGAGTTCATCGCTGAGCTTGCTGGCTCGTTCGAGCAACCGGCTGTGACAGTAGAAGATGTCGCCGGGAAACGCCTCGCGGCCCGGAGGACGTCTCATCAGCAGCGACAGTTGCCTGTAGGCAATGGCCTGCTTCGAGAGATCGTCGTAGACGACCAGGGCGTGCTTGCCCTGGTACATGAAGTACTCGGCCAACGCCGCACCCGCATAGGGAGCGATGTACTGCAACGGAGCCGGATCGGCACTCGAGGAGGCGATCACGCAGGTGTAGTCCATCGCACCGTGCTCGGTCAGCACGTCGATCACGGTGGCCATCGTGCTGGCCCGCTGGCCGCATCCCACGTAGATGCAGACCACGTCACCGCCCTTCTGGTTGAGGATCGTGTCCAGGGCGATGGCGGTCTTGCCCGTCTTGCGGTCCCCGATGATCAACTCACGCTGGCCACGCCCGATCGGAGTCATCGCATCGACCGGCTTGATGCCAGTCTGCAGCGGTTCGGTCACCGGCTGTCGAGCAGCGATGCCCGGAGCCGGAGTCTCCAGCGGGCGGCTCTCGGTGGTGACGATCGGCCCCTTGGCGTCCATCGGGTTGCCCAGAGGATCGATCACGCGACCGATCATCTCGTCGCCCACCGGTACGCTCAGCAGAGCCCCCGTCGTGCGAACCTCGTCACCCTCGGAAATCGAGAGATACTCGCCGAGGATGATGATTCCCACGGAGTTTTCTTCGAGGTTGAAGACCATCCCCCGGCTGCCGCTGGAGAATTCGACCATCTCACCGGCCATGGCCCCCGAGAGACCATGGCAGCGGGCGATGCCGTCACCGACCTCGAGCACGCGGCCGGTCTCGGCCGTTTCCATCGTTCCGCGAAAATCTTCAATCTCCTGCTGGATGACTGAAGCGATCTCGTCCGCCTTGAATTTCATGAAGACTCCTCTCGCGCATCCGGTCCCGCAACTGCCTGATGCGGGTCCGCAGCGAACTGTCGTAAACCGTATTGTCGACCTGGATCACCAGCCCGCCGATCAACGATGAATCGACTCGGGTTTCCAGGATCGGAGTAAATGGGAATGCCGAATCGAGCGCGACTCGAATCGATTCGACCGCTTCGGGTTCCAGCGCGTGAGAGCTGGTCACCTGCACGCTCTGGCGACCACCCCGGCGGTTCTCGATCAGACGTGCCTCATCGAGCACCAAGGGCAGCAACTCGAGCCGTTCGTGACGGGCCACGGTGGTCAGGAAACTGGTCAGCACCGGCGAACCCACCGGCCCCACAACCCGCTCGATCATCGCCACCTTCTGGTCGCGACCAACGGCCATGCCGACCAGGATCGAGTGAAATTCGGGATGGGCCTCGAGAACATCGGCGAGGAAGGAAGACAGCTCCTCGAGTGTCGTGGCCACGCCGGCCGATTCGGCGGCGTCGACCAACGCAACAGCATAGACGCGAGCAATCGCCCGCGCCGATGGATCATCCATCACGCTGCTGACTCGAGTCCTGACTTCCTGGCCGTCGGCCATCTCAACCCTCTCCTCGTCCTGTCCCTTGTCCTGTCTCGTGTCCTGTCCCTTGTCCTGTCCCTTGTCCTGTCCCTTGTCCTGTCCCTTGTCCTGTCTCGTGTCCTGTCTCGTGTCCTGTCTCGTGTCCTGTCTCGTGTCCTGTCTAGCCGGATCCCGCAGTCACGTCGGCCAACGCCTCGGCGATCAACCGCTGCTGATCGGACGCATCCAGCGACCTGCCCAGCACGTGCTCGGTGGCCGAGGTGACCTGTGTGGCGACCTGGTCGAAGAGATCCTTCAGGGCCTGGTCACGAGCTCGTTCGATGTCGCCCAGCGCGCGATCCCGAGTCGCCTCGGCTTCGCCCTGTGCCACCGCCATGATCTCATTCTTGGTGTGCTCGGCATCGCGACGTGCCTCGGCCAGGATCTCCTTGACCTCCTCCTGCACTCCCGCCAACTTCGACTCGTGATCAGCCAGCATCTGTTCGGCCTTGACCCGTGCCGCCTCGGCCGAGTCGATGTCCGAGCGGATCCGCTGCTCCCTGGCATCCAGCCCCTCGGCCAACGGCTTCCAGGCGAACTTCTTGAGCACAAACATGAAGATCAGGAACACGACCAGCGACCACAGTGCCAGATCCGCCTTGAAATCCAGCGGAACCCCCGTGGCATGCGAATCGCCACTCTCGGCATGTGCATCGGAAGCCGTCACCGCATGTTCAGCCGCATGTTCAGCCGCATGTTCAGCCGCATGTTCAGCCGATTCAGCCGATTCAGCCGATTCAGCCGATTCAGCCCCGTCGGCCGCCAGAGCGGTCCCCCCGGCCACAATCCACCACCCCGCGATCGCGACCACGCACAGGCCACTCATCAAGGTCTTGCGCATCTTCATGCCCTTACACCGCAAAGCGTCAGCAGGAAAAGCCGTCGTTCCCACAAGCCACTCGCTCCCTGGCGACCGGCTCGAAGGAACCCAACACCAGGTGCTAGCCAACCGACATGATGCAGATGATCAGCGCGAAGAACGCAGCACCTTCGATCAGTGCGGCGGAGATGATCATCGCGGTCTGCACGTTGCCAGCCACCTCGGGTTGACGAGCCATGCTCTCCACGGCCGACGCCCCGATCTTGCCGATGCCCAACCCGGCACCGATGATCACGATCCCGGCTCCGACGCTGGCGAGGTTCAAGCCGCCGAGGCCATCGGTCTGGGCCAGGGCCGGCATCCCCGTCGTCAGCACGATCGCCATCGCAGTCCCGACAATCTTCATGCTCTGTAACACGTCTCTTTCTCCTTGGTCATGGGCACCCTGGAAACAGCCAATCGCACCGCTTCCAACGGCTCCGAAACACGTTTCTTGAATTCCCTGTAGATTTCCCGTCGCACTCCCACGAGTGGACCACACATTGGATCACTCGACCCGGCAAACGTCAGCCGATGCCGCGGTCGATTTCTGGTTGTCGATTTCTGGTTGTCGATGCCTGGTTGTCGATGCCTGGTTGTCGATGTTGCCCCGTCTACCTAGTGAGGATGGATGGCGGTTGAGATGAACAGTGTTGAGAGGAACGCGAAGATGTAGGCCTGCAGGAAGGCCACGAACAGCTCGAGCAACCCGATCGCAATCTGGCCCGCGATGCTCGCTCCCAATACCGGGTAGTACAAGTACCAGGCCCCGCCTGAGGTGGCGGCGATGAATCCGAGGATGACGGCGATCACCGTATGGCCCGCCATGATGTTGGCGAACAGCCGAACGCACAACACACCGTGCTTGATGAACAGGCCGATCACTTCGATCACCCAGATCATCGGAAGCAGGACCAGCTTCAGGGCTCCGGACACCTCGATGTGAGGCGCCTGGGCCAGCCAGAAGCCGCCGATGCCCATTTCCCGTGAACCGTAAAACAGCGTGGCCCCAAAGGCGGTCACCGCCAGCACGCCCGTCACGTTGATCTCGCCGGTTGCCGAACCCAGCCAGGGTACCGCTCCCAGCAGGTTGCAGAACAGGACGTAGAAGAAGCACGACCAGACAAACGGCAGATACTCATCAGCCGGGTGCCCGTCACCAGCTGACTCTTCCCCGTGGTCCTCACCCTCGTGACCGTGACCCCCGTCGCCAATCGTCGGCCGCACCACCTCGTCACGAATGAACAGAGCCAGCATCTCCCAGAAATTCCACCAGCGACCACTCGCCGGCTGACCACTCGATACCCGACGCGACAGACCGCGGAAAATCACGAACGTGATCACGCAGACCACCAGCTGCAGGACCATGAACCTGGTCAACTGCAGTTCGAGCCCGAAGAGCTTGAGCTCGGGCAACGGCAGCTTCATGCCGAACGGCAGCTCGAAGTGCGGGAAATCCCGAACGTGATGAAATGTGTCGGCGTGACCGGCAGCCATCAGCTCTGTCCAGAACTCGGGTCCGCAGCGGCCTGCTGCTGCTGACGGACCAGGAAAAACGACTCAATCGCCAGGGCGGCCATGTAGCTGAGGATCAACCACGCAAAGAACTCGCGGAAACCCAGCTCCGGACGAGTCTCTCGGATCACCAGCACACCGGCCAACACCAGCAGCATTCTCACGGCGGTAGAGAGCAGGATCGCATGGGGAGCGGCCGCCATCTTCGGCAACAACCCCATCACCAACAGCACCAACAGGCCCGGGAACAGGCACAGACCGATAGCCCACGTCAGACCCTCAAGCCCGGCTGCCCCTCCCACCCAGCGGGCAGGCAGGGCCAGCACCAGCCACAGTAAGGCCAGGGTGGCGATGAGCCAGGTGGTTTGTCGAAGCGGATGCATCAGGCGTCAGACTCGGGATCAGCAGCAGATTCAGTCGGAGATTCCTGTCGCGGAGCCGGTGTCCCGGCAATCTTCAGCAGATGACTCATCCCCATTCCAAAACCCAACAGGGCTCCCATCACAGTCAGCCATGGGGTCGTGTCAAACCGTCTATCAAGCCACACTCCGACTGCAGCCGGAAGTACCATCTCCAGAGACACCGTCGTCGCAGTGGAAACCCACCGCATCGCGGCCACCATCGGAGGACGGTTGTCGGGAGGAGACTCCACTACGATTGACCCATGAAAACTCGCGGTGACCACGCGGGAACCGGATAGGTCGCGGTCAGTCTATTGGTCGTCCGTGAGGTTGTCAAAGCTGCAAGGAGCATGGCCCACCACCGACCCCGGCACAGCCCGCCGCCGGAGTCGTCTTCAGCACCGGTTTCGGTTGTATCGGCGCTTTTCTTCATGGTAGAAACAGGGCTCAGTTCGCGGGCCAATCACCCTTCAAGAGACGATCCCTCGCGGAGAGGGTTTCACGGCGATCCGCCGGGTTTCTCAACCAGGACACGGCGGCCGCGTTTCGCCTCCAGGCGATCGCAGCGGGCACGGACGACCGCACAAACACCCTGACACGGTATTGGTTTTCCTCTGTCTGTTTGGCGACGAGGAGGCGGCCCGATGGTGAGCCACGGTAACACTCGGTTGGCTCGGTCTCGCAACGGCGAGTACCGTAAGTCGCTGCAGGAAAAAACCCGCAGGGAACTCGCGCAGCTGGCACGCCGGCAGCGGATCCCCGGCTGGCACCCGATGCGGAAGTCCGAACTGGTCGACGCGCTGGCCCAGGCAGCACGGAAAAACGGCGGCCACGGCAAGAAAACCCGACCGAAACCCAAACGCGTACCGCAAGGTGGAGCCGTCGGGATCGCCGGGGCCGGTCCCGATCTCATCGACGCACAGGGAGTCAGCTCACGCTGGATCTCCACACGCTGGAATGTCTCCTCCAGGATGCTCGCCCGGGCCGAGTCTGCCCTGGGGAGTGATTGGCACCGGGCAAAAGCTGTGCTGAGAGTGCTGAAGATTACCGAAGACACCGAGGGGTCAGGGTCGGAGTCGAGGGTGAGAGACATCAGGGTGGACATCGAGACGGCTGAATGCTGCTTCGAAGTCGACCGGGTGGGACTCCCCTACCGAGTCCAGCTCGGATTCATCGTCACCGGCCAAAGCGAGTTCTTTGCACTCTCGCACTCCGATCCCGTCTCCACATCAAGAAGCGGCCAGGGCGACAACGGCCGATCAGCCAGTCACTCGACCGACCGCAAGACCGGTTCATCCGACCCGGTGTTCCCCGCAGACCTCAATGGTCTCGACGAATTGCCGCTGGAAATCCACACCGACCTGGTCGTCTACGGCCGGACCACTCCGGAAACACTCATCGAACTCGACGAAGCAACCGTCAAGGCAGGCCGCGACGGGAAATTCGAACTCAGGTTCCCACTGGAAAACGGACGGCAGTTCGTTCCGGGCACCGCCACCGCCGGAGACCGGGCGAGCAAGAGAAAGGTGGCACTCTCGGTCGAACGACACCTCAAGGTGCTCGACCCCGAACCCACCCATCGCGACTAGTCACTCGCACGGTGGCCGGACCGACAGATCGGGCGGGCCACGATGCACGATTGAATCCGCCGCAGGCGGACTGACCCCAAGTGATGTGAGAAGGGGTATTGCTGGAGGGTGGGCCCGGGGATAGGATCGGGTTGTCGGGTTGCCTTGGTAACTCGGCAGGCCTTTGCCAACCCGGGCACGATTTTGTTGACCCTACAAGCATGACCCCGGGGACCTTCCACGGACGGCCGCGTGTATATCCGAGCCTCACGGCCCGGCTCACACAACCCGGACGGGTGGTCCCCACCTGATTCTTACGGGTCCAAACAAAACCCCGCTCGGGACTCTCTTGGCGAAGGTCTCTTTCTTTTAACCCGCTTCCTTTTTAGTCGCCCTCCTCTAGTCTGGTGACATGACCGGGCTGTTCGAAGAGGCCGAGTCGGCCAACCTGGATCGCGCACGGCCGCTGGCGGCCCGCATGAGGCCCAGGTGCCTCGACGAATTCGTCGGGCAACAGCACTTCCTGGGCCCCGGGCAACTGCTGCGACGAATCCTCGACGCCGATCGACTCAGCTCGGCCATCTTCTACGGACCTCCGGGGACCGGCAAGACGTCGCTGGCCGAGTTGATTGCCCACGGGACCGAGTGCGTCTTCGAACGGCTCAACGCCGCCGCCGCGGGGGTCAAGGAGCTGCGTGAGCTGCTCGAGAAGGCCCGCGATCGACTCGCGACCGGAGGTCGGCAGACCCTGCTGTTCGTCGACGAGCTGCACCACTTCAACCGCACGCAGCAGGACGTGCTGTTGCCCGACGTCGAGAGTGGCGTGGTGCGGCTGATCGGGGCCACCACCGCCAACCCCTTCTTCTCGCTCGTCTCACCACTCGTCTCGCGTAGCCAGATCTTCGAATTCCAGCCCCTGCAAACCTCCGACATCCGACAACTGCTCGACCGGGCACTGACCGACACCGAACACGGGTTGGGTCGGTTCGAGGTGACTGCCACCGAGGAGGCCCTGGGGTTCCTGGCCGAGGTGGCCGACGGAGACGCACGGCGGGCACTCAACGCACTGGAAATCGGAGTCTTTTCGATTGCCTCGGGCGGCACCGACACCGAGCGTGTGCTCGAGTTGGACGTCGCCGAGGAATCGGTTCAGAAGAAGGCCGTGCACTACGACGACGACATGCACTACGACGCGGCCAGCGCGTTGATCAAGAGCCTGCGAGGCAGCGACCCCGATGCAGCCATCTACTGGCTGGCCCGGATGCTCGAAGCCGGCGAAGACCCCCGCTTCCTGGCCCGGCGACTGGTGATCCTGGCCTCCGAGGACATCGGCAACGCCGATCCGCAGGCACTGGTGCTGGCCAACGCCGCGGCCCAGGCGACCGAACGGGTCGGGATGCCCGAATGCCGCATCATCCTGGCACAGGCCACCTGCTATCTCGCATTGGCACCCAAGTCCAATGCCTCGTACCTCGCCATCGATCGGGCCATCGAAGATGTTCGCACCAGGGCTGTGCTGCCGGTCCCCCGACACCTCAAGGACTCGCACTACCCCGGAGCCGGGCAACTGGGCCACGGAGAAGACTACGCCTACGCTCACGATGGTGACGACGGCTGGGTCGACCAGGACTACCTCGGAGTCGATCGGACCTACTACGAACCGACCGACCGGGGCCACGAGGAGCAGATGAAAAAACGGCTCGAAGAACTGAAGCGGCGGCAGGGCGAGGAATCCTCTGGAGGAACCGGCTAGCCGCCAAACACCGCCACCCTCAGGCCGCAACGCTCTCTGATCCGCTCGGCAATCGCCTCGAGCTCGGCATCGTTCAACGCCGTCACGAAACTCTCGGCCGGAGGCCGCGCCACGGTGTAGACCTGCACCAGCTTCAACCGGCCACCAACCTCAACGATCTCGCACAGCCGATCACAGAACGCCTCGATCTCCGACGCCGGCACCGCCTCCCCCGAAACTCGCATGAACAGACTCTGGATCACCACCGGCCACCTCAGAGCCACCGCCGTGATGTTCTCCAGCACACGCGACAACGGCACCGCCGTCCGCTCGATCAACTGGTAGTACTCGTCGGTGCCCGCCTCGAGCTTGGCCCAGATCTCTCCGTTGTGCTCCTCGAGCGTCTCGAGTCCCGCCTCGACAACCTCGCGATGGAACATGCTGGCGTTGGTGATCAGCACCAGGCGGGCCGCCCGAGCACCCGCGCGATCCTTGACCTCCCCCACCCGCTTGACGATCTCGTCGAAGTTGCGGTAGGTCGTCGGCTCGCCGTCCCCCGAGAAGGCAATGTCGTTGAGTCGCCTGAGTCCTTCGGGGACCGCGGTGAAGCTGGGGTCGTCCCACAGCGAACCGTCAGAGACCCGTTCGAGCAGGGCCTCGAGCTCTACGAGGACCGCGTCGAGCTCGACAAAACGGGTCTCGGCCTGGCTCGTGCGGTCGACCTGGCAGTAGATGCAGTCGAAGTTGCAGATCTTGTCGGGGTTGAGATTGATGCCGACCGAGAGACCGTGGCTGCGACGCGAGAGCACCGGATAGACGAAACGGTTCTCGTGAAACGTCCGCGGGTGATTCCGGTGTTGTTCCAGAGAAGTCATCGGCCGACTCTGCCCCCTAGACTTCCTTCGAGTCGATCCAGGTCATCATCCGACGCAGTTCCAGGCCGATTTTCTCGATCGGATGATTCCGCTGCTGGCGACGCTTGGCCTGGAAGGTCGGCTGGTTGGCCTTGTTCTCGAGCATCCACTCGAGAGCGAACTGGCCGTCCTGGATCTCCTTCAGAATCCTCTTCATCTCGGCACGAGTCTCGTCGGTGACAATCCGCGGACCGCGAGTGTAGTCGCCGAATTCGGCGGTGTTCGACACGCTGTACCGCATGTAGTTCAGCCCGCCCTGGTAGAACAGGTCCACGATCAACTTCAGCTCGTGCATGCACTCGAAGTACGCCATCTCGGGCTGGTAACCCGCTTCGACCAGGGTGTCGTAGGCCGCGGTGACCAAAGCACTGACACCGCCGCACAACACCACCTGCTCACCAAACAGATCCGTCTCGGTCTCCTCGGCAAACGTCGTCTCGATCACGCCGCCCCGGGTCCCCCCGATGCCCTTGGCGTAGGCCAATGCCAACTGCCGCGACTCGTCCGAGGCACCCGGCAACAGGGCGATCAGCGACGGGACTCCGCCTCCGTTTTCATACTCGATCCGGACCAGGTGACCCGGACCCTTGGGGGCCACCAACGCCGCGTCGACTCCCTCGGGAGGCACCACCTGGCCAAAATGGATGTTGAAGCCGTGCGAGCACAACAGCACGTTGCCCGTCTCGAGATTCGGCTCGATCTCGCTGCGGAATACGTCACCCTGTACCTCGTCGGGCAACAGGATGTTGACCAGGTCACCGGCCCGTGTCGCATCCTCGATCGACATCGGCTCGAAACCCTGGGCAATCGCCAGGTCGTAGTTCGCACTGCCGGGCCGCTGACCCACGACCACGTTCAGACCGCTGTCACGGAGATTCTGGGCCTGAGCATGCCCCTGGCTGCCATACCCCAGAATGGCAATCGTCTTGTCCTTGAGCAGTGACAGGTCCGCGTCGTCCTCGTAGTAAATCTTGGCAGCCATGAGTTGATGTCTCGGGAGTGGTGTTCTTCAGTGAAGGCTTGAGTCAATTCTGCGGTGGTGTTGCTGCGGTGGTGTTGCTGCGGTGGTGTTGCTGCGGTGTTGGCTCGGGTCATTCCGGCTGAGGATCCGGTTCGGTCTCGGTCTCCTCGCTCGCCGACTCCCCATCAACCGCGTCGCCCTCGGGCTCTTCGGGCTCTTCTTCCTGGTCGGCTCGCAGTAGGGCCACTCGGCCGGTCCGAACCATTTCGATGATCCCGTAGGGCCGAACCAGGTCGATGAACGACTCGAGTTTCCGTCCCTGGCCCGAAATCTCGACCATCACGTGTTTCGCGCTGACATCGACAATCTTGCCTCGGAAGATCTCGACCAGTTCCCGGATCTCGCCCCGGCTGCCGTTGCCGGTGCCGGAGGTGACGCCGCTGTCGGTGCTGACCTTGATCAGCATCAGGTCCCGTTCGACGTAGTTGCGATTCGAGAAGTTGAGCACCTTGACGACGGTGACGATTTTCTCGAGTTGCTTGCGGACCTGGTCGAGCACTCTGCCGTCGCCATTGACGACAAAAGTGACCCGGGAAAACTCGGGGTTCTCGGTCTCACCCACGGCGAGACTGTCGATGTTGAAGGCACGTGAGGCGAGCATGCCCGAGATGTGTGCGAGCACACCGGGCTGGTTGGTGACCAGGGCTGAGAGTACGTGTCGCATGAATCGTGTCGGTCTTGGGTCGAGTCGACTCGTGATGAGCGACCTGCACCCGGCGTAAAGGCCAATATCGAAGTCACGGGGGGGAACGTTTCAGTGTAAGGAAGCGGTCGGGCACGGGGAAGCTTGACACCCGGCTACCGGCGGTGTTGGATTGCCGGGCCCGACCGGGACACTCCCGGTGGGCAGGTAGGACGGAGCCGACGGCATGGCAAGAGTCTGGCGCTACGCGGTCCACGACGCACCTCGAGTGAAGTCGCTCTCGGCGGAACTGAGGGTCCCGGCACTGGTGGCCCAGGTGCTGTTGGCTCGAGGCGTCGAGTCACAAGAGAGTGCACGCGAGTTCCTTTCGGCCCGCCTCACCGATCTCCACGACCCTTCGCTGCTGCCGGGCATCGACGAGGCGGCTGACCGCATTGTGTCGGCGATCGCCGACAAGCGACTGATCACCATCTACGGCGACTACGACGTCGACGGCGTCACCGGCACCAGCCTGCTGTGGCACTGCCTGACGTTGGCCGGCGGCCGGGTCGAATACACGATCCCCGATCGGCTCAACGACGGCTACGGCCTGAACCCCGGAGCCATCAGGACCCTCGCCGAAGCGGAACCCTCTCAACTGGTCATCTCGGTCGACTGCGGCATCGCCAGCATCGAGGAGGCGGCGTTGGCGGAGGAGCTGGGCCTGGAACTGATCGTCACCGACCACCACACGATCGGCGAGTCGTTGCCAAGGGCCGCGGTGCTGGTCCACCCGAGGTTGCCCGGAAGCGAGTATCCCTTCGGAGACCTCTGCGGGGCCGCGGTCGCCTTCAAGCTGGCCTGGGCCATCTGCCAGCGACTGGGCGACGGACGCAGGGCCTCGCCGCAGATGAAGGAATTCCTGCTCTCGGCCGTCGGCCTGGCCGCGATCGGGACCGTCTCGGACGTGATGCCCCTGCTGGGCGAAAACCGCGTGCTGGTCCGGTTCGGACTGGCCGGCTTGCCCGGTCGCGCCAGCGTCGGACTCAAGGCACTGCTGGATGTCTCGGAGAAGCAGGCACCGCTGGAGGCCGAGGATGTCGCGTTTGCGATCGGGCCACGCATCAACGCCGCCGGGCGACTGCAGCAGGCCCGGCTGGCCGTCGAACTGCTGACCACCTCCGATGAACACAAGGCCCGCCAACTGGCCACCCACCTCGACAAGCTCAACAAGGACCGCCGCAGCCTCGAAACTCGCATCTTCAAGCAGGCCAGGAAGCAGGTGGCCGAGCATCCCGAGTGGGAAGACTCGGCGGCACTGGTGCTCGCCAGCAACGACTGGCACGCCGGTGTGATCGGGATCGTCGCCAACCGGGTCGCCGAGGAGTTCGAAAAGCCCGCCGTGCTGCTGGCACTCTCGGCCATGGAAGGCACCGGCCGTGGCTCGGCTCGCTCATTCGCCGGCTTCAATCTCTACTCGGGCATCGCCGCCTGCTCTCAATACCTGCTCACCTTCGGAGGACACCACGCCGCGGCAGGTGTCTCGATCAAGTCCGACCAGGTCGAGGCCTTCCGCGAGGCCTTCTCGAATTACGTGGCCGAACATCACACCGTCAGTGACGAGGACCTGGAATTGCGGGTCGATGCGGAGGTGCTGCTGAACGACCTCAGCCACAAGGCCATCGTTGCACTCGATGCACTCAGCCCCTTCGGCCAGGGCAACCCCCGACCCCGCTTCTCGGCCTCCGACGTCGAACTCGCCGAAGACCCCCAGACGATGGGTGAGGGCGATCGGCACCTCAGACTCGCTCTGAAGACCGGCAAACGACCGCTCAAGGCCGTCGCCTTCGGACGTGGTGAGTGGGCCGAGCCGATCCGTAACGCAAAGGGGCCGCTTTCCATCTGCTTCGAACCGATGATCAACCGCTGGAGAGGCCGGGAATCGGTTGAATTAAGGCTGATCGACTGGAAGTCGGGCTCGGGAATCGACTGAGAAGGCCACAACCGGGCAAAAGCCCGCCGACTGGGCTGAACCCACCCACACCGGAATGTCGATTTGTCGTAAGGACGGGTGCTCGACTACCTTCAGGGATCCCGCCACGCCGGCTCACCCGCAGTTCCTCTCGACCAGGCCCACGCGATGTCGCTGCTGCTCGAAAACATCCGCAAGAGCTACCGGGAACCCGACGGCGGCAGACTGCCGGTGCTCGAGATCGAACGATTCGAGATGGCTCGAGGCGAGCAGTTGGCGCTGGTCGGAGCCAGCGGAGGCGGCAAGACCACGCTGCTGAATGTCATCTCCGGCATCACCACACCCGACTCCGGACGCGTGGTGATCGACGATACGCTGGTCTCGGAGATGCCCGAAGCGGTCCGAGACCGGTTCCGGGCCGAGCGGATCGGGTTTGTCTACCAGACGTTCAACCTGCTCCCGGCCTTCACGGCGTTGGAAAACGTGTTGTTGGGAATGAGTTTTTCGCGAGGCCGAGTCGACCGCGACCGGGCACTGGAATTGCTCGAGAGTGTCGGACTCACGAACCGCCTCAAACACCGGCCCGGACAACTCTCAGTTGGCGAACAGCAACGCGTCGCAGTCGCCCGGGCGCTGTCCAACCGCCCGTCGTTGCTGCTGGCTGACGAGCCGACCGCCAACGTCGACCTGGCCAACCAGCAGACCATTCTCGAACTGATCCGCACCGCCTGCACCACGGACAGCGTCGCACTGCTGCTGGTGACCCACTCGGTCGATGTCGCCCAGCAGTTCGACCGCGTCGAACGGCTCGACGAATTCAACACGCCCGCTGCCGCCACCGCCA
>CAUZJR010000076.1:0-16104 GCA_963580005.1 Planctomycetota bacterium
CGAAGAAGGCGGCCAAGAAGAAGTAATCGGTTCCGGCCCGGGTTGGGCCCGGATTGGGCCCGGATTGGGCCCGGATTGGGGCTAATCGCCGGCCGGCAGCAGGTGGCCGGTCTCACCGGGACGGGGTTGTTTCCCGTCTTGCCGCGGCGCGATATGATGCAGGCCCGGCCACGGAAGGCTCACGGGACGTCTCGCAGCTTCCGTCCTCTGTGCAATCGGCCCGACCGTGACCGCGCTTTCCTCCAAGTCCAGCGATTCGATGGCGGTCCCCGAGATCTTCGGGTACCAGTTCGTGCGTCGGATTGGATTCGGCGGGATGGGCGACGCGGTCCTCGCCAGGCAACTCTCGCTCGATCGTCAGGTCGCGATCAAGATACTCAAGCCGCTGCCCGAGGTGATGGAGGCCGAGCAGACGTTGCGCTTCGAGCGTGAGGCGTTGATGATGGCCAACCTGGCTCATCCCAACGTGGTGCGGGTCTACGACCGGGGCATCGTCGAGGGCCGTCCGTACCTGGTGATGGAATATGTCGAGGGCGGTGATCTGCGGCAGAGGATGACGTCCGAGCAGCCGATGCCGTTGGATGAGACTCGGAGCGTGCTGCGGGACGTCTGTACCGCGCTTGAGTTTCTGCATGCCGAGGGGATCCTGCACCGGGACCTGAAGCCCGAGAACATCCTGATCGATGACCAGGGCGTGGCCAAGGTGGCCGATTTCGGCATCGCCGTGCCGCTTGCCGAAACCGGGCAGGTGACCCGGACCGGGCAGATCATGGGAACACTCGATTACATTGCACCCGAACAGCGATACAACCATCCGATTGACGAGCGAGCCGACCAGTACTCGCTGGGCGTGCTGGCGTATGAACTGCTGACCGGTCACAAGCCCGTCGGGGTCTTCCCCGCCGTGTCGAAGCGGAATCCTCGGGTGGGAGTGCTGGTTGACCGGGTCCTGTCCCGGTCCCTGCAGCAGGATCCCGATGAGCGGTACGAGACGCTCGGCCAGTTTGCCAGCGAGCTGGATGCCGCGATCGAGTCGATCGGAAAGGCGAAGCTGAAGTGGGTTCCGGCGGTCGCGACGATCGTGCTGGTGGGTGTGGTCATTGGTGCCAGCGTGCTGGTGGTGGGTCGCGGCGAGACCGATTCGCTTCCGGCTGGGACGGGGGCTCAGGCGGGGACCGGACCAGAGACTGGGACCGGCTCAGAGACGCGGATTGGGACGGGTGTGGGCGGAGTTGTTGTGCCTGCGGAGTTGCTTGCGGAGGTACCCTTTGGGGTCGAGCGGGCCGCGAGTGTCCAGGCTCTTTGGGCGGCGCGGCTGGGTCGCGATGTGACAGAAGAGAATTCGTTGCAGATGACTCTGTGCCTGGTACCTGCGGGCAGTTTTCCGATGGGGAGTTCTTCGGAGCTGATTGCTTCCCTGGTTGCCGAATCGAAACAGCGGCAGGACAAGGAGTACGCCCAGGGGCGTTTGCACAGCGAGATGCCTCGGCACCCGGTGCAATTGACTCGGCCCTTTGACATTTCGGCGATGGAGGTCACCGTGGCCCAGTTTCGCCAGTTCATCGAGTCGTCGGGATACCGCACTGACATCGAGCGCAACGGCCAGGGCTACGGGCGTTTGGACTCGAAGTGGCAGCGTGACCCGAGATTCAACTGGGCCAATCTTGGTTCGGTGGTCCTGGATGAGAGCTGGCCGGTGGTCAACATCAGCTACTACGACGCCCAGACATTTTGCCGCTGGTTGAGTGAACGTGAGGGCGAGCGGTACCGTTTGCCGAGCGAGGCCGAGTGGGAATTCGCCTGTCGCGCGGGTTCCTCGGCCGCGTGGCTCTGCGGTGACGACGCAGCGGAGTTGACCGAGTACGCGGTCTACGGTCCGGGCACGATGTCGATGACGGTCGTGGGCACGATGCGGCCCAACGCGTTTGGGCTCTTTGACACCAGCGGCAATGTGTGGGAGTGGTGTCTCGACTGGTATTCGACCGACTACTACGCCCGGTCTCCAACTGCGAACCCGTCGGGTCCCCGCCAGGGCGAGTTGCGTGTTGTCCGAGGAGGCAGCTTCGTCAATCTCCCCAGCCTTCAGCGCTGTGCCACTCGCCAGGGACAGCTGCCCGATCGGGGTCGCCAGTCGATCGGGTTCCGAGTCGTACGTGAGATTGCCATTGGCGATTCGGGCGGCGATTCATAAAACGCTGCCCGAAAGTGGTCGAGACGGGGGGGCCGTCGGCGTCGACCTCATGTGTGGCAGCGGCACCTCGGGGTCGCTTGCTTGGCCAGGGATTTGGCAAGCGAGGGTTGAGCAGGATGAAGGCACTGACGCGTCGTGAGGTACTGCTGCGGTGGGGTGCTGTTTCGGCCGGGGCCGTGTCGATGGGGTTCGCGGGAGTCCGCTTGAGCACCGTGCGGCGGAAGCTGCCCGCCGATGCTTCGGGAGTCGGATACGGGGAACTGGTCAAGGACGACAAGAAGCGAATCGATCTACCGCTGGGGTTTTCCTACCAGCTGATCTCGCAGGTCGGCGAAACGATGGCCGACGGGCTCATCGTGCCGGGAGCACCCGACGGGATGGCGACGTTCAGCGGACCCGACGGTCTGACGATCCTGATCCGCAATCACGAGTTGAATCCCGATCAGGCGTTGGGTCCCTTCGGCAAGAAGAACCGGCTGTTTGAGAACATCGATTCCAGCAAGGTCTTCGACGACGGCAACAACGACACACCGGGGCTGGGGGGAACCACGACGCTGGTCTATGACACGCTGGGCAAGAAGCTGGTTCGCCAGTTCCTGAGCCTGGCCGGTACGCATCGCAACTGTGCCGGTGGCCCGACTCCGTGGGGAAGCTGGCTGACGTGCGAGGAGTCTGTGCAGCGGGTGGGTCGAGGGGACCGGGGTCAGAAGTTCGTCGCGGCGGTGGACCATGGTTGGGTCTTCGAGGTTCCCGCGTCGGTCGAGCCGGGACTGGCTGATCCCAGGCCGATTCGCGCAATGGGCCGATTCAATCACGAAGCGGTGGCGATCGATCCGCCCAGCGGGGTGGTCTACATGACCGAGGATCGAGATGACGGTCTGCTGTACCGTTACCTGCCCAGGACTCCCGGTAAGCTGCACGAGGGTGGTCGGCTGCAGGCTCTTGGTCTGCAGGACGATTCGGGTGGCGAGACGCGGAACTGGGATCGGACCCTGATCGCGACCGGGTCTCCTCAGCCGGTGCACTGGATCGACATGGACAACGTGGAATCGCCCAGCGACGACTTGAGGTATCGCGGGTTCGGTGCCGGTGCCGCCCGGTTTGCTCGAGGTGAGGGCATCTGGTACGGCGACAAGGAGGTCTTCTTCGCGTGCACCAGTGGTGGTCGCGAGGAGGCCGGCCAGATCTGGCGGTATATTCCCAGTGACCACGAGGGGACCGACCAGGAAGTGAAGTCGCCGGGTCAGCTGGAGCTGTTCATCGAGCCCAATGACACGCGGCTGCTCAACAATGCCGACAACCTGACTGTTGCGCCTTTTGGCGACGTGGTCATGTGTGAGGACCGCAAGCGGAGCGTGATCCGGCTGGTCGGGGTGACGCCCCAGGGTGGCATTTACACCCTGGCTCACAGTCGTCTGCGGACCGAGTTTTCTGGGGTCACGTTTTCGCCGGACGGCTCGACGTTGTTCGTCAACGCCCAGGGCACGGGGATGACCTTTGCGATCACCGGCCCGTGGAAGGAGTCGATGGCCTAGTCGGCCACGCGCGGATTCAAGAAACCCAACCGGCGATCCGAGACCGAATAACCGCGAAGCGGTTCCATCGCACAGCCCAGTGTTGCCCGCCGCCAGGCGGGCTACGCTGGGTTCGGTACGCCCCCCGTGTTTGTGAACCCCAACGGGGTTCCACATCACGACACCTCGACGTGTGAAACCCCTTCGGGGTTTGATGTTGGGGGTGGTTGCCAGATACTCAGCGTGCCGCACGCCTGACGGCGTGCTGACACTGGGCTATGGGGTGGAACCCCTGAGGGGTCTTGTGGTGCTGGCGGTCGAGTCGGATCCGCTGACGACTCGTGTCAGGTCTCCTGCCAAGATCGATGAGCACCAGTACCGCTCGATGTGCTCGACCACCAGTTCGGTTCCGCGGGTGTGGCTGACATAGGGTCGATCGCGAGGATCGTACATGGCATCGGTCAGGTCGCGGGCCAGGACCACGTTGAGGCCCAACCGGACCATCTGACGGATGCCGAATGACCGTCCCAGCACGCACATATTGGTGTGGACTCCCATCAGGACGACGTTCCTGATGCCCAGCTGGACAAAGAAGTTGTAGACCTCCTGCCCGTTGTCACTGATCCCGTCGAAGCCGGTGATCTTGATGGCAGGGTGCTGGTGCCGGTCGAAACCCGGCTTGGGTTTCACCACCGGATCGTCGCAGGCTCCGTCTGAATCATCGATGGGCAGCGGGGCTTCGGTCTTGGGATCGAGCTTGCACCAGCTGGCAATCGGCACCGGCGGCTTGGTCGATGGAGCCTGGAGGATCCTGTTGCGGAACGGGGTCTTTTCATAGAACTTGATCCCGCTGCTGGGTGCGTGCACGACGGTGACTCCCAGTCCTCGAGCCGCCGAGACCACCCGGTTCATCTCCGGGGCCATCGCATCGACCCGGATGGCGGCCTGGTGGCAGGGGTGATCGGCCCACATGTCACAGATGACAATGGCCGTGGAGGCGACGTCCCAGTCAATCGTCTCGCCGATCTCAACCACCTGCTCCCCTCGTGCCTCACGTCGCCTGGACTTCAGACGCAGTGTCCCCTTGACGTTGGGTCGCTGGGCCAGCCTGGCTTCTTCAGCTGCTTGGGTCGGTCGCGAGCCGAGCCAGGCCGTGGCCGGAGCGGCGAGGCCGGCCGTGAGGCCCGTGTGCAGGCAACGGTCGAGAAATCTGCGGCGGGAGGTGGGTGTCATGAGCGAAGGACTCAACATGAAGGACGGGCCGGGACGGGGAAGGACGGGCCGGCGGCTGGGCAAATCGTAACCCTGCGGAGGCTCGGTTGCCAACCTGCATGGGTTGTGGCGTAATGTCGTGCTCTGTGTGGGGGCGATCCCGGGGGTTGAGCGACGATGTCTCAAGAGGCGGCCGATACCACCGACGAGTCTCACGGGCCGACGAAGGCTCACTGGGCCGTGGTGCTGTTTGTCATCGGCCATTTCGTCAGCCTGTTCCTGCTGACGATCAGTTGCGTGGTGGCGATTGTGGAGATTGCGTTGGCGGGTGGCTGGTCGTCGGCGAACATCCGCAGCAGCCTGTTCTCGTGGGTTTCGACCTGGCTGCTGTTGGTTTTCGGAGCCTACCCTCTGCCGGCGTTGGCGTTTTGGCGTCCGTTCTTGAGGTGTTCGATGTCGTGGTTGGACATCCTGCGAGGTCGTCGACGTCCGCTGTCCGAGGCGGATCGGGGTCGAGGTTGGCTGTATTCGGCCTGGGGTCCGTGGATCCTGATCATCAACTGTGTGGTCCCGATCGTGTTGGCTGTGCTGGGGCTGATGTGGCTGGGTCGCTAGACCGGCGCGATTCGCAATCGGGTTGTGGCGGTCCTACAATCGGGCGTCCGGCGGTCCTTTCGCCGGCGGGGCCATCCTGATGGAGGCTGGCCGGGTCGATGTCCTGCCCTGGGGAGAGTCTGATGAATCGCGTGCACACGACATGTCTGGTCCTGCTGCTGGTCCATGGAATCCCGGCGTTGGCCCAGGAGGGGGCCGAATTGTCGCGGGCCCAGCGGGCGGCGGTGGCCGACGTCGAGAGTCGGGTCGAGCTGATCAAGGAGGTCAACCAGAAGATCTGGAACTTCGCCGAAGTGGGTCTCGAGGAGACTCGTTCGTCGGCTCTCCTGCAGAAGCATCTCAAGGCGAACGGCTTCAAGGTGGAGGCAGGGATTTCGGGCATGCCCACGGCATTTGTGGCCAGCTACGGCAGCGGTAAGCCGGTGATCGGGATCCTGGCCGAGTACGACGCGTTGCCGGGGATGTCTCAGAAGATCGACCCACTGCGTGCCCCTCTGCGTCCGGGTCGTCCGGGACACGCCTGCGGTCACAGCGGCCTGGGGAGTGGCTCGCTGGGAGCGGCCCTGGCGATCAAGGCGGCGATGGCGACTCACAAGCTCAAGGGCACGATCCGGCTGTACGGGACTCCGGCCGAGGAGACGGTCATCGGCAAGGTCTACATGTTACTGGACGGTCAGTTCGACGACCTGGACGTCTGCCTGCACTGGCACCCTTCGACCCGCAACGGGGCCTGGGCGGGGACTTCCAAGGCGTTGCTGAGCGTGAAGTTCAGTTTCGACGGCACCGCGGCTCATGCCTCGGGCAATCCCGAGAGTGGTCGCAGCGCGCTGGACGCGGTGGAACTGATGAACGTGGGTGTGAACTACATGCGTGAGCACGTCAAGGAGGACGCTCGGATGCATTACGTGATCACCAACGGCGGCGGTGCACCCAACGTGGTCCCGCCGGTGGCGTCGGTCTGGTACTACATCCGCGCCGACGATCACCGTGATGTCGAGGCGAACTTCAAGTGGATCCAGGACATTGCCCGCGGTGCGGCGTTGATGACACGTACAAAGATGAGGATGAAGGTCGACACGGATTGCCACGAGCTGATTACCAACGTGCCCCTGGCCGAGCTGCTCGAGGGGAAACTCAAGGCGATCGGACCCCCGTCGTTTTCTCAGGCCGAGCAGGCGTTTGCCCGTCGGCTGCAGCAGCCGCTGGTCGAGCAGTTTGGGACCGAGTTCCCCAAGGCGATCGACGAGTCGATTCGTCCCTACGCCGAATCCATGGCGGCTCGCACCCGGGGCTCGACCGACGTGGGAGACATCAGTTGGTATGTTCCCACCGGAGGCATCTCGACCTCGTGCCTGGCGGCCAAGAGTCCCGGTCACAGCTGGCAGAACGTCGCCGCGATCGGTTCGACGATCGGTGAGA
Source organism: Planctomycetota bacterium (assembly GCA_963580005.1). Taxonomy (GTDB): domain Bacteria; phylum Planctomycetota; class Planctomycetia; order Planctomycetales; family Planctomycetaceae; genus UBA8437. The sequence goes on from CAUZJR010000076.1 coordinate 6,952, forward strand.
AGGGCATCATCTACGCCTCGAAGGTCCTGGCCGTCTCGGCGATCGAGTTGTTCGAGGATCCCGAGAAGGTGGCGGCGGCACGGGCTGACTTTGTGAAGCGGATGGAGAAGCGGAAGTACACGACGCTGATCCCCAAGGGCCAGCCGGCACCGGTGAAGATCCGTTGACCGACCGCCGTTTCACTTGGGTTGCCTGGCTGCTGGGAATCGGCCTGGCGGGCCTGTTCTGGTGGCCGCTGGTCACCGGCGGCGGGTTCGTCGGTGGCGACATCTACTCGTACTACTTTCCTCAGAAGGTGTTCTACGCCGAGCAGCTTCAGCAGGGTCAGTCTCCGTTCTGGAACGACCGTGTCGGCCACGGGTACCCGATGCTGGCCGAGAGCCAGGCCGGGGTGTTCTATCCTCCGCACCTGGCTCTCTACACCTGGCTGGATGTCAACACCGCCTACAGTCTCAGTCACCTGCTGCACTACGTGCTGGCCTTTGTGTTCACCGTGGGCTACGCGCGTCGATTCGGAGTGGTTCCCTACGGTGCGTTGCTGACGGGGCTGGTGTACGTCTACGGCTGGTTCCCCTGTCGCAGTTGCTGGGAGTGGGCGATCATCGGTGGGACGTGGTTGCCGGCGGCGTTGTGGTCGGTGGAGTGCCTGTTGCAGATGCGTCGCTGGCGATTTGCGGGGCTGTTGGCCGCGGTGCTGGCGGTGCAGATGCTGGCCGGCCACTTCCAGTTGGCCTTCATCACCCAGCTGATCCTGCTGGTGTATGTCCCCTGTCGGCTGTGGTGGATCCCCCAGGGCGGCGACTTGCTGCCGACTCGAGCCAGGTGGCGAGCCGGGGTGCTGTTGCTGGTTTCGGGTGGCCTGGCGATCGGGATGGCGGCGCTGCAGTTGCTGCCCACATGGGAGTTCCGTCGAGCCAGCCAGCGGGCCGAGGTGGGCAGCGACCATCCGCTGCAGTTCGGTTCGATTCCGGCCTGGTACTGGTCCCAGGCGGTGATGCCCTTCAAGTGGTATTCGCCGATGACGAATCGCACCGCTCTGCTCCAGCAGGACCCGGCAATTCCGGGTGTGGCGACCAACGCGGGCGAGGCGCACCTGTACTTCGGGCTGGCTCCGCTGCTGCTGGCTGCCATCGGCATCGGGGCGGCCTTTTCGCGAGGTGATCCGCGGGGCATCTTCTGGATGCTGGCCGGGACGTTTGCGTTGTTTTACACCACCGGTCGCTTGGTCCCATTTGTCGAGGGGCTGCCGGGGTTCAGTTTTTTCCAGGGCCCGGGACGATACGGGATCGTGGTCACCCTGGCGGTGGCGTTGTTGGCCGGCGAGACGCTGGGCCGCTGGCTGACAACTCGGGCAATGAGACGCTCGGCTGTGATCGTAGCCTGGCTGGCCTCGCTGGCCGCCCTGGGAAGCAGTTGGTGGCTGGTGGAGATGACCTGGATGGTGCTCGAGGCTCATCCCGATGCACCACCTCCGCCGGGTTGGTTGCCGTCAGCGGGTCTGACGATGGGAGCGGTATTGATCTGCGTGGTGTTGGCCGCTGTCGGGGGCTATTGCGAGTTTGGTGCAAGACGCTCGCTGAGAGCCTTGAGTGGTCGGTTGGCCCTGGGCACGCTTGTCTTCGCCACGGTCTGCGATCTGTGGCTGGTGAGCCACCTGATCCAGTTCACCGATGTGCTGAATGATCCGCCGATTTCCCGCCTGGCGTCGAGTCCGGTCCGCGAGCACCTGGCCAAGTCGCGGTTGCCCACGCGTGTGTTTGCACCGATGGCCAATTTCCCCACCGTGCTGGGCACATCTTCGACGCCGGTGTATTTCACCTTCGGCCCGTCCGAATACACTCGCCGCGACCTGATGATGCCCACGTCTCAGGTCGAGGATCCCGACGATTCGTTCGTGCCGCAGACCGACGACCAGATGCAGTGGCTCGAGCGTGCCGGTGTCACTCACATCATCAGTTTCAAGCCGATCGACACGTCGCGCTGGCCTCTCGAGGAGGTCTGGCGTGGTCGGGATCCGGTGATGAACCCGGCGCTTCGTCATTTCGCTCCGTTGTATCTCTACCGCCTCAGCGGGGGTCGTGGTCGCGTGTCGTTTGATCCGGGGGGTGATGGCAACACGGTGGAGGGTTTCGAGGGATCGGGATCTGAGGTCACGATCGACGTGACCACCCGGGTGGCGGGTCGGCTGGTGCTGACGGAGTTGATGGCTGAGGGCTGGCGGGTCGAGGTCGACGGTGAGTCGCGCGAGGTGGAGTTGGTCGAGGGCATGTACCGGGGTGTGCGGCTGCAACCGGGTGACTCGCGGGTAAGGTGGCACTACCGTGCCCCGGGCCTATACTGGGGCCTCTTCATCAGCGGCGTGTCGTTGCTGGTGCTGGCCACGGTGGGCCTGCTGCGGTATCGAAGACCCGGCTGGCTGGCCTGTCTCGACCTGGAGGCGGGCGCGGCAGAGGACATGGTCCGAGCCGAGGCTGTGGCAGACAGGGAACACGGGAAGTGAAAATCGAGGGAACGCCATAGCGACAGGAGGTTCGCGGGAGGCAGGCCCAGGGACGGTGCCAGTGGATTCCAACACAGGGAGTGGCACCAATGAGAATTCGAGGTTCGTGGGTCGTAGTCGTTCTGGGCGTGTTCGCCGTGGGCCTGGTTGTGGCGGGCCCGGTGAGTGCCCTTCAGCAGGTTCCCGGCTCGGCTGAGACGCTCCAGCAGGCCCGGATCAAGCAGCTGCACACAGCTCATTCGGCGGCACGGGACGAGCGGGGGCTCGTCGGCAGCCGGCTGGTCACCAGGATCAGCCGCGATGCCCAGAAGCACGCCGACTGGATGGCCAGCACCGGGCAGTTCGTGCACAGCGGTATGAACTACTGGGAGGTGATCCAGACCGGTCCCATGACTCCCGAGAAGGCGATCGAGGGCTGGTTGGAGTCGGAGGCTCATCGTGAGATCCTGATGAGTGGAGCGGAGATTGGTTTTGGTTTTGCGGAGGTCGACGGTGTGACGTACTGGGTCGGGTTGGTGCGTTGAGCAGCGACGGCGAGTCGGGGGAACCCGCGGAGATGGCCGACCAGAGGGGACATCCGGCACCGATCGAGTTGCCGGTCCGCAGTGACGTGAGGATCGGCTGCGTCGGAGCCGGTTTCATCATGACCGACTGCCAGCTGGTGGCGTACCGCAACGCCGGTCTGAATCCGGTTGCGATTTCGTCGCGAAGCGAGTCGAAGGCTGGCGAGGTGGCCGTGCGGCATGCGATCTCGACCGTGCATGCCGACTGGCGTGACCTGGTTGCGGATCCCCAGATCGAGGTCCTCGATGTGGCGGTGCCGCCGGACATCCAGCTGGAGGTGGTTCGTGAGGCGGCCCGGTTTGGTGCCGGCCGAGGCGGTCACCTGGCCGGGCTGCTGGCTCAGAAACCGCTCGGAATTGACCTGGGCCAGGCCCGCGAGATTGTCGGTCTGTGCCGCGAGGCGGGGATCACCCTGGCGGTGAACCAGAACATGCGGTTTGACCAGTCGATCCGGGCGGCACGGGGCCTGATCGACACCGGTGTGCTGGGTGACCCGGTGCTGGCGACGATCGACATGCGAGCGATTCCTCACTGGATGCCCTGGCAAGAGAGACAGGGTTGGGTGACGTTGCGGATCATGAGCATCCATCACCTCGACACGTTTCGATACCTCTTCGGGGATCCCGAGCGGGTCTTCGCCAGCGTACGACCTGATCCACGAACGTCCGAGCAATTCGAGCACGCCGACGGCATCTGCCTGTACATCCTCGAATATGCAAACGGCTTTCGTGCCGCGGCGTGGGACGACGTGTGGGCGGGTCCGGCTCGCGAGGGAGCCGCGGCGGACCTGGGGATCGGGTGGCGGATCGAGGGCACCAGCGGGATGGCACGCGGCACGATTGGCTGGCCCGACTATCCCGACGGCAGTCCCAGCACGCTGGACTACACGAGTGTCGATTCGCCGGAGTGGATTTCTCCTCGCTGGGACGAGACGTGGTTCCCCGATGCTTTCCTGGGCCCGATGGCCGACCTGCTGGTCGCCCTGGAGCGAGGAACGGTGCCGAGTATTAATGGCGAAGACAACCTGAAGACGATGGCCCTGGTCGAGGCCTGTTATCTCTCGGCCCGCGAGCACCGGGCGGTGTCGTTGTCGGAATTCGACTAGGCGGCGTGGTCGGCCGGGCGGCTCGGCTGTGGCCGTTCAGGCGTCGTAGAAGGCACTGAGTTGCTCTTCGTACTTGGCGATGATGTGTCGCCGTCGCACCTTGAGCGTCGCGGTCAGCTCGTTGTCTTCCAGCCCGAACGGCTTCTCGAGCACCAGGCACCGCTTGACTCGTTCGGGGCTGCTGACCGCCTGCATCAGCAGTTCGATCTTCGAGTCGATGTATTCGAGGAGCTGTGTGGAGGTGACGCATCCGTCGTCGCAGATGATCTCGCATCCCAGCGACTCGGCGACCGACTGAAGTTCGCCGCTATCGGGCACCACCACGGCACTGATGAAGTTCCGCCCGTCGCCATAGACGACCGCCTGTTCGAACAGCGGATCGGCTGTCAGCAGTCGTTCGATGACCGCGGGGGCGACGTTTTTTCCGGCCGAGGTCACAAAGAGGTCTTTCTTGCGGTCGGTGATCGAGAGGTACCCTTCCTCGTCGATGGTTCCCACGTCGCCGGTATGGAACCAGCCGTCGACAATCACCTCGGCAGTCGCCTCGGGGTTCTTCCAGTACCCGGCCATCACGTGAGGCCCGCGGGTGAGGATCTCCCCATCCTCGGCAATCTTGACCTCGACCCCGGGGATCGTCAGTCCGACCGATCCGAAGCGGTAGGCCTTGGCATGGTTGAAGGTGATCACGGGTGAAGTTTCAGTCAGGCCGTAGCCTTCGAAGATCTGCAGCCCGGCCTGGTCGAAGCCGTCGCAGACGTGTCGGGGCAGGGGAGCTCCGCCGGAGTTCAGTTGCCGGATATTGGGCCCGAAGATGGCGACGAGGCGTTCGGCTCGTGCTTCGGGGTCGAGCGATTCGACGGCCGACCAGACCTTTTCGTAGAAGCGGGGCACGGCGGTCAGCCAGGTGGGCTTGATGGTGTCGAGGTCGTCGAGCAGCGTGTCGATGCTGGCGGCCATGGCCACGGTGATCCCGGCTCCGGTGGCCAGGTAGTTGTCGGTCAGCCGGGCGTAGACGTGGCTGTAGGGGAGCCAGCTGAGCAGGATATCGTCGGGTTCGAGGAAGGCGATGGGGATCATCGCTTCGACGTTTGAGAGCAGGTTGCCGTGGGTCAGCATCACTCCCTTGGGGTCGCCGGTGGTGCCGCTGGTGTAGATCAGCGTGGCGAGGCTCGAGTCATCCAGTGCTGCTTCGCGGTCGGTGATTTCCTGCTCGAGCGACTCGAGTGAACCGCGGTCGCACAGTTCCTGCCAGCTGAGCTGCAGCAGCCGCGACTCGGGCAGTGAGACCGGATCGAGTGCGACGAGGAATTCGAGGTCGGGCAGGTGATCGAGTCGTGCCATGACCTTGTCGGCCTGGGCCTGGTTACTGACGACGACTCCGCGTGCCTCGCTGTGCCCTAACTGGAACTCGACCTGCTCGGCCGAGAGAGGTGCATGCATGGTGACATCGGCGGCTGCTGCGCTGAGGACACCGAGGTCGGCGATCGGCCATTCGACGCGGTTTTCCGAGAGGATGCCGACGCGGTCTCCGGGGTTGATGCCCAGGCTGATCAGGCCGGCGGCGACTCGGTCGGCCTGCTGCCTGACGTCCTGGAACGAGATGTCCTGGTAGTGGCCTGACACCTGGTATCGCCACGCGGTCTTGTCGCCCATCCGACGACACATCGTGCGATGCAGATCGCAGAGATTGCGGGCCGATTCGGTCACGAGTCGTCCTGGGCCTGGAGATTCTCGTAGATCGTGGCGACTCCCTGGCCCTGTCCGACGCACAGGGTGGCGAGTCCGAGTCGTGCGCCGGTGGACTTCATGCGGTGCAGCAGCGTGACCGAGATCCGTGCCCCGCTGGCCCCCAGCGGGTGTCCCAACGCGATGGCTCCGCCGCGGGTGTTGACTCGCGACTCGTCGATCTCGAGTAGCTTGAGCACGCTGAGCACCTGCACGGCAAACGCCTCGTTGATCTCGATGCAGTCGATCTCATCGAGAGTCACACCGGCTCGATCGAGTGCCTTGTGGACGGCGGGAACCGGGCCGATGCCCATTTCGGCTGGATCGACACCGGCGACGGCCATGGCCCGCACCCGGGCGATGGGTGCCAGGCCCAGCTCGGCGGCGGTCTCTTCGGACATCATCAGCAGTGCCGCGGCTCCGACGTTGATCGGCGAGCTGTTGCCGGCGGTCACGCTGCCGCCGGCGGGGTTGAACGCCGGGGCCAGCCCACCGAGGCCCTCGATCGAACAGTCCTCGCGGATGCACTGGTCGCGGGTGATCTGAGTTTTGCGTCCCTGTTGATCGCGACCCCAGGTTGCGATGACTTCCGGTTCGAAGTCTCCCGCGACGGTGGCTTCGGCGGCCAGCTGGTGGCTTCTCATGGCGAACTCATCCTGCTCGGGCCGTCCGATGCCGTACTTGGTTGCGAGGTATTCGGCGGTCAGTCCCATGTGCATGATGGCTTCGCTGTACTTGCGAAACAGACCCGGGGCGGGATCGTAGTCCTTGGTCATCGGGATGTGGTGCATGTGTTCGACGCCGCCTGCGATCTGCACGTTTTCGCACCCGGCCATGATGCTCATCGCCGAATCGTTGATCGCCTGCAGGCTCGAGGCACAGTTTCGGTTGATGGTGACCCCGCCGGTTTCAATCGGCAGCCCGGCCATCAGCACGGCGATGCGTGCGATGTCGTAGCCCTGTTCACCCTGCTGCTGCACGCAGCCCCAGCGGACGTCTTCGATCAGAGCGGGGTCGATGGCGGTACGGGCGACCAGGTCTGTTATCAGTTGGGCCGAGAGTTCATCGGCGCGCACGTCGCGGAAGCAGCCTTCGCGGCCATCGGCTCGGCCGATCGGGGTACGGATGGCATCGATCACGACTGCGGAACTCATCGGGCGGCTCCCGTGGGTGTCTCGTGCCAGGTCGAGTTGTCGCTGGCCATCGTATTCAGCGAGTCGGTGGGTGCGAACCGAGGTCCGAGTTCCACGAGGGGTTCGAGCCGGTTGAGTATTTCTCCGGCGCCCTGGTTGTCGCACCATCTCAACAGCCCGCCTCGGAACGGCGGAAAGCCGATGCCCAGGATCAGTCCCATGTCCGCGTGAGCCGGTTCGCCCACGATCTCCTCTTCCATCACCCGGGTCGCTTCCAGCAGCATGGGCAGGAACAGTCGATCCTGGAGTTCGCGGGTTGAAAACTCGGTGGTGCCAATCCGGTGCGGTTCCAGGAACGCGTCGAAGTCGGGGTCGTGTTGAGGTTTCCCACGTCGCCCGACGAACTGCCTGATGCCCTTGCCGGATTTTTTCCCGAGTCGTCCGGCGTTGACGAGGTCTTCGAGGATGGGGATCTCGATTGCTCGATCGCTGTAAGCGGCCTGGACGACTCGTCCGGCAAACAGTGCGGTATCGAGTCCGACGAGGTCATGGAGTGCGATGGGTCCCATGGGCATCCCGAACCTGGTGGCGGCCCGGTCGATGTCATCGGCCGAGGCACCCTCGCGCAACAGCTGCAGCGACTCGGCCATGTAGGGCAGCAGGATGCGATTGACCAGGAAGCCGGGGCAGTCCTTGACCACGATCGGTGTCTTGCCCAGCCGCCGTGCCAGCGAGACCAGGGTGGCCAGCGTCTCGTCGGAACTCTGTTCCCCCTGTATTACCTCGACCAGTTGCATGCGGTCTACCGGGTTGAAGAAGTGCATGCCGGCGAAGCGTTGCGGATCGGGTGCGGCGGCGGCCATCCTGGTGACGGAGATGGTCGAGGTATTTGTGGCGAGGATGGTGTCGGGTCCGAGATCATCGGCGAGTTGTGCGTAGATCCTGGTCTTGAGTTCTTCGTTCTCGGTGACCGCTTCCACGACCACATCGCAGTCGGCCAGGGCGGCGTACGAGGTGCTGGTGGAGATGAGTGCCATCATGCGGCCGAGGTCTTCGGGCGTGGCGCGTCCGATCTTGATCCGACTGGCGACCACCGCCCCGGCACTCTCGAGTCCCTGGGCCAGTCGCTGGTTGTCGAGATCGATCATGGTGGCGGGAACGCCTCGCCTGGCCGCGGCTGTGGTGATGCCCGCACCCATCAGTCCGGCACCGAGCACTCCGATGCGATGGACCTCGCGTGGCTGCGTATCGCGAGGTCCTCCGGCGTCGTGTCCGAGCCGGTTCTGCATGAAGAACAGCCGGATCATGTTGCCCGAGATTTCGCTGCCGAGGATCTGTCGGGCGCACTGACGTTCGACTTCGAGGCCTTCACGCAGCGGCAGGTTGAGTCCCTGCTGCATGGATTCGAGAGCCGCCAGCGGTGCGGGGTACTGGCCCTTGGTCTTGAGCATCACCCCTCCGGCTGCGACTGCGAAGCTGAAGTTGGCCTGGTCGGTGCTGAGTCCCATCGGGGCCCGGAGTTGTTCTCGGATTGCCAGGTACCGGTCGTTCTCTCCGAGCCAGGACAGCAGTCGCCGTCCTTCTGCGATCAGCGATTCCTGGCTGGGGTCGGTGATCGCGTCGAAGACGAGTCCGAGTTCCGCGGCGCGGCGAGCGGGCACGGGGGCTCCGCCGCAGATGATCTCGATGGCGTGATGCAGACCGATCAGTCGAGGCAGTCGTTGCGAGCCGCCCCAGGCGGGGAAGAGCCCGATCTTGACCTCCGGCAGTACGATCTCGATTCCGGGTGCGTCGATGGCGATCCGCTGGTCCATCGACAGGATCAGTTCGGTGCCTCCGCCAAAGCACTTGCCATCGACCAGGGCGACGGTGGGAAAGGGCAATTCCCCGATGGCGTCAAAGAGGTCGTGGCCGCTGGAGAGTCCCTGCTCGATCAACTCTTCGTCGGCGTCGACGAGCAGTCCGAGTTCGTGGAGATCGGCACCGGCCAGGAACTGTCCGGGTTTTCCGCTGCGGAAGAGCAGTCCGCGGAGGTCGTCGCGGTCGGCCAGCTGTGCGACGTGTTCCGAGAGTTCCGCGATCACCTGACGACCGAGGGTGTTGACCGGTTTCCCGGGCAGGTCGAT
>CAUZJR010000077.1:0-15937 GCA_963580005.1 Planctomycetota bacterium
AGCCAATGCACCACGTCGCCGTCGGCCCCGTCACCCGCCGTGCCCGCCGACAGCGACACGATGATCTTGCCGTCGCGGTCAGCATCCACCAGCTTCAGCGATAGGGACCGCGTGGTGGCGTGAGTGATCTTGCGCGATTGCCAGGGCTTGAAGTGACCCACCGTCCCGAAACTCCACAGTTGCGACTCCCACCTCTTGATCGCCGCGGCCAGGCGAGGCCCGTCGCCGGGCCGGCCGGCTCGCCATTCCAGGGCCAGGCCCCTGATCAGCGGCGACTCACCCGGAGCCGTCATCGCGTCCCAGATCTTCCGCAGGTAGACCGCACTCAGTGACTCCTGGACAGCCACCGCGTCCAATGCCCCCCGATCAGCCAGCAACCTCGCCCGGTGCCTCAACGTCGCGTCGAAATATCGAGCCAGGACCACCCGGCCATCGGTGCCGACGTGGCGTGCGTATCGAGCCTTGATGCTCGACATCAACGCGTCCGACCAGTCCCTGCGAGTCGTCCCGGCATCGAAGCGGAATCCGTCCGAGAGCAGCACGGCATGAGCGGCGATGCCCTTGGCTGCATCCAGGTACTTGTTCAACAACGCCGGCGACATCACCAGCGACTCGCCCGTGTTGGTGAACCCCTCGCCCGCCGCCCCGTCGACCGGGAACTCACCAGCCGGATCCAGTCGCGGCAACCCGGTGAGACCCCTCACCGTGCGAGTGTACTCGACATTGCTCAAACGCCGCAGCACCACGCGGCCGGGGTCACCGGCCCGGGCCAACGCCTCGGCGTCCAGGTACCGACGTGCCCAACCCCGCAGCAACAGCTTCTCCGGCCCGGTCAGCTGCGGTGCCTTCTTCGGAGGCATCTCGCCGTTGTCCAGTTGCTCGACCACCTTGATCCAGGCCCCGGGATCCCGGCGAATCGAGCCCAGGGAATCAAACCGCTCGAGATCCAACTCGCCCTTCTTCGCCTTCGTCGAATGGCAGGTCACGCAGCGACGACGGACCAGCTTAAGTACCGACCCGGAGTACTCGCGGCGCAGGACGTTGAAGTCCGGCGGAGCCGCCGTGATCGGGTCGGCGGGCAGCCAGGTCACCGCCACGGTGGCAAGGATCACGACAACCAGCAGAGGTCGAGTCTTCATTCCACGATCGCCTCGCACATACGAACGCTTCGGCCGCTTGTGGCGGCTTGTAGCCTGAGCTAGCCTCGGAACATCATAGCTGGCCGGAACCTCCCACGTCATTCCGACGCACCGACCGGGTCGGTGACCTGATTGTGACGAGCAGGCGATGAACGACATCAAGCCCCCCGACTCGGACCACACACCGCCCTCAGCGAGCGAGGGCGAGAGATTTCGGCCCGAGACCTGCCTGCCGGCCTGGGGCGATGCCGAGTTGCCCGAACCGCGGCGGCTGGGTCTGAAGAACATGGCCGGGTTCATCGGTCCCGGGATCGTGATGTGTGGAGTGCAACTGGCCGGAGGCGAGTGGTTACTGGGGGCCGAGATCACCGCCAAGTACGGCGGCGGGCTGATGTGGATCGCACTGGTCTCGATCATCGGCCAGATGTTCTACAACATGGAATGCGGCCGCTATGCTCTCTACTGCGGCGAACCGGTCTTCACCGGCTTCATGCGGGCCCGGCCGGGCCCCGCCTTCTGGATCGGAGTGCTGATCCTGCTGAGCGTCGGAGCCTTCATCCCGGCACTCTCGACCACCGCCGCCACGGTCATCGCCGCACTCTACCTCGATCGCGCACCCGGTCCCGAAGACAAGGCCCTGGTCAATACGCTGGGCTACCTGCTGCTGGGCGGAGTCACCCTGCCGATCCTCGTGGGCGGCAAGATCTATAACACCATGCAGTGGGTGATGACGACCAAGATCGTCGTCGTGCTGGGGTTCTGCGTCGTGATCGGCGTGGCGATGGTCGGGGCCGAGAAATGGGGAGACGTCTTCGGAGGCTTCTTCAAGATCGGCAACGTGCCGGTCGTGGCCCCAGAAGACGCCAACGGCAACGGTGTGCTCGACCCCGACGAAACCGACTTCGACAAGGACGGACACGCCGACGTCGTCGAACCCTATACGCTCAGCAGCGATGGCAGCGTCGAGAGCTTCGAAGATCTCGACAACGACGGCCACTGGGACGGCGAAGCGGTCGGGAACCTCTTCTTCGACGAAGGACCCGACGGAGGCTGGCCGGTGATCTTCCTGGCACAAATCGCACTGTTGGGCGCGTTTGCAGGGTTCGCCGGAGGCGGAGGGCTGGGCAACTCGACCTATTCCAACTACGTCCGAGACAAGGGCTGGGGAGTGGGCAGCCAGGTCGGAGCCATCCCCAGTGCCATCGGCGGCCGCAACATCACGCTCTCGCACGTCGGCAAGGTCTTCGCGCTCACACCCACCAACTTGCAACGCTGGAAGGGCTGGTGGCGATACATCATCAGCGACCAGGTCCTGATCTGGGCACCCGGCTGCATAATGGGCATGGCCCTGCCCGCTCTGCTCTCGATCCAGTTCGCCGAATTCTCACCCATGTTCGGCGACCCCGACCAGCCCGACTACGCCCAAGCCATCATTACCGCCGACGGCATGAGACACGCGCCGGGACTCTCGGCGGGGACTCAGAAACTGCTCTGGGTCAGCACACTGCTGATCGGTCTGCTGGTGCTGCTGCCCAGCCAGATGTCGATCGTCGAACACTTCAGCCGACGCTGGACCGACGTGATCTGGTCGGGCATCCGACGCGTTCGCGAAAACATGCAGCCGACCGAAGTCCGCAAGATCTACTACGCGATCCTGGCAATCTACGTCGCCTGGACCTTCTTCGGAGCCTTCCTGTTTCAGACCTACGGCCGCCCGAAAACCATGGTGCTGGTCGTGGCCAACCTCAACAACATCGGACTGGGATTCACCGCCTTCTTCGTGCTCCGCAACAACCTCGTCTACCTCCCCAAACAGCTCCGCCCCGGATGGGTCGCCCGGATTGGCATTTCCTTCTGTGGTGTCTTCTACTTGGGCTTCGCCGCCCTGGTCTTCTACCAGAAACAGCTCCCGCTGATCCTCAACTTCTTCGCCAACTCCAACTGAGCCGCTCTACTCTCTACCCTCTACCCTCTAATCTCTACGCTCCTCGTCCCGCCCCGTCTCTCAGCGCCCCGGACCCACCCGATGACCAGTGAAATCACCACGCTGCCCGACAAGGACACCCTGCTGGGCCTGTACCGCACGATGCAGACGATCCGTCAGTGCGAAGAAGAACTCGCCCGCTGCCACCAGCGCGGCCTGGTCCACGGTGCCTGCCACACCTACGTCGGCGAGGAAGCCATCGCAACAGGTGTCTGTGCTCACCTGGATCGCGACGACGTCATCTTCAGCACTCACCGCGGACACGGCCACGCGCTGGCCAAGGGTCTCGAGCCCGGCAAGCTGATCGCCGAGCTGTTCGGCCGCGAGACCGGCTGCTCGGGAGGACGAGGGGGCAGCATGCACCTGTTCAGCCCCGAGATCGGACTGATGGGCACCAGTGGCATCGTCGCCAGCTGCATCCTGCAGTCCACCGGAGGCGGCTACACCAATAAGATCTTCGACCGCGACCGCGTCTCGGTCTGTTTCTTCGGCGACGGAGCGGTCAACAACGGCGCATTCCACGAGGGCCTGAACATGGCCAAGATCTGGAACCTGCCGGTGATCTTCGTCTGCGAAAACAACCAGTTTGCCACCGAAGTGCCCTTCAGCGAATCCAGTGCCATCCCCGACGTGGGACGGCGGGCCGAAAACTACGGAATGCCGGGCCTGGAACTCGACGGCAACGACGTGCTCGCGATCCACGAGCAGGCGGGTGAGGCGATTGCCCGGGCCCGCAGCGGCGGCGGCCCGACCCTGATCGAATGCAAGACCTACCGCACCCGGGCTCACGCCGAGGGCATGGGCGACTTCAGCTACCGTACCCGCGAAGACGTCGAGGACTGGAAACAGCGCTGCCCGATCGGCAGCCTCAGGCAACGAGCCACAGACGATGGACTCGTCGACGCCGAGGAACTCGACACCATCGATGACGAGGTCAGGCAACTGATCGCCGAATCTCGCGAATTTGCCGAGGACAGCCCGTGGCCCGATCCCGACACGGCCACCCATCACGTCTATGCCAACCCCGCCGACGCCCCCGAAGTCGGCGACGAACCCGCCGCCGGTGAGCGTGAGTTGACATTTGTCGAGGCGACTCACGAAGCGCTGGCTGTCGAAATGGAACGCAACCCCGGCATCTTCGTGATGGGCGAAGGGATCGGAGTGCGGGGAGGCAACTTCAATACCACCGCCGGGCTGTTTGAGATCCACGGTCCGACCCGGCTGGTCGATACGCCGATCTGCGAACGAGGATTCGTCGGACTGGGCTGCGGGGCAGCGATGACCGGCAGCCGGCCGGTGATCGACTTCATGTTCGGCGACTTCATCATGGACGCCGTCGGGGAACTGGTGAACCAGGTCGCGAAAATGCAGTACATGAGCAGTGGGCGGCTGAAGATGCCGATCCTCTTGCGCGGCTGCATCGGCATCGGACACTCGGCCGCCACACACCACTCGGGTAACTACTACCCGCTGTATGCCCACTTCCCCGGCTTCCGCGTCGTCGTACCCTCCAATGCCTACGACGCCAAGGGCCTATTCCGACGCGCACTGACCGTCAACGACCCCGTCATTTTCCTGGAACACCGCGAGATCCTCAACGAAAAGACGGCGGTGCCCGAAGAGGACTACGAGATCGAATTCGGCCGGGCGAAAGTCGTCCGCGAAGGGACCGACGTCACGGTGGTCGCCATCGCCCGGATGGTGCATCACACGCTGGAAGTGATCGATGAACTGGCCGCCGAAGGGATCAGTGTCGAGTTGATTGATCCTCGCACCGTGCTGCCGCTGGACACCGAGACGATCATCGCCAGCGTGGCCAAGACCGGACGGCTGCTGGTGGTCGACGAGGCTTTCGCGCCGGCGAGCATCGGAGCCCAGATCGCCGCGATCCAGGCCGACCAGGGATTCGATGACCTCGATGCCCCGATCAAGCGGATCCACGGCGCCTTCACCCCCATTCCCTACAGCCCCACGCTGGAATCCGCCGTGGTGCCTCATCCCGAAACGGTCGCCGCAGCGGTCCGTGACCTGGTGGCGGAGTAACCCGGCGATGGCACATCCGATCCAGATACCCCGGCTCGGCTGGAGCATGGAGGAGGGCGTGTTTGTCGAGTGGCTGAAGGCCGACGGAGACACGGTCGAACCCGGCGACGTGCTGTTCAACCTCGAAGGCGAGAAAGCGATCCAGGAGATCGAGTCGATCGACGCGGGGGTACTGAGGATCCCGGCCGACGCGCCTGCCGAGGGCGAAACTGTGCTGGTCGGACAGGTGATCGGCTGGCTGTGTGCCGAAGACGAAGAGCCGCCGGCCCAATTGCCCGCCGTCGACCTCGCCGCCGCCGCAGCCGATGCCCCGACCACTCCTGCTGCCCCTGCCCCCCCCGCACACCCTGCCTCGAGTGCTCCCACCCCGGCCGCAGCATCGGCACGGCGACCGGCGTCCAGCCCGCGGGCCCGACGTGTCGCCTCCGAACTCGGCATCGACTGGACCGTGCTCAGTGGCAGTGGCCGAGGGGGCCGGATCCGCGAGTGCGACATCCGCGCCGCGGCCGATTCGGGTACTGCGGGCGTTGCGGTTTCGGGCGGATCGGTCCGAAGCGTGATTGCCGACCGCATGCTCACCGCGTCGCAGACGACCGCTCCGGTCACTCTGACCACCACCGCCGACGCCGCAGCACTGGTCAGTCTCAGGCAACAGTTCCTGGCCACCGCCGGCGACGAACCGGCTCCCGGCTACAACGAGATTCTATTGAAACTGACGGCGATCGTGCTGGCCAATCACCCGCAGATCCGCTCGCAGTGGACCGAGTCGGGGCCGCGGCCGCCGGCCGCCGACGCCCCGATCGACATCGGCCTGGCCGTCGACACCGAATCGGGCCTGATGGTCCCGGTGGTCAGAGACCCCGCCTCTGCGACGCTCAAGGCGCTTGGCCAAAGCGTCACCGACCTGGCCGAACGAGCCCGCTCGCGGACGCTTGCTGCCGAGGAGATGTCCGGCGGAGTGTTCACGATCACCAACATGGGAGGCTACGGCATCGACGCCTTCACGCCGATCCTCAACCTGCCCCAAGCCGCGATCCTGGGCATCGGCCGCATCCGGGGGATTCCGATTGTCGAGGGCGAGGAGATTGTCCCCGGTCAGCAGATCTTTCTGTCGCTGACCTTCGACCACCGAGTCCTCGACGGAGCCCCCGCAGCCCGATTCCTGGCCGACCTGGTCCACGCCATCGAGAACCCCGCAGCGATGCTGGCCGGATAAGAGGCCCAGGGACTGGCTCATCGCGAGCCGCAGCCGAGCAGGGTGCCTGTCCCGAGTGTGCAGGCCCCCGACTCATTCCTCTGTTGAGAACGCCACGCGGAACCGATTACACTGGCAGCAGTTGATCTGTCGGGACGCGACCGCCCACTGCTGGGATGGACTCGTGGCGGCCGCCCGCGACACGCAGCTCCAGGAGACTCTCGATGCTGACTCTGCTCGGCGACCGGCACAGCTACTGCGACGGCGTCTCGAGACGTTCGTTCCTCAAGATCGGCAGCCTCTCTGTCGGCGCCGCCTCTGTGCCGCTCACGCTGCCGCAATTGCTGGCCAACGACGCCGCGAAACCCGGCAAGATCCAGAAGTCGGTCATCGTCGTCTACATGTCCGGCGGCCAGTCGCACCAGGACACCTTCGACCTCAAGACGCAGGCCCCCAAGGAGATCCGTGGCGAGTTCAACCCGATCTCGACCAACGTACCCGGCACACAGATCTGCGAGCTGCTGCCCAAAATGGCACAGACCATGGACAAGTGCTCGGTGATCCGCAGCGTCGTCGGTCAGCGCGACGAACACACCAGCTGGCAGAACCTGACCGGGTACCCGATGGGCCAGGCCCAGCGGGAAGGCCGACCCAACTTCGGCTCGGTCGTCTCGCGGCTGCAGGGTCCGACCAACCCCGTCTCGCCCGCCTTCATCGACCTGTTCCCCACCATGAAGCACCGACCCTACAACAGCGGCGACGCCGGGTACCTGGGACCCGGCTTCAACCAGATCCGAGCCGGCGGCGAAAACCTCGCCAGCATGAAACTCCGCTACATCGACAGCACCCGCTTCGGCAGCCGACAGGCACTGCTGAAGCAATTCGACAGCCTCCGCAAGACTGTCGACACCCAGCTCGACAAGTCGGTCATCGAGGTCGACGAGAACTACGCCCGGGCGTTTGATGTGCTCACCTCCTCGAAACTCGTCGACGCACTCGACGTCACCAAGGAAGACGCCGCCGTCCGCCAGCGCTACGGCAAGGGCTCGGCCAAACACCTCGGCGACGGCGCACCGATGTGGAACGACCAGCTGCTGATCGCACGCCGGCTGGTCGAAGCCGGAGTCCGGGTCGTCACCGTCGCCTACGGATTCTGGGACACACACGGCAACAACTTCGGTCACCTCAAGAGCCATCTCCCGCTGTGGGACACCGGCATCAGTGCCCTGATCCAGGACATCTACGCCCGCGGCCTCGACCAGGACGTCACCGTCTGTGTCTGGGACGAATTCGGCCGCACGCCCAAGATCAACAAGAACGCCGGCCGCGACCACTGGGCACCGGTCAACTACGCACTGCTCGCTGGCGGTGGCATGAAGACCGGCCAGATGATCGGCACCACCGAAAAGACCGGTGGCTACGCCGCCACACGACCCGTGCATTACCGAGATGTACTCTCGACGCTCTACCACAACCTCGGCATCGACTCGCACGACCTGGTCCGCGACGTCGGCGAGAGACCGATGCCGATCCTGCACTCCCACGCCGCACCCATCCGCGAACTGGTCGGCTGATCACGTCCAAGGCCTGGTGCCGAATTCGGCTACCACAACCGGGGCACACGATCCCCGAGAGCTGAGAGTCCCAGATGACGGCACGCCGCCTGCTTGCGTTGGCCTGGTTGATCTCGAGTGCCACCGGGCTGAAGGCCGCCGACTGGCCCACACAGCTCCACGACAATCGTCGCACCGGAGCCACCTCAGAAACGCTCGACACGCGGCGGCTGATCCCCGCCTGGACTTGGAAAAGCCCCGAACCTCCGCTGCCGGCCTGGACCGGCCCGGCGCGCTGGGACGCCTACGCCGGGGTCCGCAACCTGCCGTCGATGCGGAACTACGACCCGGTCTTCCACGTCACCGCCGCGGCCGCTCGTGCCTACTTCGGCTCCTCCACCGATGACACCGTCCGCTGCCTCGACCTGAAAACCGGCCGACTGCTGTGGCACTTCACCACAAATGGCCCCGTCCGACTGGCTCCGACCATCGCCGGCACCCGAGTCTACTTCGGCTCCGATGACGGCCACGCCTACTGCCTGGACGCTGCCACCGGCCGCCTGGTCTGGAAGTTCTCACCCGCCAAGGACCACCCCGAAGCCGGCGAATTGCTGCTCAACAACGGCCGCCTGATCCCCACGGCCCCCTGCCGAACCGGGGTGATGGTCGACGGCGGCACCGCCTACTTCGGCTGTGCCATGCTGCCCTGGAACACGGCCTGGCTGTGTGCCGTCGATGCCGTGACCGGTCGCCCCGAAGGACCCGGCCGCTTCGTCCACCAGCTCTCGGGCAACACGCTCGAAGCCCCACCCGCCGCGTCCTCGAAACTGCTGATCTTCCCGCAGGGCCGAGTCGCCCCGCAGGTGTTCCGACGCAGCGACGGCAAGGACCTGGGCCCGTTGAAAAAGAGCGGCGGGGGATCGGTGGTCGTCGTCGCACTCGACTCACGGATCTTTCATGGCCCAGCCGCTGATACCCGCAAGGGAGCCTTCAAGAGCACCCCCACCGGAGCAGCCACCTCCTCTGGTACCGGCAAGACTCTCGAAATGGTCGCCGGCTACGGCCGCGGCAACGCACTGGTCGTCGCCGGACGCCGCAGCTTCATGCTCACCGACGATGAACTCGTCGCCTCGGACCTCCCCACCCGCAAGTCGCTCTGGAGCGCACCCTGTGACCTCAACCTCGCACTGATCGCCGCCGGAGACGTGCTGTTTGCCGGCGGAGTCGATCGGGTCGGTGCCTTCTCGGCCACCGACGGCAAGCCGCTGTGGTCGGCCCCGGTCGACGGACGTGTCTTCGGACTGGCCGTCGCCGACGGCACGCTGCTTTGCAGCAGCGACACCGGAGTCGTGGCCGCCTTCGCACTCGCCAAGACCCCGGTCCCCAAGCGACCCGCACCAGCAAAGAACACCGGGCAGCTGCCACCCGCGGAACCACTGGCTGCGATCAAGACGGTCCGCGACCCGTCGCTTTTGGCCCGCTACGTCTTCCAGCGACCGCACGTCAACGGACGGCGAGTCAACAACCTGGCCGCCCGCCAGAGTGGCACGCTCGGCGGACGATTTCGCATCGTCCAGGACGGAGTCCACGAAGCTCTGGTCCTGGACGGCGGCGGACGAGTGCAACTGGGTGAAGTCAAACACGACGGCAAGACACCCTCGGCAACCCCCGTCCCCACCCAGGCTCTGACCGCCACCGCCTGGGTGCGAGTCGACAAGACCCAGACCTGGGGGGGACTCGTCGGAGCCATCCAGGACAACGGAGCCTACGAGCGTGGCTGGATCCTGGGCTTCAACGACCGACGCTTCAGCCTCGCCGTGGCCGGCAACGGCGGACCCGACAAGCTGACCTACCTCAAGGCGCCCGCCGACTTCCAGCCCCGGCAGTGGTACCACGTCGCCGGAACCTACGACGGCACCACGATGACACTGTTCGTCAACGGCCAACCGGTGGCTTCGTCAACAGAACAATCCGGAG
The DNA here is from genome assembly GCA_963580005.1 of Planctomycetota bacterium. GTDB lineage: Bacteria > Planctomycetota > Planctomycetia > Planctomycetales > Planctomycetaceae > UBA8437. Next base: position 9,892 of record CAUZJR010000077.1, read on the forward strand.
CGATCAAGTACCCGCCTTCGGCCCTGTTTGAAATCGGGGCCTACCACGACAAGGACGAAGACTTCCCGCTGACCGGGCGGTTGCACGAAGTGCGAGTCTATCGCCGGGCGTTGACGGCCACCGAGATTGCCGCCGAGCACCAGGCCCTGGCCGACCACTTCCCCACCGCCGCACCGGCGACAGAGGCCTGGAAACCACTGGCCGGGCCGTGGTTCGAATTCACGCGACCCGGTGAGGCGATCGTTCGCTGGAAAACAGCAAAGAAAGCGATCAGCCGGGTCGAAATCCAGGCGGGTCGACAAACTCGCACCGTCACAGGCAAACGCCCCACCACCTCCCACCAACTCACGCTCACCGGATTGGCTCACCGACGGATTCACCTGGTCACGCTGCTCGACAGCGAGGGCCAAACGCAACGTCGCTCGGCCGACCACGAACTCGATTCGTTCTTCAACTACGCCCCCACAGCCTGGCCCGAAACCGACAGTGGCCAGGCCAGGCAGGCCCGCGAGATCCTGGCCCGATCGGGTATCGATCGAGGCCTGTGCCTGGTCGTCGGGCTCACCGATGGCCGACTGGCCGAATCGCTGGCGGCCACCGGCCGACTCAGCGTGATCGCCGTCGATACAGACCTCAAGAAAGTGGCTGCCATCCGCAACCGGCTGCTGGCCGCCGGACACTACGGACGCCGGCTGACCGTACGCCACGTCGCGTCACTGAAACGGCTCGACCTGCCCGGTCAATGGGCCAACCTGATCGTCTCCGAATCGCTGCAGACCGACGGCGTGCTGCCAACCCCGGCCACTGAAATCACCGCACAATTGCGGCCCGATGGAGGCGTCGCCTGTATCGGACAGGCAGCAGACACCCGAAATCCTCTGACAGCAGACCGGCTGAAGAGCTGGCTGGGACCACTCGCAAAGACAGCCCGACTCGAACTCGACAACAACAGCGGCGGCCCCTGGGCCAGCTGGACCCGCGACCCGCTGCCGGGATCCGGCGACTGGTCGCATCTCTACGGCCATGCCGACAACACGGCGTTCGCCGGCGAGCAGTTGGCCGGTGTCCGCAAGTCGAGCGACCTGGCCGTGCAGTGGGTCGGTCGTCCCGGACCCCGCTACCAGCCCGACCGCAACGGCCGCAAACCCTCACCACTCTCGACCGCCGGCCGACTGTTCCTGCAGGGTCTGCATCGAGTGATCGCCGTCGACGCCTTCAACGGCTCGATTCTCTGGTCCCTGGAAATCCCCGACCTCGAACGCTTCAACATGCCGCGAGACTGCGGCAACTGGTGCGCCGACCGAGACTTCCTTTATATCGCCATCCGCGACCGGCTCTGGCAGATCGATGTCCGCAACGGCCAGGTGGTCAAGCAGTGGGAGGTGCCCCAACCCGAGGGCCGCAGCGGGCCGTGGGACTGGGGCTACATCGCCCGCACCGAGGACAAGATCATCGGCACCGCCGTCCGCCGAGCCACCTCGTGGACCAACTACTGGGGCGGGGCCGGAGCCGGCTGGTACGACGCCCGCAGCGGCGAGGTCACTCACAAGGTCTGCAGCGATGGCCTGTTTTCGATCGATCGCAAGACCGGCAAGGTCTCCTGGCACTACAGCAACGGCGTGGTGCTCAACACCACGCTGGCCATCAACGGTGACAAGATCTACTTCGTCGAGTGCCGACATGAAACGGTAATCGGGGCGCCCGAACGACGGGTCGGACGGCCCGAGTTGTGGAAGAAGATGTTCCTGGTCGCCATGGACGCCAACAGCGGATCGATGATCTGGGAACGACCGCTGGAACTGCCGCCTGGAAAAGTGGTCTTCTCGATGGCCCAGTCCGGCGACAAGCTGGTCATCGCCGGATCGGCCGACGGCAAGTACAACGTGCACAGCTTCAAGACCGCCAACGGCGAATCGGGCTGGACCCGCAGCTTCGGCTGGCCCGGTGGCAAAGGTGACCACGGCAAGGCCATGTCGAGACCGGCGATTGTCGGCGGCAAGGTCTACCTGAGACCTCACGTCCTCTCGCTCGCCGACGGGACCAACGACGGGCCGCAAATGCCCGGAGGGGGCTGCGGGACCTACGCCTGCTCCTCGGGTGCACTCTTCTTTCGCAGTAGCACCGTCACCGTCTGGAACCAGCAGGATGGCAAAAGCAGTACCTGGAAACGACTCCGACCCGACTGCTGGCTCAGCACCATCCCCGCCTCAGGTATGCTGCTCTCGCCCGAGGGCGGTGGAGGCTGCAGCTGCGGCACCTGGATGGAAACCTCCGTCGGGTTCATCCCCAGGCAACTGAAACGGATCCGCTGAGAGACACGCTGTACGCCAATTCTCACGGCATCGCTTCGGTGCTACAATGCAACTCCCCCCGAGGGTCGACCTGTCGGCGTCACCCCGCACTCCCACGCCAGAGCCATCCATGCCACGCACTCTCCTGATGGCCTGCGCCGCCGGCCTGCTGATCACCTCAACGCTCCCCGCAGCCGACAAGATCCAGAAACCGACCACCGCCCAGATCGAGTTCTTCGAGAAGAGGATCCGGCCGGTGCTCGTCACGCAGTGCTACAGCTGCCACTCGGCGAAGGCCAAGATCCTGCGGGGCGGACTGAGACTCGACAACCGCCAGGCGGTCGCTCGAGGTGGTGAAACCGGTCCGGCGGTGATCCCGGGCAAGCCGGCCGAGAGCCTGCTGCTGCAGGCCCTGAACTACGACGGACTCGAAATGCCGCCCAGCGGCAAGCTGCCCGCGTCGGTGATCGCCGACTTCCAGACCTGGATCCGGCAGGGGGCTCCCGACCCGAGGATCGAGGTGATCAAGACCCGGGTGAAGAAACAGATCAACTATCCCGAGGCGTTGAAGTTCTGGTCGTTCACCGCCCCGGTCAAGCACGATCCCCCCCAACTCGCCGGCGTCAAGAACGATGTCGACCGCTTCGTGCTGGCGCGGCTGCAGGCCGCCAGGCTGCAACCTGTCGCCGCCACCGACCGACCGACCCTGATCCGACGAGTCACCTTCGGGCTCACCGGACTGCCTCCGACCCCCGAGGAAGTTGCGGCGTTTGTCGATGACCAGAAACCCGACGCGTTCGCCCGCGTCGTCGACCGCCTGCTGGAATCGCGGCACTACGGCGAACGCTGGGCCCGGCACTGGCTGGATGTGGCCCGCTTCGCCGAGGACCAGGCCCACACCTTCAAGGCACGCCGCTACCCGCACGGGCACCGCTACCGCGACTGGGTCGTCCGGTCGCTGAACGCCGACATGCCCTACGACCAGTTCATCGCCAACCAGGTCGCCGCCGACCTCGTCGGCGACGACACCGACCGCCACGACCGCCTGGCCGCGCTGGGCTTCTTCGCCATGGGACCGGTCTACTACCAGGACAACGGAGAAAAGGCCAAAGCACTCGCCGACGAGTGGGACGACCGAGTCGATACACTCACCCGGGGACTGCTCGGCATTACCGTCTCGTGTGCCCGGTGTCACGACCACAAGTACGACCCGTTCACCATGGAAGACTACTACGGACTGCTCGGGATCTTCTCGAGCTCCCAGTACCAGGAACGCCCGGTCGTCTCGCAAGAAGTCGTCGCCAACAAGCAGAAGGCCGACCAGGCGGTCAAGGACCAGCAACTGAAGATCGACCGCTATCTCGACACCCAGGCCCGCCTGCTCAGGCCCTCGCTGGTCGACAGCATCCCCGACTTCGTCGTCGCAGGATGGATCTACCACAACCGCAAAATCAGCAACGGCAAGGACAAGAAGCTGCTCGAGAAGGTCGCCAAGCAGCTGAAACTCAGCCCCGAACTCATCAAACGCTGGGAAAACTACCTCTATGACCGCAACCGCGGCAAGCAACGGCCTCACTTGGCCGGCTGGTTCGAGCTGATCAAGACCCAGGATCCCAAAAAAAATCTCTCCGGCGACAAGGCACTCCGCGCATCGGTCGAACGGGCCGGCGAGGCGATCGCCAGGGCGGTCCAGGCCCGGATGCCCCGTCACCGCCAGCTGTTTGACCAGTTCGGAGCCGACGTGGCCTTCGTCAAGCCGGGCCAGCGAGCCCGCGTCGAACCGGGTCAGATCCCGCTGGGCAACCTCTTTGACGACAAGGCCGGCACGTCATTGGACGCGGCTGTCTCGAGCGACCGCTTCAAGGCGGTCGCCGATGACGGCAGCCTGGGTGTCGACCGCACCAACTTCGGCTGGGGCAACGTCGCGGAGATCTCGCCGGGTGTCCGGTTCCACTTCATCCACATCGGCAGTTCCAGCGACAAGTATGGCCAGATCACAAACGACGCCTGGAACACCAGCGGCGGCCTCCGCACACGCGGCCAGAGGGCTCCGGGCAACCTGAAGCGGACCGAACAGGGCATCGGCATGCACGCCAACGCCCTGATCACGTTTGATCTCAACGAGATCCGCAAGGCCGGCCTGCTGCCCTCCGACCAGGCCTTCTTGTTCAAGGCCGACCGGGCCGGCATCAACGACGACAGTTTTGGCCAGAGCGTCTCCAGCATTCACACCGCCGTGATTCTCTCCAAGCCGCACGACAAGCCCGAGGTCTACGACGCGATCATCGCCGGGTACGTCAACGGCCGCAAACAGAAGGTGGTCGAGAACGACAAGCAGTACTACTTCGGAGGCGAGTTGCCCGAACCGCTCAAGGCCGACGGAAAGTTCGTCTCCTTCGACGTGCCCGTCCCGCCCGAAGCCAGGTTCCTGACGCTGGTCATCACCGGTGCCGATCACCCCGACGACAACCCGATCAACAGCGACCACGGAGTCTTCTCGGGCGCCCGGCTGGAGATGACCCCGATCCCCAAGTCGATCCTCGCCAGGGCCCCAAAGACCAAGAAGACGGTCCCGGGCAACGCCCAGGCACTGGCCAGGGACCGGGCCGACGCCGTGCTGCTCTCCGAACACCTCTTCGATGCCGGGCTGCTGGCGATCCCCGCCGGCGACGCCGCGGGACTGCTCGAGGGCAAGCCGGCCGAGGAGTTGAAGCAGAAGCGAGCGTCACTCGCAGGGTTCCAGAAGTCGGCCGCGGCGATCCAGATCCACGTGGCTCACGCTCTGAAGGAAACCGCGGGCAAGGACCTGCAGATCTATCGGGCCGGCGACCCCACCAATCTCGGTGCCGTCGCCCCCCGCTCGTTCCCCGCCATCCTGACCTCCGGCAAACGCACTCCCTTCCAGGCCAAAGGCAGCGGTCGGCTGGAACTGGCCCGCTCGCTGACCGATCCCCGCAACCCGCTCACCGCACGCGTGATCGTCAACCGCGTCTGGGCCGGGCACTTCGGCTTCGGATTGGTCCGCACGCCGTCGAACTTCGGATCGCTCGGCGAACGACCCACTCACCCCAGGCTCCTCGACTACCTCGCCGTCGGACTGGTCGAAAACGGCTGGTCACTGAAGTGGCTGCATCGCACCATCTTGCTCTCGGCCACCTACGCCCGCGGTTCCGACTTTGACAAGCAGAACTTCTCGGTCGATGGCGACAACCGCCTGCTGTGGCGGATGAACCGGCGTCGGCTGGAGGTCGAACCGTGGCGAGACGCGATGCTGGCCGTCTCGGGCAACCTCGATACGAAATTCGGAGGCCCCTCCGGAAAACTCGACGACTCCAACAATCGACGCCGGACGATCTACGGATTCGTCTCCCGACACAAGCTCAACGAATTGCTGCGACTGTTCGATTTCCCCGACCCCAACATCACCAGTGACCGCCGCTCCTCGACCACCGTCCCGCTGCAGCAGCTGTTCGTGCTCAACAGCGACTTCATGAACCGACAGGCCGACTCGCTCGTCAAGCGGCTCGAAAAAGACGTGCCCGACGGCGGGTCCCAGAGAATCCGCCGCACCTACCAACTGCTGTATGCCCGCAATCCGTCGGACCGCGAACTCGCCATCGGCGAAGAGTTCCTCAAGCAGGTGGAAGCCTCGTCCGAGAAAACCGATAAGCTCTCGCCATGGCTCCAGTACGCCCTGGCCCTGCTCGGCAGCAACGAATTCACTTATATTGACTGAGTCCACCCGATCTCCGGCC
>CAUZJR010000078.1:0-15793 GCA_963580005.1 Planctomycetota bacterium
ATCCCCCAATCCCCACCAAAACAAAACCCCGAAGGGGCAGGCCTTTCAACATGTGACGAATCGAGATAACCTGCTGACCTCCATGGACTTAGGGGGCTAGGAGGTGACAAGGATGTTGCTTGGCCCGTTGTTTGAGCCCTTTGTGGCGAGTCGTCCGATCTGTGTCATGGCTCGTGGCGTGCTGGAACGGTTGCTGGATCCTGAGCGGATCGACGAACTCTTCGACGAGACGGCCGAGCGACAGTACACACGTGATCTGCTGTTCTCCACCTTGGTCGGGCTAATGGGCGACGTCGTGCTCGGCGTCCAGCCGAGTGTTCATGCGGCCTACCAGGCTCGACGAGACGAAGTCGGGGTCTCCACCACGGCGGTTTACAACAAGCTCGACCGCGTCGAGACCGGGATCTCCGCGGCCTTGGTCGGGGAGAGTGCCAGGGAAGCCGGCCTGCTGATCGATGCCCTCAAGGCTCGGATGGAGCCGTGGGTGCCTGGCTATCGGTGTCGCGTACTCGATGGGAATCACCTCTCGGCCACCGAACATCGGATCGAGGAACTGCGGCACACCTGGGCGGCCCCATTGCCGGGGAAGCTCCTGGTCGTGCTCGACCCGGAACGGATGTTGATCGACGAGGTCTTCCTGACCGAGGACGGCCACGCACAGGAACGGCGACTGCTGGGTGAGGTTCTGGAGACCGTCCAAGCCGATGACTTGTGGATCGCCGACCGCAACATCTGCACGTTCAACTTCATGTCGACGGTTGCGGCGTCGAACGCGTTCTTCTTGATTCGCCAGCATGGGCAGTACAACCCCTGTTTATCGGGGAAAAGACGCAAGATTGGCGACTCCGAGACGGGGGTGGTCTACGAGCAGTCGGCAAGACTCATCGATCAGCCCAGTGGTGCCGAATTGAAGGTCCGCAGAATCACGGTGGCGCTGAAGGAGAAGACACGAGACGGCTACGAAGAAATCCACATCCTGACGAATCTCCCCACCAAGGCTGCCGACGCGGTCACGTTGTCGGATGTGTATCGCAAGCGTTGGACAATCGAGTCGGTCTTCTTGGAGCTGACCACGACGCTCAACTGTGAAATCCAGACGTTGGGTTATCCGCCCGCGGCCTTGTTCGCCTTCTGCCTGGCGGTGTTGGCCTGGAATGCGGTCTCGGTCTTAAAGGCCTCACTCCGCGCCGTGCACGGAGAGCAGACGGTCCGAGAGAACGTGTCGGGCTACTACCTGGCCCTGGAGATCTGGCAGACCTGGGACGGCATGCAGATTGCAATCCCCGACGAGTGTTGGCGCCCCCTGCGTGCGCTGACCGCCACGGAGATGGCACAGGTTCTGCGTCAGGTTGCCGGTCATGTCAACCTGTCGCGCTACCAGAAGCACCCGCGCGGACCAAAGAAGAAACCGCCCCCAAAGGACAAGTACAAACCCGGCGGTCATGTCTCCACCGCAAAGCTACTCAGCAAGCGGCGGGAGCCATGTTGAAAGGCCTGCCCCTTCGGGGTTGGGTGTGGGTGCGAGATACCCAGTGTGGCTCGCCGCCAGGCGGGCAATGCTGGGTTCTCAACGGGCGACTAGCCGGCGTCATTCGAGTCGGACTGGCGGCCGAAGATCATGCGGCCGGCGCTGTTCTGCAGCACGCTGGTCACGATCACATCGATCTCCTTGCCAATCAGCACCGCCGCCTGTTCGCAGACGACCATCGTGCCGTCGTCGAGGAATCCGACGCCCTGTCCGGCCGATTCGCCTTCCTTGGCGATCTTCGTCCGCAGGAGGTCTCCGGGGACGAAGCGGGGTTTCAGGGCGTTGGCGACGTCGTTGAGGTTGATCGCGATCACGCCCTGCAGGTTGGCGACCTTGTTGAGGTTGAAGTCGTTGGTGACGATGCGGCCACCCAGCTCGACGGCCAGCTCGACCAGTCGCTGGTCGTTGCTGAGGTCCTTGCGTTCGGTGCCGGCCGAGCGGTACACGGTCACCTCGGAGTTGGCGCTCTTTTGCAGCTTGTCGAGTACGTCGAGACCACGTCGTCCTCGGATCCGGCGGTTCTTGTCGCTGCTATCGGCGATGTCCTGGACCTCCTTGAGAATGAAGGAGGGGACAATCAGTTGTGATTCGATGATCTGGGTCTCGGAGACGTCGGCGATGCGGCCGTCGATCAGGGCGCTGCTGTCCAGCACCAGCGGCCGACCTCCCTTGAGCTCTCGAGAAAACTCGACGTAGGGGATCACGAAGCGGAAGTCGTCCTTGGTCTGCAGTAGAAACGAGATGCTGACGTAGCTGAGGATCAAGGGTGAGAGCAACTTGATGATGAACATCACGTCGAGCGCCGAGCTGGCCTCGTCGCCGGTGATCTTCATCGACGTAAGTTGCTCACGGAAGGGCTCGATGGCCTGCAGCATCAGGTAGTTCAGCAACGCACCGACGAGCAGCCCGAAGTAGATCGACGAAATGATCTCGATCCGCTTCTGCTTGATCACCACGTCGATGACCGTGAAGACCTGCGTGACGAACAGCAGGAACAGGAACAAGACAATCGCGGTGGTGTAGGGCAGGTCGAGAGTGGGCTGGTTGATGAAGTTGTATAACGCCCCGGCACAGACCATGAAATACAGGACTCGAACAATGAAGATCAGCATGTTGAGTCGGGCCGTGGCGTGAGTGAGTCTGTCGAGAATCGGGGCGGAGTCCTCGAAGCGATCCGGAGGGATCGTCGAGTTGGGGTGCGTGGGGGAGGTCGAGGAGGGATCTGCGTGAGTGCAGGAGGAGGCAGGGCAGCGAGTTCATGATAGGGGGCCGGAAGGCTGAATTCCACCAGTGGTTTCAACCGGCAGAAGTCTCGCTCGTCAGCAAACCGTACAGCGACTCCAGCGACTGAGGGATCAGGTTGGCGTCGCCGAGGACCGGCATGAAGTTCGTATCCCCGTTCCAGCGAGGCACGATGTGCCAGTGCAGGTGCCCGGGCAGGCCGGCACCGGCTGCTTGTCCGAGATTCAGGCCGATGTTGAACCCGTCCGGCGACATCGTCTCGCGGAGTCGCCGGGTCCACCTCTGCAACTGCACCACGCACTCCCCCAACGCCTCAACCGAGACCTCCTCGAGATCCCCAACGTGTTCCCGCGGAGCGATCAGCAGGTGCCCGTTGTTGTAGGGGAAGCGGTTGAGCAGCGTGAGGGTCTGGTGTCCGCGTTCGATCACCAGGTTGGACGCGTCCTGTGACGGATCATCGTCTCGGTACCGGCACAGGAAGCAGCCATCGCCCTTGTCGGGGGTCTTGACGTAGTCGAGTCGCCAGGGTGCCCAGAGTGTCCGGTCGGTCATGCGTCCTCGCCTCCACTCTCGTCTGCAGCCCCGTCGATCTCCTCGTCGTCGGCCGCACTCTCTTCTGAGGCCTCGCTCGGCTGGCCGCCTCCTCGGCCCAACCAACCGGCCACGGTATCGAATCCCTGCCCGATCGCTCGTCCGCTGAGCAGGGCCTCGGTCCAGGTCTCGCGGTCGATCGAGAAGTTGGACCAGACGGCGTCGATGTAGGGATCGGCGGTGTCCTTGAGCGTATTGTAGAAACCGTGTTCGCGGATGGTGGCCAGTGATTCGGTGTAGTGGCCGATGACCTGTCGATTGAGCAGTCCGCCGCCGACCTGGATTCCGGTGAGTGCTCCCTGCCCGACGTTGCCGATTTTCTGTAGCGAGAGCATGGTGACGGCCCCCGAGACGCCCAGCAGCCCGACATCCTCCTCGCCGGCCACCTGCTTCATTTCGCCCCAGAGCCTCTCGAGTTCATTCTCGGGAATCACGTCGGCGATGTTGGCCTCGTTGAGTGCCTCACGGGTGGCTTCGAGCGTGGCCTTGAGGTCGGCGACGGAGAGTGGAGGAGTATCGAACAGTCCGGCCGCCTCGCCGGTGGCACCCTGGATCGCTCCCAGCAGGTCTTCGACCGAGTTGATCGTCGACTTCTCGTCGATCAGTCCCTTCTGTTTCAACTCGGTCGCCAGTTCCCGGGTGTAGCTGCGGGCACCGTAGGCGACATCGCTGACGACGGCCATCAGCCAGACGGGTGAGCACGACAGGGTTGCCCAGCCGGCCATGTCGACGAAGTTCCCGACCGCCTTGCGGGCCAGGTAGCCCTCGACCGCCGGTTCCTCGTCGGCCTGGGACTGGGAGGTGACTCCACCGATGTCGGAGGCGAGGAACCGGAGCGAGTTGCGGACGACGATGCCGTAGGTCTTGGAGTCCTGGAAGGCTCGGGGCACGAGCAGTTCGGCGGTCTCGCGGGCCGCTCCGGCGGCCAGTCCGATCGAGCTGCGGACGGCTCGTTCCGGCAGAGAGAGTCCGTAGAACAGGTAGCGGCCGACCGAGGCGACCGAGTCGGCCAGCGGGGACTCGGTCGTCTGATCCCCGCCGTGGGTCTCGTCTGCATCGAGCCACTCGGCGCCACACGCCTGGCAGGTCCACCGAGGCTCCTCACCCGCGGATTCGGCCAACTCACCGCCACACAGCGGACACTTCCCTGCCTGGTTCATCGCCGTTCATCGCCGTTCATCGCCGTTCATCGCCGTTCATCGCCGTTCATCGCCGTTCATCGCCGTTCATCGCCGTTCATCGCCGTTCATCGCCGGTTTGCCGCTCAGACCGTCTCGGGAACCACGAAGGGCTTGCGGTAGTTGCGAGTCAGTTGGGCGTTGGCCTGCTTGTCGTCGATGAACCTCTCGGACTTGGGATCCATGTTGAGTGGGCGTCCGAGGTGGTAGCTGCTCTGGGCGAGTTTTTCGCCGACCACTTCGAGGTTGTCTCGGACCTTGTCGATCGACGAGGTGACCTGGGGGTTGTCGCCCAGCACCTGGTCGCGGCCGCCAAACGGCACGCTGACTCCGAGTCGGTAGGAGATATTGCAGAGGTGGCACAGTGCGCTTGAGTAGTGTCCTTCGAGCACGTCGGCATTGAGGTCGCTGATCTTGCGGCTGCGGACGGCGTGAATGAAGCTGCCAAACGCGCCTCCGGGAGTCACCTCGACCTTAGGCCCCTGCACCTTCTCGGGCTTGCCTCCGTTCTTGGGATAAAACGTCCCATCCCGCATCACTCCCTCGGTCGTGTAGAACTCGTTGGTCACCATCCGCCCCATGCTCTTGTGCTTGCCCACCAGTCCGCGGGTTTCAAACAGCAGCAGGGCCTCGTCGTACTCCATCACGGTGACCTGGGTGTTGGGGGTCTGTCCCTGGTCGTCGTATCCGAATCGACCGCCCATGCTGAGGACTCGTTTGGGCAGCGTGGCACCGGGGATGGCCCAGCGGGCCACGTCCATCTGGTGCACGCCCTGGTTGCCGGTATCTCCGTTGCCGGTATCCCAGAACCAGTGCCAGTTGTAGTGGACCAGGTTACCGTGGTAGGGCTGTTGGGGTGCGGGTCCCAGCCAGAGGTTGAAGTCGAGTTCGCTGGGCGGAGTCTCGGTGGTCTTCTTGCCGATGCTCCATCGAGGCTTACAGCAGTAGCCCTTGGACACGGTCAGCTTGCCGTACTTGCCGCTTTGCAGTGCCGCGATTTCGCTGGCTCGGCCACCGCTGGAGCGTTGCTGGGTCCCGTGCTGGACCATCCGCTTGTACTTCCTGGCTGCTTCGACCAGCTTGCGGCCTTCGGAGATGTTGTGCGAGAGCGGTTTTTCGACGTAGACGTCCTTGCCGGCCTGGCAGGCCCAGATGCTCATCAGCGAGTGCCAGTGGTTGGGCGTGGCGATCGAGACGATATTGAGTTCGGAGTCGTCGAGCACTTCGCGGACGTCGGAGATCGGCTTGGGCGCGGTACCCGAGATGTTCTTGACGTCGTTGATGGCTCGAGCGTACTGCCGGCTGTCGGGGTCGACCACGTAGGCCACCTCGACATCCTTCATCTTGGCGTAGGCTCCGTAGTGCGACCGGCCGCGGCCGTGCAGCCCGGCGACCGCCACGCGCAGTCGTTCGTTGGCGCCCAGGATGTTGCCCGAGGACTTGGTGCCGCTGATGGCAAATGCGGCCGTGGCGGCTGCAGTCGATTGCAGGAAGCGACGACGGTTCGGACCACTCATGAGAGACCTTTTTTTTCGCGGTACGAGTTTGCAGGTGATTCAACGGCTGCATTTGTACCTCAGCTCACGGCGAGGTTGCAAGCTGGGGTTGGCTGTCAGGGTCGGGTCAACTTGGCCCGGGCCTGCGAGAACACCCCGTCGAACATCTCCTCGGTCAACCGCCCCGTGAAGGTGTTCTGCTGGCTGGGGTGGTAGCTGCCCAGCAGCCAGCGGTCCTGGGACAGGGGGACTTCGGCCTGGTGTGAGAACTTCGGGATCGGGCCGGAGTACCAGTCGCGTCGGCGTGCGAGGTCGACGACGGCCCGCCAGGCAATCGCGCCCAGGGCCAGGAAGACGCGAACCGGCAGCAGGTCGACGGTCTCATCGAACCACTCCCGACACGACTCCAGTTCGTCCTTTGCCGGCCGGTTCCCCGGTGGAGCACAATGGCAGGCGTTGGTGACTAGGCAGTCGGTCAGTTCCAGGCCGTCGTCGCGGTCGGTGGCAGCGGGCTGGTTGGCGAAACCGGCGACGTGGAGGGCTCGGAACAGCCAGTCGCCACTGCGGTCGCCGGTGAACATCCGCCCGGTCCGGTTGGCTCCGTGTGCCCCCGGGGCCAGCCCGACGATCAGCAGCCGGGCTCGGGGATCGCCGAAGTTGGGAACCGGGGCCCCCCAGTAGTCCCAGTCGAGGTAGGCACGTCGGCGGGTTGCGGCCACCTCGGCACAGTGCTCACGCAACCGCGGACAGCGGTCGCAGGCGACGATCCGGGTGTTGAGTGACTGGAGGCGTTTCATCGTGTGCTACGACATCGGGCCTGGGGCGAGGAGCACATTCGAGCATGGGGATCGGCCTGGCACAATCGTCACACTCGTACCAGACCCCCGGCTCTCAGTCGGCTTTGCCGCTCCGGCAACTTGCCTCGGGTTTCCCGTGCGACATACTATGACGAAGAGCCAACCGGGGCGCTGTTTCGTTCGAGCGTTCCGACCGGGCCTGGAGACTGCACCGTGAAAAAGCTCCCCCTGTTTGCCATCGCTCTCGTGGGTGCGATCCCCGCGCTGTGGTTCATCTGGATCGTGGTCGGGGGACCGATGTGGGAAGGCAACTACGGCACATTCCAGGTGCAGGTCTTCAAGAACACCTCCGTGCTGATGATGTTGATCCTGACACTCGTCGTCTGTGCCCTGCTGGCCTTCATGCCCTTCCTGGCCCTGATTTTCGGAGGTGGCAGCGAGGCAGTCGAGGCGGTTCCGGCACTGGCCGGCGGGGGCGGGACCGCCGTGGAGTTCGATCCCGAGACCGATGAAGCGGTCGATGACGATCCGTTTGAGGATGACGAGGACGACGAGGATCTCGACGACCCGTTTGCCGAGGACGAGGACGAGGACGAGTCCGACGGCGAGCTGGACATCGAAGGCCTGGACGAGGACGACATCTTCGCCGACGACGAGGATGACGAATTCGCGTTCGACGACGAATGACCGCCGCGGCTCTCAGCTGCTGGCGCTGCGGTAGCTGCGCAGTGACCGGGTGAAGACCATCCGTGAGACGACCAGCCCGAAGACCGCGGCTGCCAGTGCGACTCCGGCCAGCCAGGCCTGGTGGTCGAGCGTCCCCAGGAGCACTCGGGCCGGGACGGTGACCACGACGAGGATCGGCAGCACGAAGGTGAAGGTGAACAGGATCACGCTGCCGGCCAACGAGGCGGGCTCGGTCTGGTAGATGCTCCGTGGGTAGCGGGCAAACACGGTGATGTAGAACCAGAAGTCGTACAGGCCCTGGTTGCGGCCGAACCAGATCGCCGTGCTCGCCAGCGAGATCATCAGGCTGTAGAAAATCGTGACTCCGGCGACGACGAACAGCAGGTACAACGACACCCCCGCCATCGTCACCCCCACACCCTCGGGCAGGTTCGACAGGGCGTAGACGAGCAGTCCGATCGAGAGTAGGACCTGGTTGAGCATGGCGAGGTCCATCTTTTCGAACGAGACCAGAAACTGAGTGTCGATCGGTTTCAGGAGTGCGAAGTCGAGGTTGCCGGTGCGGATCAACTCGCTGAAGTTCGCCGCGTTGGGCATGAACAGCGACTCGATCAACGCGTTGATTAGCATCCCGGTCGCCATGAACGCGAAGTACTGGTATTCGTTCCAGCCCTCGGTGATCTGAGCGACGTTGCTGAAGATGATCTTGAAGAGCAGCACCTGGCTGCAGAACCACAGGGCTCGAGTGAGCACGGTGATGATGAAATTGCCGCGAAAAGTCATCTCGCGGATCAGCGCATTTCGCACAAACGTCAGCCAGACCCGCCGGTAGGCTTGCGCCTCACTGCCGGCCTCGTTACCGGCCTCGTTACCGGCCTCGTTCATGACCCGGTCCGCTCAACGCCGGTCTCACCCGCCTCGATCCGCCCGATCACCCACGACTCGGTCCGAGTCTCCTCGAGCCGCCTCTGCACACTCTCGACGTAGTACGGATCGAGCACCAGCACGAAACCGATGCCCATATTGAACACGCGGTACATCTCGTCGGTCTCGACCTGTCCCAGTTCGGCGATCCAGTCGAAGACCTCGGGCACGTCCCAGCTGCCCGATTCGACGACGGCCCGGCACCCGGTGGGCAGGACGCGTTGGAGGTTTTCTTCGAGTCCTCCGCCGGTGATGTGAGCCATCCCGTGCACGACGGTTTTGACCCGGTACCGCTGCATCACTTTTCTCAGTGCCCGGGTGTAGATGCGTGTTGGTGTCAGCAGCACATCGGCCACGCTGGCCTCGAGCGATTCGACCTGGTCATCCACACTCAGCCCGGCGGACTGGAAGACGGCCTTGCGGACCAGGCTGTAGCCATTGGAGTGGAGACCTGAGGAGGCCAGTCCCAGGAGGACGTCTCCGGGGGAGATCGCCTGTCCGTCGATCAGTCGTTTCCGCTCGACGACTCCGACGCAGAACCCGGCCATGTCGAAATCGTCTCCGGAGTACAGGTCGGGCATGATCGCGGTTTCGCCGCCCAGCAGAGCGGCATCGGCTTTCAGGCAGCCATCGCTGATGCCCGAGACCAACTCGGCGATCAGCGGCGGGTTGTCGGCACCCAGGGCGATGTAATCGAGAAAGAACAGGGGTTCGGCGCCCAGGCACAGGCAGTCGTTGACACACATGGCCACCAGGTCGATGCCGACTGAGTCGAATCGTCCGGCGGCGGCGGCCACCTTGACCTTGGTGCCCACTCCATCGGAACCGGCCACCAGCACCGGGTCGCTGTAGGCTCGACCGAGCAACCGGCTGCCGGGGTTCAGCCGGAACAGGCCGGCGAATCCGCCGGGCAGGTCCATCACCCGCGGTCCGTGAGTCCTCCGCAGCAGCGACGGCAACCGCTGCATGGCATCGCGGTAGGAGTCGAGGTCGACGCCGGCGTCCTTGTAGGTGAGCGGGGCCATGGGGTGTTGGCTGAGGGTGGGTCGGGACACCGTCCTGAGAGCACGATCATACCAAGGCACCCCGAGCCGACAAGTCGTCTGCCGGGGCGTCCCCGCCAGCGGTGGTCGCGACTCCGGTCGTGATCAGCCTGCTATCATGGGCCGCATGACCGAGCCTTTGACTCCGCTGCCACGACGCGTGCTGTTCCTCTGCACCGGAAACTCGTGCCGCAGCCAGATGGCCGAAGGGCTGCTGCGTGAATTGTCTCCCGGCGGGATCGAGAGTCTCTCGGCAGGTGCCCAACCGTCGGGGTACGTGCACGTGATGGCGATCGAGGTGATGGGCGAACTGGAGATCGACATCTCGGGTCAACACAGCAAGTCGATCGATGAGTTCCTCGAGCCGCCACAAACTGCTCCGCACCTGGTGATCAGTGTCTGCGACAGTGCGGCGGATCGCTGCCCGCAGTTTCCCGGCGGGGGGGTCGAGCGTCTGCACTGGCCGTTTGATGATCCGGCCGAAGCCACGGGGACCGACGACCAGAAGCGGGCGGAATTCCGTCGCGTGCGAGACGAGATCCGGCTGGCGATCGAGCAGTACCTGGGCTAGGCCGTTTGAGCGAGATTTGTTTTTAGGGGGGGGATCTCAGCGGGTCACAGCAGCAGCTTCATTTCGCGGACGGCTCGTTCGAGCCCCACCAGTACGGCTCGTGCCACGATCGAATGTCCGATATTGAATTCGCAGATGCCGGGGATCTCGGCAACGCGGCCGACGTTGCGATAGGTCAGGCCGTGCCCCATGTGCAGCACCAATCCCGCCTGAAGCGTCGTTTCGGCCGCCGCGACCAGGTCTGCGAATTCGCCGTCTATCTCCTCGGCAGACACCGCATCGGCGTAGGCTCCGGTGTGCAATTCGACCGCGTCGGCTCCGAGTGCCGCGGCCGCCTCGATCTGCTCGGCGACCGGGTCGATGAACAGGCTGACCTCCATCCCGGCCTGCTGCAGTCGCAGGCAGGCTGTGGCGATGCGGTCTCTTTGCCCCAGGACATCCAGCCCACCCTCGGTCGTGAGCTCCTCACGCTTCTCAGGCACCAGCGTGCACTGGTCCGGCCGAGTCTGAAGTGCGATCTCGATGATCTCCTCCTCGGCAGCCATCTCGAGGTTCAGCTTCACCTGGACCGTTTCCTTGAGCACTCGCACGTCGCGATCGATGATGTGCCGTCGATCCTCTCGGAGATGAATCGTGATTCCGTCGGCTCCGCCCAGCTCGGCGAGCGCCGCGGCCCACACCGGGTCCGGTTCGATCGCACGACGCGCCTGGCGGATCGTCGCCACGTGATCAATGTTGACTCCCAGGCCAGCCATCGCGAGTCTCATTCGTGTCGGGGCGTCTTGGGAAGACGGTTACCTGAGTAGATTCTATCGGTGGTGGCCGGTGGCCAACAGGCTGCTCCACTCGGCAGTGATGCGGCCGCCTGCCCGGCTGATCGTCGGGCCCAACACCTGAACATGACATGAACGAACAGCAACTGATCGGTTCGATGCTGGCGGTGCTGGGCGGGGTGGGCTGGTACCAGCAGCGGTGGCTGCTCGAGCAGACCTCGAAGGGTCGTCGGCTGACGGGCTGGTTTGGACCACGCGGAGGACGCTGGGCTCTGAGGGCTCTGCTGGCGGGAGTCGCCGCGTTCGGGATCCTGCTGGCGAGCAACGTGATCGGTCCGATGGAGGGTTAGACCGCCGGGATCATGCGGCGAAATCCTCATGAATTCGGCTACGAGAAACCCGGGGCTGGCAGCAGGGTGGGTGATCGTCGACAATGGAGCCGGGTTGACCAGAACGGGAACGATCCGATGAGCAGGAGCATGAAGAGCATGAAGACACTGATGAGTGGTTGTATTCTGCTGGCTGCCACGTTGTGCCTGGGCGAGGTGCTCGAGGCCCAGACCGCCCAGACCGCCCAGACCGGCCAGGCGGGCCGCAAGAAGACGACCGAGGCTCGCAAGTCGCGCGCCAAGAAAGCCAAGAGCAGCAAGAGCGGCAAGAGCGGCAAGAGCGGCAAGTCGACCAGGAAGGGTGCCAGCACCAAGTCGATCGACGTGAAGGTGCAGCGGTTCCAGGAGTCGTTCGTGCGTGACGCGGCGACGCTGGCCAAGCAGTACGAGGAGGCGGGGAACCTGGTCAAGACCCGCCAGATGCTCGAGCTGATCCTGAAGTTGTCCCCGGAGGTCAAGGGTGTCCGGGCCAAGATCAAGCGGTTGGACGAGGAGATGTTGTCGGCCAACGAGCTTGAATCCGACGTCGACACATCTCAGGGCTGGGGTCAACCTGTGGCGGCGGTCTTCAAGGGCCAGGCGTTCAGGATCCAGTCTGCCGGTGATTACCGATTCGTAACGAGTCTCTCGATCGGCCCGACCGGTTTTTCGGTGGCCGACACGGCGCGCGACATGGCGGCGGGCATCCGGTGTGGAGCTCTGATCGGCGTCATCGTGCCGGCCCCCGACGGCGGCAAGAAGCTGAAGCCGGGCAAGCCGTTCCTGGTCGGGAACGGAGGCACGATCACGCCTCGCGAGACCGGTCTGTTGTTTCTGAAGGTCAATGCCCCGGCCGGCCACAAGAGCATTGGGCGGCTGAAGGTTCGGATGACCGGCAACGTCCGCAAGCCGTAGCCGCCGGCGAGGCATTCTCTGATGGCCACATCGACACATCGTCTCAGGGTCGGGTTGGTCGGTCCGGGTCCACGGAGCCGCTTCCATCTCCAGCGACTCAGCCTCCGCACCGACCTGCTGCCGGTGGCGGTGGTTGCCGAGGTGCCTGGTGGCGAGAGTGTCTGTGAATCGGCGGGGTGTCGCGAGGTGGCTGATGCGGGGGAGTTGTTGAGTGACGAGGGGATCGACCTGTTGCTGGTCACCGGCAGCGATTTGCTGCGGCGAGAAACCGTGCGTCGGGCGATCGAGCTGGGCCGACCCGTCGCCGTGCCTTCTCCGGTCAGCGAACCGGAGCTGGAGTGGATTGGGGGCCAGGGACGGGGGTCCCGCTTGCTGGTGCTTTGCAACAGCCTGGCCGACGCCGACTTCCAATCGGCCCTGGCCCTGGTCCAATCGGGTCGTCTTGGCCTACCTCGAACGTTGTTCCACAGCACCTGGGGCTTCATCGGAGGTGACTCGATGGTGGCCGCAGAGCCGGGCAGCCGATTGCCGACCTCGGTACTGGACCGTCTCGAACAGCTGTTGATGCTGACAGGCGTCGACCCGCTGTCGGTCTCGGCTCGTCACCTCACCGGTGCCGGTCTCGTGCAGGGGATCGGGATCACGGTGCGGTTCCCCGACGAGGTGACTGCCGCCCTGGAGTACCATCCGTCGAGTCCCGTGCCGTTGGCGACGGGGTGGGTGATTGCGGGGAGCAGCGGAGGATACCGTGATTTCGAGTTGTTCGCGGTGACCGATGACGAGGAGGTCTACGGCACTCCGCTGGAGTCGCCATCGATCGACCTGGATCGAGTCTACGACGACCTGTTGCTGCAGTGGGACGATGCCGCTCACAACTCAGCGGTGTTGAAGCGAGCCGGTTGCCTGGTGCGGCTGATCGACGCGGTCGGCGAGTCGTTGTCACGGGGGTCGGAAGTCGCGGTGGCTTCCTAGAGAAAATCGGCCACTCGTTCCTCGGCCAGCCTCGCGATCGCAAACGCACACGCCGCGGTGGCGACGTCACCCGAGAAGCACTCGGTGAGATCCACCAGCCGTGCTTCGGCGAGGTCTCGATGTGACTGCACCACGCGGCGGGCCAGGAAGGAACCGCTTCCGCTGACCAGGACGGTGTCCAGCCCGGGCCCCTGTTGCGAGAGTCCGATCACGTGTTGAACCGCCGAGCCCAGCCTGTCGAGCTGAATCGTGGCGATTTGTCCGGCGACGTCGATCAGTTCTTCGTCGCTGATCTCTTCCGGGTCACAACACAGCATCCGTGCCAGCCGCCGGGCTGCGTCCTTGAGCGTGTCTGGCCTTCCGTCGGCGGTGTCGAGGCAGAGGGCGTCTTCATGGCGGTCACCGCTCAGCAGGTAGACATCCCCGGTCGTGGCAAACAGCTCGGCTGCCAACCCGACGCGGCGATCTCCGAGGGTGACCTCGTTGGCCAGCGAGCAGACCGGCGTGCGGCCGACTCCGGTGTAGACCAGTTCGTGGCTGGCCAGTCGGTTGCGGTCGGTCAGTCCCCAGGGCACCGGCAGTCCGTCCAGGATGGGTATGAGGTCGGTGGTGGTGCTGCCGATGTCGATCAGCAGTGCTTCGCCTGTTGGGGCCAGGCGTCCGCTGAAGGTGGCCAGCGCATGCCAGTTGGCGGCGGCCACCAGCTCGGGCAGTTCCTTGGCCTCGGCGACCTCCACAAACTCGCCTCCGGTCTGCCAGACCACAACCGGTCGCCCGGCGGTGATTTGGTCAACCGCTTCGAGGATCCGCCGCACTCCCTGGGCCCTGGTAGGAAAGCAGTCGGCCAGTTCGGCCGTCATCGTGACCGCCAGGGCGTCTGCGGCGGGCAGTCCTCCGAGCAGTGACTCCAGTTCCTGCCCCAGCCGGTCCGGTTCACGCCAGATCGGGAACGCCCTGGAGACCGCCTGGCCCTGTGCGCTGGCCGCCTTCAGGTTGGCTCCACCGATGTCGAGTCCGACGATCTGCATGTGGGTTCTCATCGACGGCCGCTAACCGCCGCCTGTCATCGATCCGCTGCAGGTGAATTCCACCGGTTCACTGTGCGTGTGGCACCAATCCCAGCTCGCCTCGGCGGCGGATTCAGGTGAGATGACGAGCTGGCCCAGTGGAACGCCGGCCGCCAGTTGGCGGTAGCCCAGGAACGACGTGGTCAATCGCGGGTTGATTTCCATGATCACCGGCGTGTTGTCTTCCAGCAGCACCAGGTCGACCCCCATCCAGCCTCGTGCGTGGCCCAGGCTGCGGCAGGCCTCTCGTGCCAGGTGACGGATCGCCTGGGACTGGGGCGAATCGAGAGGGAAGCAGGGGACTTTGCCGCCCTGGTAGCTGAATCGTCCGTCGCTGCTGAGATGCTGTTCGGCAACCGGCAGGCTGAACGCCTGCTGATCGCCACAGATCACGGCGACTGAAACATGACGTCCCTGTACCAGTGGTTGCACGATGGAGTCGGGGTGTGGGGGGGGATCGGTGCGGCTGGCGGTCGAGATCCCCAGCGACCCGGCTCCATCGCGTGGTTTCCAGACGACCCGTTCCGAGTCGGGCCGCGGCACCTGTGCCGTGCGGGTGTCCACGACATTCAGCCGATGTTGTCGCAGGTGCTGTGCGGTTGCCAGCTTGTCCGAGCAGAGTGCAATCGTATCGGCCGGGCACCCCACCCAGGTTCCTCCGGCAACCGACACCTGGAGCGAGCGGTTCTCGAGCAGCCCATCGATTTCGGGAGCGATCACGAGTGTTCGATCGGCAGAGCCGGCCAGTTGATGAAATCTCTCGTCGGCCTCGAGCGTGGTTTCCACCTCAAACGCCCGGGTCCCCGTGACCGGAAACTCACCCAGCCGCGAGTCCCAGGTGGTGACGACCTCGATCCCGGGATCATCGGCGAGGTCTTCGGCGAGAGCCACGAGCATGGCCTGGCCCTCGGTTGCCAGCGACCCGACGAGGGGTCGATCGGCCCAGGCCCCGCTGGTGATGTACTCGGAAACGAAGACCCTCTGCACTCAGCCAATCCTCCGGGCTCTTGGGAGACTCTTTTTTTGGGGGGGCGCGTGTGGATTCGAGACACGAGTGGGTGTTCAGTCGCCGTTCCTGGCGGCGAACAGTCCCAGCACTTCTTCGGCGCTGTCGGATTGTACGAGCACGATGACCGAGTCCCCGGCCTTCAGCTGATCGTCGCCTCCGGGGACCCAGATCGCGGGTGAGCGTACGACGGTGGCGACCAGTCCTCTCGTGAGCGGGAGTTCCTTGAGTGGTGCGCGGGTCACCTGGGAATCTTCACCCACTTCCAGTTCAACCACCTCGGCTCCGCCGCCGGAGATATCGCGTCGGCTGATCACCGGTCCTCTCTGCAGCAGTGCCAGGATTTCTTCGGCGAGGACTTCCCGGGGGCTGACCGACTGTCCGATCCCGACCTTGGCCAGCACATCGGCGTAGTCGGGTCGTCTGACGACGGAGAGGATTTTCGGGCAACCCATCTCGTTGGCCTCGACCCCGCAGACGATGTTGTCTTCGTCGTGGCCGGTGGTGGCCACGAACACGCTGGCGGTTCCGACTCGAGCTTCTTCGAGCTGGCTGCGGCGTGTGGCGTCGGCGTGGAGCACGGTGGTCGAGTCGAGTCGTTCGGCGAGCAGTTCGCAGCGGTCCTCGTCGCTCTC
>CAUZJR010000079.1:0-15728 GCA_963580005.1 Planctomycetota bacterium
CGTGTGGTTCGACGCCGAGCACGTGGGGTTTTCGATCGAGAGTCTTGAGATCAATGCGTTGGCGGCCCGCAGCGAGGGGCTGGACAACTTCGTGAGAATCGCGCCGACGGATTACGCCACGGTGACGCGGGCGTTGGAGGCCGGAGGGGGTGGGATCATGGCGGCCCAGGTGTTCTCGGCCGAGCAGGCCGAGGAGATCGTGAAGTGGGCGAAGTTCCATCCTCGAGGCAACCGGGGTTTGAACACCGGAGGTTACGACGCGGGTTTCGGGTCGATGAAGCCGGCCGAGTTCACCGAGAAAGCCAACCGCGAGACGTTTGTGGCGATCCAGATCGAGACGGCTCAGTCGGTTGAGGAGGTGAACGAGATCGCGGCGATTGATGGTGTGGACCTGCTGTTCATCGGCCCGAGTGACCTGAGCCAGAGCCTGGGCGTAACGGGCGACTTCTTTCACGAGAAGTGCATCGACGCGATCGACCGGGTCTCGGCGGCGTGCCAGCAGCACGGCAAGCACATCGGCGCGGTGGTGGTCAGCCCCGAGCATGCGGGGATGATGTTCGAAAAGGGCGTCCGCCTGATCAGCCCCACCAGCGACATGAAGCTGATCCACACCGGCATCGCCGCGGTACAAGAGCAGTTCGCAGAGTTCTACGCGTAGTTCGACGTCGGTACTCCCAATGATACTATCATGTGATACTATCATGTCGTGGAGCCTCCATTCGAAATCACTGCAGAAGCTGTCGGGTTTCTGGCCGAGATCGAACGGTTGTTGGGTCGATTCGAGGGCCTGCAACAGCCACGGCCGACCCCGATCTTGCGACGGTCACTCCGCATCAGGACCGTTCAGGGCAGTGTGGCGATCGAGGGGAACGCGCTGACTGAAGATCAGATCACGGCCGTACTGGACGGTCGCCGTGTTTCGGGTCCCAGCCGCGATATTCTCGAGGTACAGAACGCGCTGAACGCGTACGAGCGGCTGAGCCAATGGCAGTCCACATGTTGCAGGGACCTGTTGGAAGCCCATGAGGTCTTGATGACCGGGCTGCTGAAGGAAGCGGGCGACTGGCGACGAGGCAAGGTCGGCGTACTCAGCGGAAGCCGGGTGACTCATGTCGCTCCACCGGATCAACTGGTGGCGGGCCGGATTTCTGATCTGCTTCGGTTTCTCGAATCAGACGCCCAAACGCATCCGGTCGCCCTGGCGGCCGTCGTACACTATGAGCTCGAGTTCATTCATCCGTTCGAGGATGGGAACGGCCGTATCGGTCGATTGTGGCACTCGCTGATTCTCAGCCAATATCACCCGTTGTTCTTGCATGTACCCATCGAGTCGGTAATCCGCGAGCGACAGGTCGAGTACTACGCTGTGCTGCGGGCCTGTGATCAGTCGGGGCGATCCACCCAGTTTGTCGACTTCTGCCTCTCTGCCACGCTCGATGCTCTGAAGTGGACCCTGGCTGAGATCTCGCCCACAACGGTGACTCCCTTCAGCCGCCTGGCCACTGCGAGGGAACACTTCGGGACAGCGACGTTTTCCCGAAAGGACTACTGCCTGGTGTTCCCATCGCTGTCGACGGCGACTGCAAGCAGAGACCTGCGAAAAGCCGTCGACGAGGGCTTGGCCAGCAAGTCCGGCCAAAGGGCCCTGACCCGTTACGCCTTCATCAATCGGTGAAGCCTGTCGGGCTCTGAAGATCACCGTCCAGACCTACTACCGCTGGAGTCAGAAGTCAGGTGGCATGCAGCCGGCAAAGGCCAAGATGCCGGATTCCTAACATTCCAACTGGATCAAGGTTGGGGAGAGGGTCAGATCGCCGAAGTCCGGATCGATCGAGGAGAGATTCGTTCCCTTGTGGAGATTGCAGCGGTTGCAAGCAACCGCGAGATTCGAAGGGTCGTCATCACCACCGTGCTACCTGGGCACGATGTGCTCGACGTGAAACGTGACGTCAACGGCTCGCTGCGGGAGACGGCAGCAGTACTCACAGCGATGGTCAGCCCGCTTCCGCACCAGTTCTCGAACCGCTGCATCCGTCTACGATGCCCGCTTGGTGAACTACCACACCAGTACGGATTGCGAGCAGATGAGTTTGCCTGGCGCGGGTGATGGGGGATGATGTCAGGCATCCGCCGCAGGCGGACTGACCTACTTGAGGTGGGCGTCGTGAGAGACCACGCAGCGGAAGCCGGTGTGGTACAGGCCCGAACCTTGCTCACCCTTCATTCTTGCCGTCACACGGTAGCCGGTGCAGTAGGTGTCGCTGCACATGAAACTGCCGCCTCGCTGGATCCGCTTCAGGATGTCCGGCTCGTCCGGGTCCAGGCTCTCTTCGGGGCCCTGAGGATTCCGCTTCGGAGAATCGCCATAGTAATCCGCCGTGTAGTTATCGTGGCACCACTCCCAGACATTGCCCGACATGTCAAACAGACCGTAGCCGTTCTCCGGAAACGAACCGACCGGTGACGTCGTCAGGAAGCCGTCATCATTGGTGTTCTTGACCGGGAAAGCTCCCTGCCAGATGTTGATCAACCACTTCCCCTCGGGGTTTCGCTCGTTGCCCCACGGGTAGGTCTTCCCGTCCAAACCGCCCCGGGCCGCAAATTCCCACTCCGCCTCGGTCGGCAACCGCTTGCCCGCCCACTTGCAGTACGCGTTGGCATCGTGCCACGAAACATGCACAACCGGATGGTCCAGCCGCTCATCGATCGAACTCCCCGGACCCTCCGGATGTCGCCAGTCGGCTCCCGGCACATACTCCCACCAACCATACGCACCCAGCCGAGGGTCGATGTCGCCACGCTTCAGGCCCTGCTTCATGCAAATCGAACCGGGCCGATTCAACTCGGGCAGGATCTTGTCCTCGGTTCGCTTCGAACCCTGACGCACCGAACTGAAATCAGGCTTCTTCTCGGCCGCCGTTACGAATCCCGTCGACTTCACAAACCTCGCGAACTCGCCGTTGGTCACCTCGTGCGTGTCCATGTAGAAGCCGTCGAGTTCGACCGTGTGAGGAGGAAACTCGTCCGGCTTGCCCGACGGGTCGCGGGTGCCCATTTCAAACGAACCGCCCCGGATCCAGACCATCGCCTGCGGAGCGTCCGACGGGGCATCGGTGACGACTGGTGAGAGAGTGTCGGTTGATTCGCCACTCGATCGAGTCGGAGACGGTGCCGGATCGGTATAGACGCAGCCGGGCAGGGCGGTGAGCAGGAATAACGCGAGAGCGAGGCGGGTCATGATGCTGTTGAGTCTATCAGTGCTGAAGGCGGTGGCCAGTGCTGAGAGCCGGGGACTGGCTGCGGAGCCGCCCCCGGGGGCAGCTCCGGAGCCAGTCCCCGGCCTCGGCCTCGGCCTGACTCGGATTGATGACTTCTGATAGAGTGACCGCCACGGATTCCGGCCTCGACTCCAGAGATCTCCGCACGATGACTTTTCGCTCGATGACTCTCCGGTCACGTCAACTGCTGATCGTCGCCATCGTGCTGACAGGACTGGGCACCCAGGCCACCTCGGCACGCGATTCGAACAGCCTGATGGACATCTCCAGCGACGGACGCCTGCTGGCCTGCTCCAACCGCGACAGCGGCACTGTCAGCATCGTCGACCTCAATACGCTCAAGAAAGTCCACGAAACCCAGGTCGGCGTGCACCCCGAAGGAGTCGCCTTCCTGGGCAAGACACACCGCCTGGCCGTGGCCGTCTACAACGACGACCAGGTCACGGTGCTCGATGCCGACTCGGGCAAAGTGCTGCAGCGGGTCGAGGTCTTCGACGAGCCCTACGGTGTCGTCTCCAACGCCGATGGCTCGAGGTACTACGTCACGCTCGAGTACCCTGGTCGGGTGGTCGAGATCAGTGCCGCCGGCAAGGTGCTCAGGCAATTCCCCGCCGGCCAGTTCCCTCGAGGGCTGGCCCTCTCGCCCGATGGCAAGACTCTGTATTCGGCCGAGTACTACACGGCGCGGGTCAACGCGATCGACGTGGCCGGCGGCAAGATCGTCGACACCTGGAAAGGGGCCAGCACCGACAACCTCTGCCGACAAATCGTACTGCACCCCACCCGGCCCAAGGCCTACATTCCTCACATCCGCTCGAGAACCGCGGCCGCCCGGGGCGAAGGGTCGATCTTCCCCTACGTCGGCGTCGTCGACACGAAGGCCACCGAGGGCAGACGTCGCAAACGGATCCCGATGGACTCGTTCCTGGGCAACCTGGTCACGGCCAATCCCTGGGAAATCGATGTCTCGGCCGACGGCAAACGGTTCTTCGTCGTCTTCTCGGGCACCGACGACATGTTCATCTGCGAAACGGTCGCCGATGACTACACCGAGATCGCCTACCGGCGTCGGCTGACCCTGGGCCACAACCCCCGTGCGGTCCGGGTCGCTCCCGATGGCAAGAGGTTCTTCGTCTACAACGCACTCGACTTCAACGTCGTCGCCTACGACTCCGACTCGGCTCGTCCCCTGGCCACGATCGCCGTCACCAAGAATCCGCTCTCAAAGGAACTGCACCGCGGCAAGATCCTCTTTTACACCGCCCTGCAGCCGATGGTCGGCCGACGCTGGATCAGCTGCTCGAGCTGCCACCCCGACGGCGACCCCGACGGACGCACATGGCAGAACCCCGAAGGACTCAGGGCCACGCCCCCCCTGTTCGGCCTCGCCTGGACTCACCCTCTGCACTGGTCGGCCGACCGCGATGAATCGCAGGACTTCGAACACACGATCCGCGGTCCGTTGATGCAGGGGCGTGGGCTGGTCAAAGGTGGGGTCAACAAGTCGCTCGAGAAGCCCAACAAGGGACTCTCCGTCGACCTCGACGCCCTGGCAGCCTACACCAACTCGCACAAGTTCACGCTCAGCCCCTACGCCCGCAAGGGCCTCACGCCGGCCGCAAAACGCGGACAGAAACTCTTCAGGTCCAAGAAAGTCGGCTGTGCCACGTGCCACAACGGACCCTTCTACACCGATTCACGACCTCGACCTCGACCCAAACTGCTCACGCACGACGTCGGAACCGGCACCATCGATCCCAGCGAGAAAATGGGGCCGGCCTACGACACGCCCATGCTGCTGGGCCTGTACCGCTCCGCCCCCTACCTGCACCACGGCAAGGCCACGACACTGCTCGAAGTCCTCACCACCTACAACACCGGCGACCGGCACGGCACGACCAGCCATCTCGACAAACAACAGCTCTCGGACCTCGCCGACTTCCTGAAGGCACTGCCCTTCGAGGATCCCGCCGCAGCGGCCAAGACCGCCGGACTCCGGAAAGTCGCTCGCTGAGTGACACTCCGTCCACAAACCTCTCACCACCCCGCACCACCCCCCGCACCACCCCGAGCCTCCCATGATCCGCCTCGATGCCAACCGCCACCGCTGCCTGCTCGCGCTGCTTGCCGCATCGCTGCTGCTTGCCGGAAACACCGGATGCACCGGATCAGCCGACAGCTCCGGCGACGGCGCCACGCCCCAGGCCAAGCCGACGACAACACCCGACGCTCCCGACACGCAGCAGACACCCGACAGCGTCTCGCTGGAGATCAAGAGCTGGAAGGAGACCCAGGCACTGATCGCGGCTCAGAAGGGCAAGGTGGTGGTGGTTGACCTGTGGTCGACCAGCTGCGTGCCGTGCATGAAGGAGTTCCCCAACCTGGTCGCTCTGCACAAGAAGTACCCCGCGGACAAGATCACCTGCATCTCGGTCTCCTGCGACTATGAAGGACTCGAGGACGAACCTCCCGAATCGAAGAAACCCTCGGTGATCAAGTTCCTCAACTCGACCAAGGCCACCTGCACCAACCTGCTGCTCTCGGATGCCGACATCGACGTCTACGAGTCGATCGGGCTGGCGGCGATTCCGGCCGTCTACGTCTACGACACCCAGGGAAACCTGGCCAAGCGATTCGACAACGATTCGGGCGAGTACGGCGACGAGGGGTTCACCTACAAGGACCATATCGAGCCCTTGATCGAGCAACTGATCGACGGGGCGACTTCCGAGCCCGGGGCCGAGCAGGAATAGTCGGGGTGGTTACCGGATTCAGTCCGGCCACATCAATGACATGGACGGACGCGACGCCGACACCCGCTGGTGGACGAGCCCCCGGCGGCTGATCCGCAGGCTGCTCGCCCTGGACGACACACCCCACTCGATCGCCCTGGGCACGACGATCGGGATGTTCGTCGGCATGACCCCGACAGTCGGCATCCAGATGATCGTCATCCTGGCCATTGCCGCGGTGACGCGACCGCTGTTTCACTTCAACCGGGTCGCCGGCCTGATCGCCGTCTACATCTCCAACCCGCTCACGATGCTGCCGATGTATGCCGCCTTCTACTACGTCGGCACGCTGCTGGTCGAAGCCCCGATGACTCCCGACGAGTTCCTCGCCCAATTCGAAGCGGCGCTGGAACAAGGCTGGCTCGACCCGCTCCGCTTCATCTTCGCCGAGGTCGCCTGGCCGATGCTCGCCGGCTCGCTGCTGATCGCCACCGTCACGGCCGTGCCGACCTATCCGATCGTCAAACAACTCGTCATCGCCAAGCGTCGCCTGCTCGCCGGGGCCGAAACCGAGACCGAAACCGAACCGCACCAGGCCGACACTCCGGACACAGAATCCCGAGCGGAACCGGACCCACAGTCATGACCGACGCCTCGGCCGGATCGCTGGACTGCCTGTGCGCGGGAATCGTCGTGGCCGATCACGTCTGCGAACCGGTCAGCGAACTGCCCGCACCGGGCGTGCTGGTCGAAACACCCGCCCTGCATCTCTCGATCGGAGGCTGCGCGGCCAACTGCGCGGTCAACATGACCCGGCTCGGACTGGCCACCGCCGTGGCCGGAACGATCGGAAACGACATCTTCGGCCGGTTCGTCCGCGAGGTCTTTGCCGAGGCGGGAGTCGACTGTTCGATCCTCGAGGTCCGCGACGACCTCCAGACCAGCGCCACCCAGGTGATCAACGTCACCGGCCAGGACCGACGCTTCATCCATGCCCCCGCCGCCAATGCCCACTTCACCACCGAGTCGATCACCGACGACGTACTCAAACGGACTCGCGTCCTGTACCTCGGCGGCTACTGCCTCTCGGAACAACCCGCCGCAGAACGTGTCGCGGACCTGTTCGCTCGAGCCGGCCGGCTGGGCGTGATCACCATGCTCGACGTCGTGGTCCCCGCCCCCGGTGACTACTCGTCCCGGCTCGAGGATGTCCTGCCTGTGACCGATTACTTCGTGCCCAACGACGACGAGGCCCGACTGTTGTGTGGCCTCGATGAACCGATCGAGCAGGCTCGGAACTTCCTGGATGCCGGGGCCCGGCAGGTGGTGATCACCTGCGGAGACCGCGGGTCGGTGATGCTCGGACCCGCAGGCGGCTGGAAGGCCCAGGCTCATCCGGTGCAACTGGTCGACGGGACCGGCGGCGGAGACGCATTCGCCTCGGGCTTCATCTTCGCACTGCTCCAAGACGACTCGCCCGAAGACTGCCTCAGGCTCGGCAGCGCCGCAGGCGCCTGCTGCGTACAGGCCACCGGAGCCACCACCGGAATGCCCGACGCCGATTCGCTCAGGCAACTGGCCACAACAACGGCACTGGAAATCGAAGCGATCTAGGACCCAGCCACCACCCCAACCGGCTCCAGCCCGAAGATCTCAACCTCCACGCCCTCGCTGTACAACGCGTGCTCGGGGGGACCACTGACCTCGATCCCCGATGCCAGGATCAATGACTCGGTGCACCGCAGCACCTCCGCCCCGCAAAGAGGATAGGGCGTGTGGTGGACCTGTCCCGAGTAGACCGTCGATGAGTCGCCGGTCGGATCGCGTGTGAACAGCACGTAGCGTTCGACCAGGAAATGCTCGAGACTCCCGGGCCGGGCATGACCGTCCTGGTCGACACCCTCGGGAGACTCAACGCCGTCGAGGCGGATTTCGAGATCCACTCCGGCACCAGGCACACCCGGCCCCGTCACGTCCTGACGACCCGACCCCTTCGCCGTCCGCTCGCTCGAGTAAACCAGTCCCTGCTCACACCCATCCCCGTCCCCATCCCCATCTGGCCCCGTTCGCTCAACCCGCATTGTCGCGTGGTGGTAGTTGAGCCGCCAACGCCAGCGCGCGACCTGGACGGCCAGCCAATTGGCGGCATCGAGGCTGAAGAACCAGACTCCGGGCACCCCGTTGTGGTGCACGTAGGTCCTGACATTCGTCTCGTCAAAGGCCGACACGCCCGGAAGCGGCGGAAACCACCACGGACGCACACCCGACATGCGGAACGGAACCAGCCCCACCCACGCCGACCCGTCAAACGTGTCGACCTCCAGGCCCGCAGGCAACAGCGTGGCCAACTCGTCGGCCGGGACCCGCCAGTGCAGAAACGTCAGGTCGTGCCAGCGCTGGTAGCCGACGGGGTTCCGGTTCGGACGCCGCGTCGGTGCCATTCGGTCCGGTTCGGCCATCACAGGAGTCGGCCTAGAGCCTGCGGGGAATCCACTTCGGCTGGGCCGCGTCGCGAGGAATCGGGGCTGGATTCTCCAATCCGGGCAACGGCACCTCGACGGGATGAAGCGGCGGAGCCGGCTCCAGACCACCACCGCCGGCCGGAACCGTCTGCAGGGGCGGAGGCACCTGGACGGCGGTCGGGTTGACTCCGTCGGCCTTCGGCTTGGCAGGCTCGGCCGCGGGGGGCTTGGCACCGGGGGTCGGAGGAATCGAAGGGGGCAGTGGGGGAGGGGGTGGCGAGGCCGTCGTGCCTGCCGGAGGTGCGGGTTCTGCTGGAGGAGCCCCTTCGCTGGCCGGTCCGTGGTCCACTCCGCAATGCGGGCAGCCGACCTGGCCCGTTACAGGGGCAGGTGCGGGCTGTGTGTGGACGCCGCCACACGAGGCACAGGTTGGTCCCGGTTGATGATGTGAGCCTCCGCAGCCCGCGCAACTGCCTGAATCACCGTGCGGATGCGAGCATCCCGAGTGCGTAGCGGGTCCGCCACAGCCACCGCAGCCCGACTGGTGAGAGCCCTGGTGACCCGACGGGGCTCCACACCCACCACAATCGCCCTGCCAGTAGTCGTCGTCATAGACCAGACCGCAATCGCCGTCGTAGGAGGTGGACTTGTGGCACGAACAGCCCGCGACACCCACCAGGCCGGACACGGCCAACAGCATCACGCTTGTTCGGATCAGTTTTCTGGCCATCAGCAGTGCTCTCCGATTCTCTCCAGCCACGATTGCCACACCTTCAACACAGCGCACAACCTGCTCGCCCTGTAACAGTTGTCGGACTTCGGATTGGGCTGACTTTACCGGTTCTGGCAATTGTGACGGCTCGCAGGCCCGAAGCTTGGCGGCTTTGGGCTGGTCGGCCACCCCGTGGCCACGACCGTGACGTAGCCTTGCCGAGGGTCGATTCCGGCCCCGGACCGGAGGATTACGGCGATGGCTCGAAAAGACGCACTCCTGCGACTGCATCAGCGGTTGATTGAGAAGCGAGACGTGCTGCGGAAGAAGTTCGGCGCAGACGATCACCCCTGGCACACCGGACCGCAGACCGGTGGCGACATCGGCGACGCGGCCAACCACGGCGTGTCCCGTGAACTCAACACTCAACTCGCCGCACTCGAAAACCGTGAGCTCCGACAGGTCGAACTGGCGTTGCAGCTGATCCGCGAGGGCCGTTACGGCAAGTGCGAACGCTGCAGCCATTCGATTCCCATCGAACGACTCAGGGCGGTCCCGACCAGCATCATGTGCGTGGCCTGCCAGAGTGAACTCGAGTTGACCGGTGGAGGATCGGCCGACGGCGAAGCCGATTGGGGCAACGCCATGGAAATCGAAGGCCGGCTGAACCCCACCGAGGTCAGTCTCAAGGACATCGACGTCGACTGATTCGACGATCCGCAAGACCCAGCCGAACGACCCACTGCTCGACCTCGCGATCAGCAGACCAGGTGAACCCGATCATGCCTGCACCCCGGCGTTTTGCTCGATCCGGAGGCTGGATGCTGGCCGCTTTCGTCGCGCTGGCCATCCTGGCCGCAGGGATCTATCCCAGCCTCGCAGCCCGACAGGCCACCGGCGCCGCAAAGGCCAGTGACGCCGAGGTGCTCGAGGCCGCCGGCCGACAACTCTCGAGCATCACGGCCCGACTGATGCCCAGCGTGGTCAAGATCCGCAGTCACCGAAACCGCGGAGGACGCGGGACGGTCCAGGAGACCGGATCCGGAGTCATCCTTCGGCACACAGCCACCGGCCGACTGGTCGTCGTCACCAACGCTCACGTCATCGGCGATCGCACGCCCGGCGACCTGCAGATCCACCTGCACGACGGACGCATCCTGACTCCACGCCGCACCTACAGCGACACCGCCAGCGATGTGGCGGTGATGGAAATCTCCGCCGCAGGACTGCAGCCTGCCCAGTGGGGCGACAGTGACTCGTTGCAGATCGGCAACTTCGTCATCGCCGCCGGCAGCCCATTTGACCTCAGCCACTCGGTCTCGCTGGGCATCATCAGCGCCAAGGGACGCCGCTCACTGAAACTGGGTGCCGGAGACGTAATCAACCAGGACTTCCTGCAAACCGATGCCGCCATCAACCCCGGGAACAGCGGCGGACCACTGGTCGACATCCGCGGCAAGGTGGTCGGAATCAATACCGCGATCGCGACAACCAACGGAAGCGGATCGGGGGTCGCATTCAGCATCCCCAGCCGGATGGCCAGGCGGATTGTCGATGACCTGCTGAGACACGGACGAGTCCGACGAGCCTACCTCGGAGTGGTACTCGACCCCGACTTCACAGCCGAAGAAGCCCGCCAACTGAAACTCTCGAGACGCACAGGAGCACGAGTGCTCAACGTCACTGCCGGTACCCCCGCCGCACGGGCCCGCCTGCAGGCCAACGACGTGGTGACCCGGTTCCAGAAAACTCCCGTCGCCGACTTCGACCACCTGATCCACCTGGTCAGCCTCGAACCCATCGGCAACACGGTGACTCTGAGCGTATGGCGAGCGGGACGCCAGATCGAGATCCGCGTCTCGCTGAGCGATCGAGATCTACTGGGTGCGAATTCGCGGTAGTGCCGCGCCTCTGCTACCCCTCCGTCGACATCAGTCTCGACAGGTAGTCGATCACCCCCTGAACCTCGATGTCGACACACGCCGAGACATTCGCCTGGGGACCCATCTCGCGGCGGCGGTCCAGCACGGTCATTCCTCGAGTCAGTTGCCCGGCCAGTTCGACGTCCACGAGCATGTCCGTGCGACTCAAGAGTCTTGGCTGAGTCACCGCGGCCAGCGCGGCGACCCCGTGCAGCAGGACCCCCTCGATCCCCAGCGTCTCGTGATGCATCCGGAACCAGAAGGGGAGCACCGCATCGAGCAGCTCGGCCAACCGGCCCCCGACCCGCTCGCGCAGCCGACGCGACTGGTCGGGACTCAGCACCACGCGGCCGCTGACGTCCAGCGGGACCAGCGTCTTGGAGATCGGTGAGGTCAGCACACGACGGGCACTCTCGGCTCCCGCCATCACGTTGAACTCGGCCACCGCCGTCACGTCGCCACCCACCTCGATCGAACCGCCCAGGCAGACCAGCCCGCCGAGCAGATCGAAGAAGTCGGCGGCCATTTCCGAGGCCAGCGCGACGTTGGTCAAGGGGCCCAGCGTCAGCAGAGTGATCTCGTGAGGCCGATCGCGGACGATTTCGACCAGCACTCGAGCCGACTCGTGACGCTGGTGCAACTCCACCACAGGCACGTCCCAGTCGCCCAGTCCCGAGGGGCCGTCGAGCGAGGGAGACTGGAGCAGGGGTGAGGAGTCGGCGCTGCTGTGGCCGATCCGAGGCAGGCGAGAAGGATCGAGACAGTCGATGAGGGCCTGGAGATTCCGGGTCGCAACCTGGCCCGAAACCCGGCCACCCGTCGCCGTCAGGCCCACCACCTCGACAGCCGGATCCCGCAGTGCCAGCACGATCGCCAGAGCATCACCGATCCCCGGATCCGCATCAATGACCAGCTTCTGTACCACCGTCGACTGCACCTCGAACCAGATCGTATTAACGGCCCCATGGCCGACCGATCGTAGAACCGCTTCAAAGCAGGTGTCAATTGCCTTCTGGGGGATTCACCTGCACCGCTATACTCGCTCGGGGTCACACCGCAGGCACACACCCCAGGCACACATCCATGCATCCCGCCATTCAACCTGTCGTCGAAGCGGCCATCGCCGGCAGCGACTCATCGCGTGAATTGGTCGAAACGGCCTTTGCGGCGTTGATGGACGGCGAGGCCGACCCGGTCGATGTCGGGGCGCTGTTGATCTCGCTGGCGGCCAAGGGCGAGTCGGTCGATGACCTCGCCGCTGCCGCCTCGGCCATGGCCTCTCGTGCCACACGCATCTCCAGCCGCTACGAACGGCTGCTGGACACCTGTGGCACGGGAGGCGACCGGCTGCACACCTTCAACATCAGCACCGCCACCGCGCTGGTCGCCGCCGGCTGCGGCATACCGGTGGCCAAGCACGGCAACCGCGGAGTGTCGAGTTCGAGCGGATCGTCGGATGTCCTGAGTGCACTGGGGGTCACCATCGACCTGCCGCCGGCAGCGGTCGCCGACTGCCTGGACGAGGTCGGGATCGGCTTCTGCTTCGCCCCACTGTTTCACTCGGCGATGAAACACGCGGCTGGAGTGCGACAGCAACTGGGCCTGCGGACGATTTTCAACCTGGTCGGCCCGCTGACGAATCCCGCCGGTGCCGACTGCCAACTGCTGGGCGCCAACAGCGACTCGGCCGCACGGCTATTGGCCGGTGCCCTGGGCGTGCTCGGTCGGCCGCGAGCACTGGTCGTTTGTGGAAACAACGAGCTCGATGAAGTCGCACTGTGGGGGACCACGCTGGGGCTGGAAATCGATGGAGCCAGTGGTGAGATCATCGAGCACACCTGGACGGCGGAGGACTTTGGCCTGGAGCGGTGCGAGGTTGAGTCGCTTAGAGTCGAGTCGCCGGAGGCGAGTGCGGCGATGATCCGGGGGGTGATCCAGGGAGAACAGGGGGCGGCTCGAGACATCGTGGTCGCCAACACCGCCGCGGCACTGGTCGCGTTTTCCGAGCCCACCGAGAGCCTCGACCTGGCCACCGCAGCACGGACCGCGATGGCTGCAATCGACGACGGGCTGGCCGCCGCGAAACTGGACGAACTGGTCGAGACGTCAAGGCGGTTGGCCTGAGCGGGAAGCGGCCGCGGAAGGTTGGCTTGCGTCACCGACATACCGCGCTATAATCCACCCCGTCGACCCGAAGGGCCGACGCCACGATGGCAACACTCGATCCTCCCCGGATGGTCCAGCAGACCTCCGGGATACGGCAGCGGATGGGACCGGATGCAGGGATTTCGACGCTGGCTGCATGATGTCCGGCAGGCGATTACGAGCGTCGTGCTCGGCATGAAGACCACTGCCAGGGCGATGTTCAAGACCTACGACCGCGGGACGTTCACCGAGGTGTACGAGTACCCCGAGGTGCCGGTGCCGGTGAAAGTCCGCTACCGAGGCTTTCACCGCTATGACCTGACCGCCTGCATCGGCTGCGACAAGTGCGCCGTCGCCTGCCCGGTCGACTGCATCTACATCAGCAAGGAAAAGAGCCCCGTCGGCAAGGGCTTTCGACTCAATGGGTTCGCCATCGACTACACCAAGTGCATGTTCTGTGCACTGTGCGTGGAACCCTGCCCGGTCGATTGTATCTTCATGGGCTCCAACTTCGACCTCTCGTGCTACAGCCGAGACGGATGCATTGTCGACTACGCCCGGTTGCCGTTGGAAACCGCCTGGGGCAAGGCCACGCTCAACCCGACCGCCGTTGCCGAGAGCAAGGTGCTGTACGAACCGGTCTGGGTCAAAGGGGAACCGAGTCCGTTTGAATTTTCCGGCGAGGAGGCCGAGGCATGACTGGTGAGGGCGATCAACCGCGGACTCTCTTCTCCCTCGAGGAAGCCAACCTCCGGCTGCCGCTGGTTACGGCGATCGTCAAGGACATCGTCACCCTGTTCACAGACCTCCACGATCGTCGAGAACGACTCAACGAACTCCGACAGCGCAACAACCCCAGCGCGCGCAGCGAGTATCGGGACGAAGTCGAGGCCATGGAGCAGGAACTCGAATCCGACATCGAAACTCTCGATGCCTACGTCGCGGAACTCGCGGAACTCGGAGTCGAACTCAAAGACCCGCTCACCGGACTGGTCGACTTCCGTACACTCGTCGACGGACGCGAAGCCTACCTCTGCTGGAAACTCGACGAAGAAGAAATCCTCTGGTGGCACGAACTCGACTCGGGCTTCAGCGGACGACGCCCCGTCTCTGAACTCCAGGAAACCGTCTCCGCCTCCTCGACCGCAACCGGCAACGACGGACACGACTCGGTCAACGAAGACGACGCGGACTGATACCGCCTGATTTGACCCGACTCGACCTGATTCGACCAACACCCCCTCATGACCAACCTGCTCAACCACTTCCTGCTCTTCATCCTCGCCGGCATCGGCATGCTGCTGGTGCCGCTGGTGATCGGCCGCTTCCTGAGACCGAAGCTGCCCTCGGCGGCCAAGGACGCGATCTACGAGTGCGGAGAACCGACCATCGGCTCCAGCTACATCCAGTTCGATCTCAGGTTCTACACCGTCGCACTGCTATTCATCATCTTCGATGTCGAGATCGCCTTCTTCTTTCCCTGGGCCCTGGTCTACGGCAACGCCATGCAACTGGCCGACACCGGGCTCGATCAAGGCGCCCGCGAAGTGCTCAGCCAACGACTGCTGACTGCACCCGAGGGCGGAGCCGAGACGGTCATCTCGGCCTCCAGCGCCCAGACACTGGGCCTGACCGGGTTCTTTGACATCCTGATCTTCTTCGGAGTGCTGATGGTCGGATTCGCCTACGTCTGGAAGCGAGGCGACCTGGACTGGATCCGGGCGGTGGGCAGCACCGAGATCAGCCCCGGCGGATCGGCGGCTGGATCGGCGGCTGGATCGGCGGCCGGATCCGGGGGAGACGCGGCATGAGTAGTGCTCCGGACATCCACGAAACGCTGGTCGAGACGTTTGGCCGGGACGCGATCACCGGAAATAACCTCGAGGCGATCGACCCCTGGGTCGAAGTCGCCGCCGGGTCGATCGTCGAAGTCGCCACGTTTCTTCGCGACGATCCCGAACTGCTCTTCGACCACCTCAATGACCTCTGCGGAGTCGACTACCTGCAGCCGGATCCCAAGAAGGCCAAGACGTTTGAACACTCCCCGCATGTCGAGGTCGTCTACCACCTCTCCAGCTTCACCCACAAACACCGCATCACGATCAAGGTGCTGCTGCCACGCTGGGCCGATGATGTCGAAGGCGACATCCCCGCCTGCCCGAGCGTGACGGGGGTCTGGGCGGCGGCCAACTGGCACGAACGCGAAGCCTACGACCTGGTCGGCATCCGCTTCACTTCACACCCCAACCTCCGACGTATCCTCTGTCCCGAAGACTGGGACGGACACCCGCTCCGCAAGGACTACGAGTTCCCGCTCGAATACCACGGCATCCGCGGCCAGTAACCGGACCACCCGACCGGCAACCCGACCGGCAACCCGACCGGCAACCCGACCGGCAACCGGCTGGCAACACACAGGCAGACCCGCATGACGACCGAGTTGCACGATCTGCAAGATCAGCATGAGTTGCAAGATC
>CAUZJR010000080.1:0-15659 GCA_963580005.1 Planctomycetota bacterium
AAGTCCGCTGCTGCAACAGGCTCGGAGGTCGAGGACGCATCGGTTCCCAGCCCGGTTTCAGAACCGGTTCAGGCAGCCGAGCAAACGGCCGAACCGTCGGTGTTCAGCGAATTCGAGGCGTCCGAGGAGACCCGGGACGCTCAGGTCTCGGAGGACTCTGAGCAGCGGGCGGCCGAGCCCGAGACGGCCGCTTCCAGGTTGTTTGGTTCCGTGGTGATCGAGGACGAGGACGAGGAGGAGGAGTTTGGTCTGCGGAGGGCTCAGACCGAGTTCGAAGAGATGGACCTGACCCCGATGGTGGATGTCACCTTCCTGCTGCTGATCTTCTTCATGATCACCGCCAGTTTCACGATGCAGAAGGCGATCGCGTTTCCTCCGCCGAGTCCCGAGGAGGAGGGAGCCAGTGTTCAGCCGAAGCAGCTGGAGGACTTCAAGGACGACTGCGTGATCGTGGAGATTCACGAGGACAACTCGATCTCGATCGATGACGAACGGATTCCCCTGGATGCCGACCTCGCCGCGATGCTGGCGTCCAAGGGGAAGAACGAGATGCTGATCGACGCACACGAGAACTCATTGCACGAAACGGTTGTCAAGGTGGTTGATGCCGGCAACGAGGTACAGATGCAGCGAATCCGCCTGGGGACTCGAGGTGGCTAGACCACTCCTCCAGCGCGGCGGGTGACACGAAGCGGCAGCGGACCGACACACCATGCACACCATGAAACTCGAAATCCAGTTCCTCTCGGGTGACTCCGAACTCAGACCACTGGACCCCGACCAGTCGGTCTCGATCGGACGCGCTGATTCGTGCGACGTGCAGGTCGACGAAGAGGACGTGTCGCCGCTGCACTGCCGACTCTCATGGAACGATTCGGCCTGGGAACTCAAGGCCGCCAATCTCGACGGGGTCGAGGTCAACGGTCAGCTGGTTCGCGAGTCGATCCTGGCCGGTGGTGACGTGATTCGTGCAGGATCGGTCGACATCAGCCTGGTTGATGACGCGGCCCAGGATGCGGCCCAGGATGCGGCCCAGGATGCGGGCGATGCGGGCGATGCGGGCGATGCGGGCGATGCGGGCGATGCGGGCGATGCGGGCGATGCGGGCCAGGATGCGGGAGATTCCGCGGCGGATTCCGAGGGCTTCATTCCTCTGGCCAGTTCCGACGACGAAATCAGTCTCAAGCCGCTCGATAAAGGCGAACAGCCCGCCGGCTACGTGGGGTCGGCGGCGGTTGAGGAAGAGGAGGAGGGTGAGGAGATCCAGCTGCCGGCCGAGCTGCGACAGGAGCGGGCTGCTGCCCAGCCCAAGGCCCGCCCCAAGCGCAAACGGCCCGCTCGGAAACCGGCCCCGGAGGTCGCCGACGGCGAGCACCCGATCAATCAGATCTTCGAAGACGATGACTTCGAAGACGAGGAACTGGATTCGCTCGATGAGACCGAAGCGGACGAGGAGGCTGTTGAGCCGATGCCTGGTCAGAAGGTGCTCTCGAGATCGCGTTCGGACGAGGAGCAGGAGTTGGCGGCCGAGTCGCCTGCCGCGAGTGAGCCGACTCCAGCGGGGCCGGGTTTGGCCGAGAGACTCAAGTCGACGGCGCGTCGGCCCGGTGACCAGGAGACTCTGAAGTCGCCCGTGGTCCTGTTTCTGGGTGGGTTCGCCGTCTTCCTGCTACTCGCCTCGCTCACCTTCTACTTCATGTTCTCGAGGAACACGGTCGAGGGTCTCTTCGAGCTCGCCAGTGCGGAGGTCGAGGAGGGGAGCTACTCGCAGGCGATCACGCACCTCGAGGAGTTCCTGCAGGTCTATCCGAACAACGAGGAATTCGCACCCAGGGCCACCTTCCTGCTGAACCAGTCGCGGGTCGAGGCCCGACTGGGGGGTGCCAAGGAGTGGGTCGAGGCGTTGAAGGCGGTCGATGTCTACCGCAAGGACTGCCAGGACCTCGAGAATTACGAACCCGAGAGAAAACTCTACCTCTTCAACACCGTGGTCAAGATTGCGATCGGCTGTGCCAACGAGGCGGGTGAGTCTCTGAAGGACACCGCCAAGGGGCGGGGGCTGATCGAATTGAGCGTGGAGGCTGACCGCAAGTTGAGTCTCTACAAGACCGACGAGGATCTGTTCGCCACCGACCAGGCCCGGATCGCCGAGGCCCGGCGGATCGCCGCCGCCAAGCTGCTCAGGCAGGAAGTCCTCGACGACGGCCTGGCACGAATCGCCAAGTCGCTGGAAGCGAAGCAGCCGATGGAAGTGTTGATCGAGAGGCGGAAGCTGCTGACTCGGTACAGCGAGTTCCAGAACGAGGCTCAGTTGGAACGCGGGCTCCAGGATGCACTGACGCTCGAGAAGACCGGGGTCGGAGCCGACACCACCGCCCGGCCCGGCCAGGCACCCGACACCACAGCACCGGGCGTCTCAGCGCTGTCGTTGACGCTCAATACTCGAGTCCGCACCGATGAGAAGTCCGAGGGCCGGACGGTGTTCGTCGTCGGCCGCGATTGCATCTACGGGATCGACTCCGTCACCGGTCACCCCACCTGGCGACGCGTCATCGGCCTCGATCTGCCGTTTGCTCCCATCGCGGTGTCGACGGCACAGCCGGGTTTGCTGCTGGTCGATACCAACACGCACGAACTGGTGTTGCTGGGGCAAAAGGACGGCAAGACGATCAGGCGACTGCCCCTGCTTGACGGACAGCGGGTCGTCGGTCCTCCCCTGGTGGTCGGAACGCAGGCCTACCTGGTGAGTGAATCGAATGGTCGAGGACACCTGTCGAAGATCAGCCTCGAAGACCTCGACCAAACCGCCCAGCTGTCGTTTTCACAAATCATCACCTCCCCCCCCGTGCTGATTTCCGGAGGCAAGCAGTTGGTGGTGGCCGGGCACCGTGAGGTGATCTACACGATTGACATGGGAGGCTTTGCCTGCGAGGCGGTGTCGTACCTGGGCCAACCGGCGGGATCGATCGAGTCGCCTCTGCTGTCGATGGGTGCGTTGGTGCTGCTGCCTCAGAACGGAACCTCCGAGTCGACCACCGGCGATGGGTCTGGTGATGCATCAGGAGACGGCAACGGTGCTGTTGCTCCGGCGGCGAAGCCGTCTGCCGGTGGTGGTACGGGAGGAGAGAACCTGGTGGTGGCCGAGAACGACCGGCTGGATAGTTGTCGGCTGAGGGTGATTCGGCTGGCGGGCAACGGGTCTCAGTTGGCCGCGGTGGCCGAGGTTCGCGTACCGGGCCACGT
Organism: Planctomycetota bacterium; assembly: GCA_963580005.1. GTDB lineage: Bacteria > Planctomycetota > Planctomycetia > Planctomycetales > Planctomycetaceae > UBA8437. The sequence continues at coordinate 3,244 of CAUZJR010000080.1, forward strand.
TCGTGACCGGTCGATCCTGCGAGGCCGCGACCTGTTTGTCCCGCTCAGCGGCGAGCGTCTGGTCGCATTTTCCGTCTCCGACGATCCCAACCACGACGCGCTGACCACCGTCGGCACGCACCAGGTCCAGACACCTCATGCCGGACCCATCCACCTGGCGGTGGGTCCCGGCGGGATGTTGTGGATGGCTTCGAGCAAGTTGCAGCGGTTCCAACTGACGACCGACAGCATCAAGGTCAACCCGAACCGAATCGCCGAGGGGCTCAGCTCTCAACCGCTGCAGTCGATCGGCAGCCAGCTGTTCGTCGGTCGCCGATTGCCTCATTCGGCCTCGGTTGTCTTCACTCGAGTCGAGCGGGATGCCGAGCCACAGATGGTTACTCATTGGCGAACCGTCGTCGGTTGTGGGCTGCTCGAGTGTCAACCGATGAGCAACGGGTTGCTGCTGTGCCTGACCGAGACGGGTGGCTTGTTCCATGTGAGGGACAACGAACTCGATGCGGCGGGCTTCAAGTTCAACATCGAGGGGGAATTGCGGTTGCCGGTCGGCCTGGCCACGCCCCTGGCCTCGACCCGTCTCTCCGACGGCCGTGTCGCCGTGTGGTGCGGGTTGCCCGAGCCGCGGCTGTGGATTCTGAATACCGTCGGCACGATCGAGCAGGAGCTGGATTTGCAGAAGGAGGCTCTCGAGGCGGCGCCGGTGCTGACCGAGGGCGGCATCGTGGTCCCGCTGCCGGGTCGGCTCAAACTGGTCGCCCGCACATCGGGCCAGGGACCGGCTCGCGAGTTCCCGGCTCCGGTCGAGGGTGGCAAGAAACGCAAGTGGCTCAAGACTGTTGCCGTCGACAGCAAGCACCTGTTGGTGCTCGACGACGGAGGCGACCTGGTGCGTCTGCAGTATCGCACGGCGCCGGCGCCGCACCTGTTCCCCATCAGCACCTTGAAGCTCACCACGCCCCTGGACCGCGACCCGTTGCTGCACCAGGATCGAGTGATCCTGGCGACGTCTGATCGCAAGCTGCAGGTGCTGGGTGCCGCGGATCTTCAGGTGGCGCTCACCGCCGATCTGCCCGCCGCGGCGACCGCAGGTCCCTGGGCCGCGGGGAACCGCGTGATCGTCGAAACCGGACAAAAACAGCTGGTCTGCTTCGACCTGGCCGACAGCCTCAAGGTGCTCTGGACCGTCGATACCGGTGGCCACTCGGTCGCCGGGACACCGCTGGTCGTCGATGGTCGGATGCTGGTGGCCTTTGACAATGGTCGCGTGGCGATGATCAACCCCGCCGACGGGAAGGTGGGCCGTACTCTGGAACTCGGACAACCCATCGCGCTGGGACCTCGAACCTTCGGCAAGAAGATCCTGGTCACCTCAGTCGATGGCACGCTTTATCGAGTTGAATCGCTGTTGGCGGCAGCCGCGGCCGGTGATTCGGGGGGTGAGTGAGAGCATGAGACGGATTGAGAGTATCCGCCGAATCGTGACTCGCCTGCAGGGGCCCGACTCGCGAGGTCCGGTTTCCCCAGGCCGCCTGCTGGCAGTTGTTACGGTCCTCTGTGCTGTCGCAATCCTAGGCCTCGGTCTCGGATCCAGCCCCCTGTCAGCCCAGCCCGCAGCCCAGCCCGCAGCCCAGCCCGACCCGGCCGCCGACCCGGCAGACGATCCGCCGCCGGCGGAGAAGCCGTTGCCGAAGCTCGAGGCCATGAAGGTCCCCGACGTGGCGACGCTGCTGCAGGGGAAGCCCTTGTGCTGGGTGGTGACGATCAAGGACGAAGTGATTCTCAGCGAACCGGTCAAGCCACGTCCGTTCACCAGGGCGTCGATGGAGCAGGCGATCACCGACTGGCCCAAGGGCAAGTCACCGGCCGAGCGTCTCGACAAGCAGCTCGAGTTCCAGCGTTTGCACTTCCTGACGATCGTGTTGCCCGAGACGAAGGCGGATGAGCCGGAGTACCAACTGGCGATCCGCTTCCTGAAGGACGTGGTGCATCACGAGGACCTGATGCTGCGTCGGATCGACATGCTGATGGACGAGTCGAAGTTCCGCACGGCCTTTGAAATGATGCTCGCCCTGGAACGGGTGGCGCCTCCCAAGCGGGTGGGGACCAAGGAGCAGTTCTGGCCCGGTTACGTCGACCGCCGCAACCGGCTGATGCTGCTCGAGGCCGAGACCAAGATCAAGCAGAAGCGGTTGCAGTTGGCGATCGCCTACCTGGATGACCTGAAGGCGATGATCACCGATCCTCCGACCGAGGCGGCTGACGAGCGATACGCCGAGTTCCGACGGGGTCTGAAGGCGAGGTTTTCGAAGGCTGCCGGCGAGGCGACCGAGCCGTTGATCGCAGCGGCCGTTACCGCCAAGGATTACCGCAAGGCGAGGTTCTTTATCCGCGACCGGCTGCTGCCCTTGGTGCCGGCTCACCCGGTGGCCGTGAAGTGGCAGACGATGCTCGAGGGCCAGCAGCAGGAGTTGCTCAAGCAGTCGATCGCCGCGACCGGATCCGGGCGGCACGACGAAGCGGCCAGCCTGGCCGAGGCGGCCGCGAGGTACTGGCCCGACGACATCCGGAGTGCCGGGGCCACCAGCGTGCGTGCCACCTACGCCGCGGCCACCGGGCGATTTCAGACGCTGACGGTGGGAGTCGTCACGCTGGCCGGATCGCCCGCGGGTTGCCCGTTCCCGACCGAATCCGACCGCCGCCACCACGACTTGCTCACGCAGACACTCTTCCAGATCGACCGCTTCGAGAACATTCCCTACTACAAGACCAATTATTTCGAGCGGTACGAGCCGACCGACCTGGGGCGGCAGGTCGAGTTCACTCTCAGGCCGCGGCCGGCCAGCTGGCAGGCGGGACCGGGACTGACGGCCGACCCGATCGTCAGCATGCTCTCGGCCCGGATCGATCCCAACAGCCCCCAGTACGACGAACGGCTGGCGATGTTCATCGGAGGCCTCTCGGTTCGCTCGCCCCACGAATTCGTCGTCCGCTTTTCTCGAGTGCCGGTCAGCCCCGAGGCGCTGTTGCGGGTGCCGGTGATGGCTCCCTCGCCCGGAGACCAGGACGGCCAACAGGTCCTCTCGAGACGCTTTCGGACTCACGATCGAGGAACCGGCTACGCGGTGTACCGGCGTGAGATTCCCGAGCCCGACGGGCTGAGAGAATATCATGTCGCTGAAATCCGTGAGATCCAGTACGGCTCGTACCTCAAGGCACTCCAGGGACTCGTCCGCGGCGAATTCGAGGTCCTGCCGAGGATCCCGGCGTGGCACGTGGGGACATTTGAGACCAACGAGCGACTGCAGCAGCAGTTCCGCGTGGTCCCCTACGCCGTGCCGACCACGCACGTGATCCAGTTCAACCCCCGCAGCAAACCCTTGCGCAACAACGAGCTCCGCCGTGCACTGGCCTTCGCCGTGGACCGCTCCAAGGTGCTCTCCGAAACCGTGCTCCGCGACCCACGAGTTCTCAGCGACCCCGACCAGGCGCGAGGACGAGTCGTTACTGCTCCGTTCCCCAGGCAGAGCTATGCCTACTCGCAACAACTGGCTCCCCGGAAATACTCTGCGATCCTGGCGCTGTCGCTGGGAGCGGTGGCAGCACGCAGGTTGGGAGGCACTAAGGTGCCGCCTTTGAAAATGATCTGTTCCAATGAGCCGATCGTCAGGGCCGCGGCCGCCCAGCTGCAAAAGGCCTGGAAACGGGTTGGAATCGAGGTCCAACTGCTCGATCCTGCAACGGAGAAGTCGTCCGATGTGCCCGCCGATTGGGACCTGGCCTACCGCACGTTGCACATGACCGAGCCGGTCGTTGAACTCTGGCCCTTCCTGACCATGCAACCCAAGGCCCGGGTCGCCGACCTGATGTACCTGCCCGACTGGCTGAGACAGGAGTTGATCGACCTGGATCGGGCCGAAAACTTCCAGGCCGCCGTCCTCGTGCTGCAGCGGCTTCACCGGCATATCCAGGAACAGGTCCTGATGCTGCCGTTGTGGGAGGTTGATGAGGTGATGATCGTGCCCCGCAACATCCGGGGCTTCCCCGCCACACCGCTCTCGCCCTACCAGCGAATCGAACGCTGGACCATCCAGTCGCGGATCCCACCCGATTCGCTGCCCAACCCGAAACCTCAATAAACCGCTCCGCGATGATACGCCTCCCCGTCCATCGAGTTGTCTCGACAACGAACCGCCGAGTGCTGTGGCTGAGTGCCGCGGCGGTCGGCCTCGCGGTGTTGGTTTCGGGCATCGGAATCGGCCAGGAACCGGCCCAGGCCAAGAAGGCGGCTGCAAAAGAGACACCCGAGAAAGAGGCAGCAGCCAAGAAGACTGCAGCCAAGAAGACTGCAGCCAAGAAGACTGCAGCGAAGAAGACCTCAAAAGAGTCCGCAGCCAAGAAAGATTCGAAGACGGTTGTCGAGAAGACGGCCGAGAAAAAGGCCGAGAAGCCGGCTGAGAAGAAGGCTGAGAAGAAGGCTGAGAAGAAGGCTGAGAAGAAGGCTGAGAAGAAGGCTGAGAAGAAGGCTGAGAGGGCCAAGACGCCCGAGGAGACAGAGGCGGAGAATGCGAAGGCGATCGAGTTGATTGCCGGTGGGTTGCGGTCGGCGGGGCTTCAGGGCTACGGCGTGGAGATCTTCTTCGAGGCGGGTGTCGCCAGGTTGCAGGGTGCGATCGTCGATGCGGGGCAAAAGGCAGCGGCCACGACGGTGGCTTCGGAGGTTGCCGGTGTGGAGTCGGTCGACAACCAGTTGAAGATCGAGCCGCGGAAGATCCCCTACCGCGTGCTGGTTTCGTTGGCCGTGGCGACCGATCCGCTGGTCACGCATCGCTCGATTGCTCGTTTGCGGGCCGACGTGGCGACGGTCCTCGAGCGAACGATTGGCGAAACCTGGACGACACGTGTCGAGATCAACGACTGGCTGTTTCCGACCTCGGTATCGGGCCTGGAGCGACTCACGGCCGAGCGGTTGCAGACGCGTTTCGGGGGGAAGGGGTGGGACCGCGTGATGCTGGTGACGGTGACCAGGACGGGGGCCCGGTTCGACCTGGCCGGCCGATCGTTCAACGCGGCCAGCCGCGACCTGCCGCTGTCCCGGCGGCGTGTCGAGCACGATCAGAGGGGGTTGGCCTCGCAGTTGGGCCGGTTGGTCCGGGACATGTTTGGTGCGACGGTTGAGATCACGGTGGGAGGTGCGAAGGAGGTTGAGGTCGAGGTGCGTGCGGGTGAATACCCGGTGGCGGATCCCGATTCGGCTCAGTTGGCCCCAGGCGATCTACTCGAACCGTTCCTGCGTTACCGCGACCGCAAGACTCGCGTGGTCCAGCGGACTCAGCCGTTGACCTGGACCTACCTGAAGGTCCTCGATGTGAAGCGGGCGACGGTACGTTGCGAGGTGGCCACGGCGCTCAGGAACCCCTTGCAGGGAAGCAGTCGTGGTGTCGAATTGATGGCCTCGGGGATCGACTCGGTCCTGTCCTCCACCCGCCTGATCCTCTTGCCTCGTGGAAACACCTCGCGGCCCTTGATCGGCCACCGCGTGGTGGTGCTGCCTCGTCGATTGACCAAGAAAGCGGCCTCGACGGCGGCTCCGGACGAGGGTGTTCGAGAGGCGACCGAGGAGAAGAAGAAGCGTGCCGAGCTGGCCAAGCCCCGCCGGTTGCTCTCGGATCGGGCCGGACGGGTCGAAATCGTCGTCGACAAGAAGATGCCGCTAGTTTGGATGTACGTGATGAGCGGCAGCAGCGTGCTGGCGCGGGTGCCCTTTGTGCCGGGTCGCGAGTTCCAGAGCGAATTGATGTTGCCCGACGATGCGCCCCGGTTGGGTGTCGAAGGTCATATGACGAGGCTCGAGGGTGCCTTGATCGAGACGGTGGCCCGCCGGGCGGTGCACATGGCACTGGCCGTGCGGTCGGCAGAGGCCGAACCGCCCGACTGGACCAAGGTCGACACTCACCTGAAGGCGATCGCGGAATTGCCCACGTTCCAGACATTCGAGGTGCAGATCGACGGGATCGAGTTTCCCGCCGTACAGGCGGCCCAGGCGGCCAGGAACCGGGTGGCGGTCAACCGCATCCGCAGGATGTGTCGAGACGCTCGGACGCTGCTGGCCAAGCACCTCGATGAAACCAAGATCCGAGAATTCCGGGCCAAGATCGACGACATCCGAAAGACGACTCCAGCCGCACCCGCAACGGCCCCCACCCCCGCCCCCACCAAGGCGGCCACGGGCAACTAGCCTGCGGCCACTGCGGCCAGTGGTTCCGTACCGCCGGATCACCAACCCGCCCCTGCATTTCCCCTGGGCCGGTCTCTATAATTGAACTCGACAACAAGTCGGTGTGGCAGTTCGGTGATCACGCGGCCAGGAGGCCCGGTTGCCGTGTCCCGGTGTGGGGCTGTCGGGACCGGACAGGCGGCTGAAGCTGACAGGGCGCAGGGTAAAGCGCGTCGGCAGCAGCGTGGTCGAGCCGATGGCGATTGAAGCTTCAACGACGGGTCCACCCGGCAACGGGTCGGTGGGTCTGATCGAGACAAGTACGCTCAAGCTGTTTACTCCGCCGGAGTCGTTGACCCTGGCCGGCGGGGGTCAGCTGGGCACGATCACGGTGGCGTACGAGACCTACGGGACTCTGTCGCCGGAACGCGACAACGCGATCTTCGTCTGTCACGCTCTGACAGGAGATGCTCATGCCGCCGGTCATCACGACGCCCTGTCGGAGAAGCCCGGCTGGTGGGACGACTTCGTCGGACCCGGCAAGGGACTCGATACCAACCGCTACTTCGTGATCTGTGCCAACATTCTGGGTGGCTGCCAGGGCACGACCGGTCCCGGCGACGTGGCACCCGGAGCCGAGAGTCCCCGGGGTCTCGAGTTTCCCTTCATCACTGTCGACGACATCGTCACCGTCCACAGGGCCGTGGTCGAGCAACTGGGGATCGAGCAGTTGCTGGCGGTGATCGGCGGCAGCCTGGGCGGCATGCAGGTTCTCGAGTGGGCCGCTCGCTTCCCCGACTCAATCCGCTCGGCCATCGTCCTCGCATCCGGCTCCAAGTTGTCCGCTCGAGGCATCGCCTTCAACGCGATCGGTCGTCGCGCGATCCTGGTCGACCCGGGTTTCCACGACGGTGATTACTACTCGCACGACGAGGTCCCTCGATTCGGCCTGGCACTGGCCCGCATGGTCGCCCACGTGACCTATCTCTCGGAAGCCTCGATCGAATTGAAATTCGGCAGGCGTCTCCAGGAAGGAGACCGGTTCGCCTACGACCTGGCGCGAGAGACGGAGTTCCAGGTCGAGAGTTACCTGCACCACCAGGGGAAGCAGTTTGTCGAACGCTTCGATGCCAACAGCTACCTGTACCTGACCCGGGCCATGGACTACTTCGACCTGGCCGCCACGCACGGTTCGTTGAGTGAAGCGCTGGGACGCAGCGACGCGAGGTACCTGGTGGTCAGCTACAGCACCGACTGGCTGTTTCCGACCAGCCAGAGCCGCGAGGTGGTCAGTGCGATGGTCGAGGCGGGGCGGGATGTGACGATGATCGAGTTCGAGAGTCCCTTTGGGCACGATGCGTTTCTGATCGAGCACGAGCAGCTGGCCGGAGTGGTGGTTCCGTTCCTCGAACAGACGTTCGAGACCGTGCGGGGTCCCTCATGAGTGCAACTCGATACAGCATGCCCGGCCCCGGCACCGAGATGATCGACGAGTTGTTGCTCGAACAGATCGACAACGGGTCGCGGGTGATCGACCTGGGCTGTGGAGACGGGCGGTTGCTGGATCGGTTGAGAACCGAGCTCGGCTGCCGGGTGCTGGGGGTCGAGCTGGGCGAGACCGAGGTGACGGCGGTGATCGGACGCGGCTTGTCGGTGATCCGAGCCGATCTCGACCAGGGACTCGGTGACATCCCCGACGACAGCTTCGACACCGCCGTGCTCAGCCAGACGCTCCAGCAGGTCCACCGCCCCACGACGGTGTTGCGTGAGATGTTGAGGGTGGCCCGGAGGGCCCTGGTGGTGGTACCGAACTTCGGTCACTGGCGGATTCGGCTGAAGGTGGTCCAGCAGGGCCGGGCCCCCGTGACTGACTCGCTGCCGTACGAGTGGTACGATACGCCCAACCTGCATGTCTGCTCGATGCACGACATCCGTGATCTCGTCGAGCAGTTGGGGATGAAGGTCGTCCGCGAGATTCCCATCATCGGAGGTCGACCGGTCGAGCGTGCCTGGTGGGCCAACCTGAGGGCCGACAGCGCGATGTATGTCCTGGAACGAGCGAGCGCATGAACGGTGTGATGGAGGTCCTGCCGGGGACCATTTCCTATGTCATCTGCGGGTTGGCCACAGTCCACGCGGTTGGCTTCGTGATGCTGTGGAGGTGGTCCAAGCGAGACTACCAGTCGCAGTTTCGGTTGCTCGAGGACTTCACCTCGGGGCTGTCGCACAGAAGCCGCATAGCGCCAGGCGGACACATCGCCGACCAGGTCGACGCGTTCCTGGCCGACATTCGAGATGTCCTCGGACGCGACTCGACTGATCCCCGCCGCATGACGCTCAAGGACCGCATCTACGTCCTCGACGAACGACGCGATTATCTGAACTCGATGTCGTTCGAAAAGTGGACCAACATGGCTCGGACCGTGATCGAGGTCTATCCGTTGCTGGGCATCCTGGGCACGATCCTGGCCGTCGCTGCCGCGTTGCCTGCCCTGGAGGCCAACGACGCCGGCGCGATGACTGACATCATGAGGCTGTTCGGGGCGGCGATCTGGTCGACGATCTGGGGACTGGGGGCCGCCATCATCCTGATGTGGGCCAACAGCTGGCTCGAACCCGAGTACAGCCGACTCGCCGAGATCAGGGTCAATGTCCGCGACGTGGTCGCCCAGGCCAAGCGAGAACTTGGCGGAGGAGCTCTGGGCACCGCTGATGCGGGCGAGTCCGATGGGGCGACGACGGATCCTGTCGCTGCCAGTCTACCCGAGCCCCCACCCACGGAGTCCGGGCCATGATCCCCAGGCGGCGGTTTGTCGTTCAGCTGACGCCCTTGCTGGACCTGCTGATCATCCTGGTGTTCGCCCTGCTCTTGGGGCTGCGACAGCAGGGTCGGACCGAGGAAGACCGGGCGCGCAGCGTGGTGACTGAGGCGGTGCCCGAGTTGTCTGGCGAGGCCGATCCGGTGGCCGCACTGGTCCGGCAGCATCGCCGTGATGCCAAGAGCCTGGACCGGGCCCGCGACCAGAACGCCCGACTCGCCTCTGAGCACGGCAACCGTGAGCAATTGGCCGACGAACTGGACCGGTCCAGAAAGCAGCAGGATCGGATTGGAGACCTGGTGGCCGAGTTGTTTCAGGTCCCCGACGAGACGCTCAAGCAGGCTCTTGCACCGGATGCTGCCGGTGGTGGGACTCGCAGCGCGGCTGAAGTGGCGAGGTTGCGCGGAGAATTCCGCAAGCTGGCGTCGAAGCGGGGTCGGGAAGTCGTGCGGCACCTGCTGGCATTCGAGGAGATGCGAAAGCGATGCGACCTGTGGGATCTTGTGATCGTCGAGGATCATCGATTCGAGTTGAGGGTGGGTGCGACGACGCGGACGTTCCAGGCTCGCACGTCCGCGGAATTCGACGACAGGCTGTTTCGAGCCTACAAGTCGCTCGACCAGCCCAAGGACCTGGTCATCGTGATGCTCTCGTGGCGGGCCGACGCCCGTTTTGCGGCGATCGAGACGGCGGTGAGCCGCTTGCCGAGCATCGCCGAGCGGATGCGGAACGACCGCAGTGGCCAGACCCAGTTTCAGTTCCTGGTGCTGTCGCTGCAGCATCCTTCCACCCAGCCCTGACCCAAACCTGACCCAAACCTGACCCAAACCTGACCCAAACCTGACCCAAACCTGACCCAAACCTGACCCAAACCTGACCCAAACCTGACCCAAACCTGATCAAAACCTGACGGCAGAGGAGACATGATGAAGAGGCGATTGATCGGAGTGGCTGCTGTGCTCCTGGTTGCGATGGGGGTCCTGCTGGGCAAGTTCGGGATGCCGGGACTGGGTTCCGGTGATGGCGGAACCGGAACGGCAAACGACTCGCAGACGAACGTCAGTGTGAGCCCGCAGCGGGCCGAGGCACCTCCAGCGGAAACGCCAGCCCAGAAGACTGTGCCGGCGGTCGAGCAGGGTGCCGTGGTGGTCCGTGTGCGGGACCAGGGATTCCTGGTCATGGGAACGAGCGGATCGATGACGTCTGCGACGATCGAGGAGATCGTCGAGCGTGCTCAGGGGACCGAACCCAACTCCGTGGGCATCCGTGTCTGCATCCGTCGCGAGGCGTCGGCGAAGGCGGGTGCCTGGGGCAAGCTGGTGGAGCAATTGAAATCTGTCGGCGTCGCAGACGACCAGATCGACTGGGGCAACGACCAGGTGCCCTAGTGGTCTAGGAGTCGGCCCAGAGGTACTGGGTTCCCGCGTCGACTCTCTGGAAGCCGCAGCCCCCCAGCAGCCCCGCCAACGCCTCGTCCGATTCGCTCGCGTGAGCCTCGACCAGTCTGATCGTCTCCTGTTTGAGTCGTCTGAGTGTTTCGGTGATCAGCAGTCGTCCGAGCCCCTGCCGGCGGTGGTGTTCGACGACGTGGATATCTGCCAGCCCGATGGCCCGGGAGTTCCACTTGGGTATGAACTGGTCGAGTCCGACGAGAGTCAGCGAGGCGAGTGGTTGATTGTCGTCTTTGCCGAGCAGTCGGAAGCAGACATAGTCGAGTCGTCCGAAGCGGTTATTCCACCACCAGTCGCCATCATTGTTCTGAGCCGAGATCTCGACCTGCACCTGCCGTTTCCACTGCGCGCTGCGGAAGTCGACCGCTTCGGCAGAGTCCAGTTCCAGCGGTCTCTGGTAGACGGCGAAGCGTTCGGCGGCGGAAAACCCGCAGTCGGCGAGGAATTCCGCGACCCCGGGATCCGTTGCCAGGAACCCGGCCGCTTCACTGCCTCCGTACAATCCGCAGTAGAACGGATCACGGCCCGGTCCTGGTCCGGCGTGAATCGTGGTGGCACCCTGTTGTGTGAGGTACTGTCGGGCCCGGGTCATCAGTTCGCGGCCGATCCCCTGCCGTCGACTCTCGGGGTGCACCAGCAGCTGGCAGATCACTCCGTCGTTTCGGTTGAGATCGGTGCGGTGTTCGTTGCAGCCGAACCCGGCGTGGACCATCCCGATCAGCCGTTGGTCCTGTGAGGCCACGATCAGTCCGCGGCGGTCGAAGTAGGGTTGAGAGAACAGCAGCAGGTCGAGCAGGTCGTGCGAAATTTCTGAGGCTCCGCCTCGAGCGAATTCCGATGCGTTCCAGAGTGCCAACACCCGCGGCGGGTCGTTGTTGCGGTAGTGTCGATACTCGATCACGCCGGGTCGTCTCAGGTCCACTAGTTCGACTTGACGTTACGAGCCGCCTCGACGATCCGTTCGGCGGTCAGCCCATATTTTTCGAGCAGCCCATCGGGGTCGCCACTTTCGGCGTAGCAGTCACCGGTATTGACGTAGGCGATCGGCACCGGTGCACTCTTGCTGACCGCGACGGCGACGGCGCTGCCGAGTCCGCCGTTGGCCGAGTGTTCCTCGGCGACGACGATCGCGCGAGTTTCGCGGGCGGCCGCGGCGATGGCCGGCTCATCGATCGGCTTGACGGTGTGCATGTCGAGCACGCGGGCCGAGATGCCCTGCTCGGCGAGATCGACGGCTGCATCGAGTGCCACGGCGACCATCAGGCCGTTGGCGATGATCGTCAGGTCGTCGCCGTCCCGCAACCGGTTGGCCCGGCCGATCACGAACTCCGAGTCGTCCTCGTAAATTCTCGGCACCGCCGGCCGACCGAGCCTGAGATAGACAGGTCCCTGGCGGGTGAGCATCGCCTCGGTGGCCCGTGTCGTGGACGTCTCGTCGCAGGGAACGATCACGGTCATGCCCGGCAGCGAGCAGGCCAGGGCCACGTCCTCGATCCCCATCTGGCTCGGGCCGTCCTCGCCGATCGAGATTCCCGAGTGCGAACCGACCAGCTTGACGTCCTGGGCCGGGAAGGTGACCGACATGCGGATCTGGTCGTAGGCGTTGCACAAGAGGAAGGCCGCGAAACTGGCCACGACGGGGGTCTTGCCGCAGGAGGCGAGGCCACCGGCGACGCTGACCATGTTCGCCTCGGCAATCCCCACGTTGAAGGCTCGGTCGGGAAACGCCTTGGCAAAAGCCTCGGTCCGAGTCGAGTTGCCGACGTCTCCGTCGACCACCACCACCTCGGGGAATCGTTCTCCCAGGGCCAGCAACGCCTTGCCGAACGCATCACGGGTCGCTCCGCCTGGTGCCAAGCCGCTCTTTTGTCCAATCGCCATCGTCGCGGTTCCGTCTGGGTGAGATTCTGCCGGGTGGGGGTGGGGGTGGGA
>CAUZJR010000081.1:0-15658 GCA_963580005.1 Planctomycetota bacterium
GTACCTGGCGATCGTCAAGCAGTCCATAGAGAAGCTCGGCAAGGAAGACGGCACAGTGCTGGGTCTGTCGTCGATCTTTCTCGACCGCGACGCACTCTTCCGAACCGAACTGGCCGGGAACGGCAAATCGGATCGCCATGGACGCGTCATGCTGCAGGATTGGGAACTGGGTCTGGCGGTCAATCACGCGCTGAGATACATCAAGCCGGACGAACAACTGCGCAAGGCAATCGTCGAAGGGCGAATGCGGAGCAGGTCTGATGTCAAACGTGAAGTCGAACGCATGCTCGCCGACGACGGGAATCGCAAGCCGCGGATCCTGCGTTTCTTCCGTGACTACTTCGACTTCGACCTGGGTGGCTACATCTGCAAGGACTCGAAGGCCCTGGCGAACACGGGCGTGAACACAAGAGGACAGTCGCACTACCGCGCCATGTTCGATGCGACGGTGAGCACCGATCGGCTGGTGGAACTCATTCTGAAGGAAGACAGGGATGTGTTCAAACAGTTGCTGACAACCGACCGGGTCGTCACCACCAGGACTGACAGAGTGTATTTCGGAAAGAGGCGGTCCAGAAAAGAGGCCGCAGCCTCGCTGGCTGTGGCAAAGAGGGCGGCGGCCCAAGCAGCGAGGAAGAAGGCTGCGGAGCTCAAGGCGTGGTTGAAGGCCAACCCCGGAAAGAAACCGCCGAAGGCAAAGAACAAGAAGAACCGCAAGAGACGAGCGAACGTCAATCACAACGTTGCCGTGGCCAAGCTGCCGGGTCCGAAGATCTTCGCCCGAGTCAGTCGGCGCAGCTTCGGCAACGGGTCCATGAAACCAGAACGCATCCTGTCCAGGATGCCCAAGGGCCAACGTCTCGGCATCCTGACGCATCCCAGTTGGCTCGTTTCACATTCCGATGCCATGGACAATCACGCCATCCTGCGAGGCCGATGGATTCGCGAACGGTTACTCGGTGGCGGCATCCCCGATGTGCCGATCACCGTGGACGCGATGCTGCCGGATGAACCACTCAGCACGCTGCGTGAGCGTATGCGGGTCACACGGGAAGCCTATTGCTGGACGTGTCACAAGAAGATGGATCCGCTTGGGCTGCCGTTCGAGATGTACAACCATGCGGGGTTGTATCGGGAAACAGAACTCGGAAGACCTGTCGACACCGCGGGTGAGATCATCGATTCGGGCGACCCCACGCTCGACGGCAAAGTCGCCAACGCCATCGAGTTGATTCAGAAGCTCGCCGAAAGCCCGCGCGCCGAGCAGGTGTTCGTCCGCCACGCCTTCCGGTTCTGGATGGGCCGCAACGAAACCGTCAACGACGCCCCCATTCTTCAGGACGCCCATCGCGCCTATACAGCCAGCGGCGGCAGCATGAAAGCGCTGCTCGTATCACTGCTCACCTCCGATGCGTTTCTGTACCGCACAAGAAGTGAGCCGACGTTGACCGAAACGAACCAGTAGTGCTCTCAGCTGGTACCGGGCTTCGCCAGAGGTCCGTGTTTTCCCGGGGAAGTCATGTGCCCGCGAACCGCGAAGCGGTTCCATCCCAAAGCCCAGTGTTGACCGCCGTCAGGCGGGCTACGCTGGGTAAGGAAAGCGCCCCCCGCCCGCGAACCCCACCGGGGTTCCACATCCGAGCCTCTCGAACTGTGAAACCCCGTTGGGGTTTGAAACTTCGTGGGCAACCGGCCAACTCGCCGAAGGGGCACTCCATCGAGTAACGCAGCATCGGTGTCGAGACGCTGGAGTAGCCGAGGACCGGTTAGCGGCCTTGGTCCTTGACCAGTCCGGGTGCGGCGAGGAATCGGCAGACCACCTGTCCATCGGCGCGATTCCACACAATCACCTCGCCTCGGTACCCGGCTCCTGCCAGCAGGCCGCCTTCGGAGGCAGCGGCGACAGAATAAACCCAGTCGCCGTGGCCCTCGTAGCTGCGGACCGTCTCCAGCGAATCGGTTGAAAACTCACGCACCAGCCCGTCGGCTCCGCCGGCCCATGCTCGGCCTCCCCGGGCATCCAGTCCATAGGTGGTCTTACCGAATCCGTGGGAAATGAACCGGGTGTGTCCCGCCTTGAAAAACCGCCCCTCCATGTCAGCCGCCGTTCCGTTCTCGGATTTCGCCTTCACCGGATCCCAGATCCGAATCGCCCGGCCCGCGCCGACCGACAACACCCGCCCGGAAACGTCATCAAATCCCACGGCGAAAACAGAAAACCGACCGGTGAATTTTCCCAGTTGCTTGCGATGTCCGTTGTAGGTGGTGAACAGGTCCCCCGTGGCGGCCTCGTGCACCTTGACCGTCTGGTCCCGACTGGCCGAGACCACGAATCGTCCGTCACCACTGAAAACGACACCTGTGACCCAGTCGGAGTGCACTCGACTGCTCCACCCCTTTGCTCCGGCCTGCAGCCCCCACGCCCGCGTTTCGCGACCGGCCGAGCCGGCCGCCACGCGTTTACCGTCGGCACTGATCGCCGCACCGAGCACGACATCGTCGAAGGTGCCAAACAACCGCCGAACACGACCGGTCTCGGCTGTCACCAGGGCCAGTTCTCCATATTCCCCGGGTGTCCCGCCTCCCACCAACACCCCGGTTCCATCGGATGTCCAGTCGAGCGAGTGAATCCGCTGTGGCCGGCGTTGCAGCCGCCGCAGCAGTTCTCCGTTGAGAGGATTCCAGAGGGTCACTTCGTGGTAGCCTCCGACGGCCAGCTGTTTTCCGTCGGGTGAAAACGCCATTGCAAAAACTGGTACGGCCACCGGGTAGACCTTCGGAGCAACCGGGTGACTGCGGGGAGGCAATTGTGAACGCAACGAGAGCTTGGGATCTGTGCCATCGAACCTGGCCCCGGCCGAGATCCAACTGCGGATCAGCCCAATCTCGGTCGCCGACAAGGCATCATCCTCCCGAGGCATCCGTGCGTCAGGATCCTTCTCGATCAATCGCCGATACAGTTCAGACGCCTCGGGTTTCCCCGCAACCACCGGCACCTCTGCTGACTCTCCGGCTCGCATCAGGCTGGAAAAATCGTGCAATCTGTAGCCACCACGGCTGACCCGACTGCCGTGACAGCCGCTGCAACGTCTCAGCAGAATCGGCGCCACATCGCGCAGGAAGGCGACCTTGGCTGAAGGGGGATCGGCTGCATGAGCGGTCACGACCCCACACACGATCGCCAGGCAGGTTGTGACAATCCGTGGTCGGTTCATCAATACTCTCACGAGTCTGATCTCAAGTTGTGATCGATCAGTGTTGGAAGATGAATTCCTGGGTGTTGATCACGGCCCAGACAAGGTCTCGGATTGCAGCGTTACGATCCGTCGCTTCGACAAGATGTTGGGTTGCTGCAACCCGTTCATCGGTTGACGGCTTTCGCGAAAAGGCCGACATGTACAATTCGGCCACCAGCGGACCGTTCTCGAGTTTCGAGAATCGCCCGACACTCCTGGCAACCTGGTCGTGCACTCGTTGTCCGTTGAGGAGTTGGAGGGCCTGGTCGAGGGTGGGTTCACTGGACCGCTCGCAGGCACACGGCGTATTGCGTTCCGGCTGCCCAAAGGCCTTCAAGAAGGCATCCGACCCCGGAAACGGCCTCTGAGTGGCGTATTGGTCGCGGGCACCACTCTCGATCCGGACACGGAGTTTCTCGATCCGGCCGTCCCGCATCAGGTAAAAGCGATCCAGCCGTGCTGCCGGTTCCGCCACACGTTTCTCCACCGGCGTCATCAGCACCTCGGTCAGTGCGTCGGGCAAGTCGGCAACCGCTGGCGCGGAGATCGAATCCGGCTGCGTCGATTCCAGCCTCCACGTGAAGTGCCACGCCCCTCCCTTGTTGACGATCTTCAACAGGAACCGATTGGCGCCGGGCCTGAGTACGATCTCGGGCTGCTGTTCCTTGTCGTCGGGCAGGACCTGGGCGAAATCGAAGACCAACTGTCCGTTGTGCCACACCTTCATGCCGTCATCGGCAACGACCCGCAGCCGGACGCGGGTCTCGGCTCGAGCGTGAACCACGTGCCAGGCGTACATCGCCTTGTGAGCCCCCTTGGGCAGGTTGATCTGTTGGCCACGGTTCCAGTC
Organism: Planctomycetota bacterium; assembly: GCA_963580005.1. GTDB lineage: Bacteria > Planctomycetota > Planctomycetia > Planctomycetales > Planctomycetaceae > UBA8437. The sequence goes on from CAUZJR010000081.1 coordinate 4,087, forward strand.
CGGACGTGGCTGCCAGCGGATCTTGTTGGGCCCGAAGGCGCGAGAGGCATCGAAGCGGCCCGAGGAGGTCTCTGGGCCGAAGTCCTTCGAGTGGGTCGTCTCGGCGGTCTTTGCGGTGAACGCACCGGCCGACCACCAGGCCCCGTGCCACCACGCCGCTTTCTTCAGTCGCTCGACCAGCCCTGCTTCCCATTGGGGACGCTTCGTCCGCAGTTCCTCGCCGACACGTTCCAGCTCGCGACGGCTCTCGGCCACCACCGCGTCAGATTGCTCCACCGTCTTGACCGACCCGGTGACATAGCCGATGGCGTCCTGCAGTTGTTCGGCCGTCAGCAGCCTCACCGGGGCCCGCGAACAGAGGGTGGTGTCGTCTCGATTGAAGCGATTGGTGATCGTCGATCGCTGGTAGGTCTGGCTGTTGCAGATGATCCTCACGGTCTGCCGTCGATCGAACCCGCTTTTCTCGAACTCGGCGGCCAAGCGATCGAGCAACTCGACGTTTGATGGAGGATTGGATGAACGGAAATCATCGACCGGATCAACGATTCCCCGACCGAACAGGTGGTCCCAGATGCGATTCACAGCCGCTCGTGCGAAGAACGGGTTGCCCCGGGCGGTCAACCAGCCGGCGAACGCCACACGACGATCGGCGTTGGCCAGTGGCCGGGGCATCACGCGATTGCGACCCCAGGGGGTCATCACTTTCCCCGACCGCGGATTGACCATTTCTCCCCCGCCGACCACGCTGATGCGATCGGCCTGGCGGGCGACCCGATGAAACGCCGCACCGATGCTGTAGTAATCGTCCTGCGTCCAGTTCTCGAACGGATGGTTGTGACACTTCGCACACTGGATCCGTGACCCCATGAAGACCTGGGCCGTCGCCTCGGCCACGTCCTCGGTCTTGGGAATCGCGGCGAAGTAGTTCGCCTCGGCCACCAGTCGCGTGTCGCCCGTGGAGGTCAGCAGGTCGCGGGTCAATTGGTCGTAAGGACGGTTTGTGACCATCGCCTCGGCGATCCAGTTGGCAAACAACTTCGCCCGGTCGGCTCCGAGCACCTTCGGGTTGACCCGCAACAGGTCGGCCAGTTGCAGAGCCTGGAACCGGGCGAACTGGTCGGTGGCCAGCAGCCGGTCGATCAACCTCGCGCGTTTTCCGAGCTTCTTCTCGGCAAGAAATGTCCTGGCCGCGGCCGCCGAGGGCAGCAGCCCGGTCAGGTCCAGGTAGACCCGCCGCAGGAACACCCGGTCGTCGCATGTGGGTGAGGGAGCGATGCTCAACAGCTTCAGCCGCGAGTTGACCAGCCGGTCAACGAAGTTGTGTTCGGCCACCACAGGCCACTCGAATCCCTCGACCTCCTCGACAAACGTCAGGTAGACACTCTCGAGGTGCTCGAGAAACCTCACCGTGATCGCAGCCTGGCCCCGAGACTGTCCGGTGACACGGCCGTCTGCGTCGATCGTGGCGATGTCGCGGTGCGAGGTGTCAAAGGTGGCCAGGCGGGTGACATCCCGAACCGTGCCGTCAGTGAAATGAGCGAGCACCGAGAGTTGTTGCGTTGCATCGGGTCGGGCCAACACCCGGCTCGGCCCCGGGTACACGACGATCTTCTCGCAGGTGGGTGCTCCGTCGCGGTCGGGGCGGGCGCCTTCGGAAATCCATCGCTTCAGAATCATGTATGCGGCATCGGTCGGCCTGAGTCTCTTGCCACCCACGTGAGGCACTCTCAACATCGGCTTCTTCAACATCAGGCTCTCAAGTGGGGCGAACACATTGACCCGGCGATTGAGTCCGCCACGGACCAGCGACTCGGTGTCGTGATCCGGATCGAAGGCGAACAACGACAGGCTGAAACCGCCCTTGCCGTCCGGAGACCCGTGGCAACTGCCCGCGTTGCAACCCTGCTTGGTCATCGCCGCCAGGGTCTCGTACTTGAACGCAATCGGGTCGGGCTGTTTCTGACCGCTGACCTCGACCGGCACCTCGACCGTCTCATCCTGCCACACCACGTGCAGCGTGGCCTGCCCATCAACACCGTCATCCGATGGGCTCACTCGACCGTTGCGGACCGACACCAGCCCCGGTTTGCTCGAACGCACAGTGGCCCGGTGTGTCACATCCCGCAGCCGCCCGTCGGCATCGCGAGAGGTGATCACCAGCTGGATCCGGCTACGACGAGATGTCAGCCGCACCCTCTCGGGATAGACCTCCACGGCCGCCCCCACCGCTGCCGGCAGAAGCAGCAGCGTGACCGCAACCAGGCAGACACTCCGCAACACGTCGTTTCCCCTGATCGCTATCAGTTTCACACCGGCCTCAGAACAGTTCGCCGATGGGCTGCCCGTGCCGGGACAGCAGAATCGGCCGATCGGCGGGAGTGTAGATCGGCTTGTGTCGATCAATTCCCAGTTTCTCATAAATCGTCGCGGCATAGTCCTCGATCGTGAACGCCTGCGAGCTGGTGATGTAACCACCGTCGGAGTCGGTCGAACCGACCACCTGTCCTCCCGGCACTCCCGCCCCGGCAAAGGCAAAGCTGAAGGCATGAGTCCAGTGATCGCGTCCCTGTCGACTGTTGATCTTGGGGGTACGACCGAACTCGGTCACAAAGCAAACCAGCGTCTCTTCGAGCAATCCCCTCTGGTCCATATCCTCGATCAGGGCCGAGAGTGCCTGGTCGGTGCTGCCCATCATCGGCCACGTGTGGATTCCCCACCGTCCGCGACCGGCACCTCCCCCCTTGATGTTGGTATGGGTCTTGGCATAGATCGCGTCGTGGTGGTCCCAGTTCATGTTGTTCCCGCCGTCGTAGCCCACCGGTTTCCCGTCCCGGAAGCTCCGCTGGGGTTCGCGAACATCGACCATCACAAAGCGGACCCCCGATTCGATCAGCTTGCGTCCCAGCAGGTAACAACGGCCCCGCATGCCGGTCCCGTAACGCTGCCGCACGGCCTCGGGTTCGGCTCCAAGATTGAACGCCTTGCGGGTCGCGGGGTTGGTCAGCATGTCGACCGCTCGGGTCATCAACGACTTCATCGCCCTGGCGTCACGCGCCTGGTCGGCCCCGAGCAGGCCGATGTTGAGCCGATCCAGCAGCCGTGTCCGCGTCCGAAAACGAGCGTCGTCGACCCCCAGCAGGCCCAGGTTCGGCACCGACCAGTTCGGATCGGCCGGATTGCCACCGGTCTTGAACACCTTGTGCGCCGGGGGAACAAATCCGATTTTCGTTGCCGGTGACTGTTCGTTGGTACCCGGCACCATGATGTTCGAAGGCAGATGGCTGGCATGACTTCCCTGCAGCATCGCCACCACCGAGCTGATGTCGGGCATCTCGACCGGGCCACCGGGGGCTTCTCCCGAATAGATGTACTGGGATCCCTTGGGATGCGAGTTGCCGATGCCCGGGGTCGGCTGCGTCATGCAGCGAACAATCGTCAGCTTGTGGGCCAGCGGAGCGGTACGAGCCAGCAGGCGGGTGAACTGCAGCCCCGGCACACTGGTGGCCACCGGTTCAAAGGGGCTCTTGTGTTCCGCCACGGCCTGTGGCTTGGGATCCCAGCTGTCGATCTGCGAGACTCCCCCCTGCTCAAACAACACCAGGACCTGCTTGGCCCGGCCTTGCCCAGCCGCAGCCGCATTGGCTGTCGTGGCAGAAACCGCGCCAGCACCGGCCAAGCCCAGGCCCAGGCGGACAAAATTGCGACGGGAAACCAGCGTTCGGCTGTGCATAGCGGGCAGGATAGCAGTTGCCTTGCAGGGATGTCGACGGAATCGGCCACGAGTCGCCCCGAGCCATCGAGGCTCACCCACGCACGTGAGAAACCCCCGATGACCCATTCCCCGTTCAGACGATTCCACCAGTTTCAAGATGCCGTCTGCGGATCTTCTCACCCACTACCGCCAGTCCTGTCAGCTTCCAGCCGGGTGCCGTGATCCCCAGATCGAACGCCTTGGAGAGCGGATAGGGAATCGCGGCGATATCACCCTGGGGAATGGGGACCTGCCAGAGGCGTTGCGGTCCGGCATCGGCGAGTTCATCGGGGATCGGAATCGAGCGGCCGCGAAGCGTCAGCTTCAATTCGCTTGCCGATCGCGACTCGGCCAGCCGCAACACGATGTGGGTGTAGTCGAAGTGCGTGTAGAAGACGTCCAGGTACTTGAGGTTGGCGGTCTTCGCATTGATCTGGCGGTATCGATCGAGTCCGGTTCCGACGGGATGTGAAAACCCGGCGATCTCCCACAGCTTCTCACTGTCGGCGTTCCCGCACTCGATACTCAAATGCCGATTACTCCGCTGCCGTAGCATCCGTTCGAACGGACCGACCTCGACGACTCGTCGTTGGGGTATCGGACGCTTCGTCGCAACCGGCCGGCTGCCGCCGCCCAGCAGCTTGTTGATCGGTTCACCCAGCGCGATCGGCCACGGGCGGTTGAGTTTGTCATGGACACGCGTTTCGGCTTCCAGGCCGAGCAGGTGATAGATCGTGGCGGCGATGTCAGCCTGGGTGACCTTGTCTTGGACCGGATACGCCGCCTGCCGATCGGACGCTCCGAAGACCTGGCCTCCCGGCACACCGCCTCCGGCCATGACGACTGAATTACATGGACCCCAGTGATCGCGTCCGGCGTTCGTGTTGATCTTCGGCGTGCGACCGAATTCGCTGTTCCAGACGACGAGTGTTTCGTCGAGCAGCCCGGATCTTTCGAGGTCTTCGAGGAGTGCTGCAATGGGACGATCGACCGACGGCATCAGGCGGTCTTTGAGTTCATAGAAGTTGCGGGAATGCGTATCCCAGGTTGTGTCGATGGTCCGGCGTTCGCGGTGCCAATAGACGGTCACCAGCTTCACGCCCGATTCGATCAGCCGCCGCGCCATCAGGACACTCTGCCCAAACGTGTGCCAGCCGTAGCGCCAGCGTTCAGCTTCGGAGACTCGACCGAGGTCAAACGCCTGTCGAGTCTTGAGTGCGAGCACCATTTCGAGCGCTCGTTCGTAGAATTGGTCCAGTGACCGCGCCCTGGCCGAACGCTCGATGAGTCGAGACGTTTGTTCGAGTTGTTCGAGCAGACTGCGGCGTCCGGCCATCCTCTCGCGGCCCACACCACTGGGGAGATTCAGGCTGGCGATCGAGAAGTCGTGGCGGTCGGGGTGATCGGTTACCTGGAAGGGATCGTAGCGCTTGCCGAGGAATCCGGCATCTTGGCCGGGCGTGATCATGCCGTTGGTGGTGTGGATCATCTCCGGCACGGCGACAAACGTCGGCAGCCCGTTTGCATTGGGTCGCAGTTTGGAAAGCACACTCCCATACTGCGGAAAGTCCACGTCAGCCGCCTCAACGCTGCGATTCTCCATCGGATGCCGCCGACCCGTCAGGCCGGCGTAGGCGCCAGAGAGATGGTTGTTGTCGCCCTGGCCGACCGAACGGATGATCGCCAGCTTGTCGGCCTGTTTGGCAATCAAAGGGAAGTGCTCCCCGACCTGTAGTCCCGAGACGTTCGTGGCAATCGGCAGGAACTCGCCCCGCGTTGCCAGCGGTCCCTCGGGCTTCAGGTCCCAGGTGTCCTGATGCGCCGGGCCGCCCCACATGAACAGCAGGATCATCCGCTTGGCCGACCCAAAACCGTCCGCATGCGCGGCCGCTTCGACCGACTCGCCCGCTTCGAGTGTCCCCCGCAGCAGTCCGGGTAGACTCAGTCCCAACGTACCCAGTCCGCCGACTTCCAGAACACCGCGGCGCGACAACGCATCACAAAAACGCTGAGGCTCGTTGGCAAGGATATTCAGCATGTGTCGATCTGCCCGGAGTCGCCGGCGATCAAGTCACACGACATGATCTCAACGGGGATCCGTGACGTTGCGTTTCGGACTTGAATTCACAGGTCCACCACCGCGAGATCACATGTTGATCTCGTATCCTTTGCGGCTTTCCCGTGACAGGAAAGAGCTCGCTTCGGAATCACCCACAATGTCGCGTTCGATCGGATCCCACTTGAGCTCGCGATCCAGTCGCATGGCAATATTCGCCAGGTGGCAGATTTCCAGCATCCGGTTGTGAGTCCAAACATCGGAAATCGGTTGTTTCCGGGACTTGATGCTGTCGATGAAATTCGCGGTATGATTCTCGGCCACCGGCCCACCATAGACCTCTTCGATCGCGTCCTCTTCAAGCGGATTGTCCTTGAGATCGTCGACGGGCTTTCCGGTGATCTTGCCGCGATTCACGAAGAAGCGGCCCTTGGTTCCCTCGAACAAAATCCCGTTATCCCCTTCGTTGGTAATCAGCAGCTCGATGTTGCTGGGCATGTCAGCCCGAACATTGAACTTCGTTGCGATGTTGTATTGATCGTCTACCAGCGGATGACCGTCCTTGTACTCGACGGCCATTTCGAAATTGACCGGCGTCACCTTGCTCGGCCCGGTTTCGCTTGCACCGATCGCCCAGCAGGCAATATCGACGTGATGAGCGCCCCAGTCGGTGAGTTTGCCACCCGAGTATTCGTGCCAGTTACGGAATGCGTAATGGCAATTGCTGTACAGTGGCACGCCTCCGCCGTAACCCTTCCGAATTTCGGGCAAGGCCCGATAGGGAACCTTGGGAGCCGGGCCGAGCCAGACGTCCCAATCGAGAGATTCGGGAACGGGAGTGACGGGAATCTTCGGCGAAGGACCGAAGCCACCGATCCCGCAGGTGACTTTTTTGACCGTTCCGATGCGGCCGGCACGGACCAGGGCAATCGCCTGCAGGAAGCGTTTCCCCGATTCTGTCCGCTGCATCGTGCCGACCTGGAAAACGCGTCCGGTCTGCTTGACCACTTTTTCAATCAGCTTCCCTTCCTCGATTGTCAACGTCAGCGGCTTTTCGCAATAGACGTCTTTCCCGGCCAGCATCGCTTCAACAGCAATCTTGGCATGCCAGTGATCAGGAGTGGCAATCATCACGGCATCGATGTCTTTGCGGTCCAGGACCTTGCGGTAGTCCTTGTAGGAATCCGGTTTCTTGCCTTGCCGGTCCTGCACTTTCTTGACGTTGGCTTCCAGGACGTTCGCATCCACGTCTGCCAACGCCGCAAAACCGGCAAACTTGGTGGACTTCCTGGTAATCGCCCAGCCCTGGTTTCGCAGACCGATGGTGGCGAAAACGGGACGCTCGTTTGGTGACTCGTAACCGACTGCCTGGTTGCCCGATGAGAGCAGCAGGCCGGCGGAACCGGCAGCCATGCCTCCGAGAAACTGACGGCGTGAGGTGTGATAGTTCGTAGTCATGAAATGAAGTCCTTTCAGGTGGTCCGCAGGTGCATTGGCCTACCCTGACGCCCCCAGACGTCGCCTCCCCCAGTCTCCCCACTCCAGCCCTGGCGTTCAAGCAAGTGGTACCCCGGCCCGCGCTGGCCCCGTTCACCTGCGCGGTCATGCTGGCCAAGTGGCTTCTGGCCTTGGCGGCTGAGCCCACCTGATGGGCTGAGGTGCCCCCAAGGGTCTCAAGTGTCGAGAGTTGGCTCCCAGTACCCACCAGTACCAGCATGAGAGTGTTCCATATCAGTAGCGTTTATTCAGTGTAAATGGCATTGTATAAACTGCCGAAATGGCAGTGTGTTCTGTGTGGCCCTGTCGGGCGCGCAGAGTGCGACGCGGTTGTACGTAGCGAGAATCATGGCGGAATATCTGCGACGGCTGGTTGATACTGAACTTGATGAGTTGATGCTTGAACTTCCGGCGATCGTGCTTGAAGGCCCCAAGGGAGTCGGCAAGACCGCCACTGCCGAGCGCCGGGCTCGTACGATCGTCCGCTTGGACGATCCGGCACATCGGGCGATCGCTGAGGCTGATCCGATGCAGGTTCTCAGCGGGGATCCACCCGTCCTGGTGGATGAGTGGCAGCGTGTCCCTGCGGTTTGGGATGCTGTTCGGCGAGCCGTCGACCACGACAACACTCCCGGCCGCTTCCTGTTGACCGGCTCTGCCAGCCCAATCGCACCGCCAACGCACTCGGGGGCCGGCAGGATCGTGAACCTGAGAATGCGGCCCATGTCACTCAGCGAACGCGGAGCGAGCATTCCGAGCGTCAGCCTGAAGTGACTTCTCGAGGGTGACGCGCCGGACTTGGCTGGACGGACGGATGTCACTTTGGCGGACTATGTTCGGGAGATGGTCCATTCAGGGTTCCCGGGAATTCGACAGCTTTCAGGCCGACCCCTTCGCCTTCAACTCGATGGCTACCTCCGCCGCATCATCGACACCAATTTCCAGGAACAGGGCTACACAGTCCGTCGTCCGGAGGTGCTGCGACGTTGGATGATGGCGTACGGCGCAGCGACAGCGACGACGGCGTCCTACGAAACAATCCGCGTTGCCGCGACCAGCGGCCAAGGCGAAAAGCCGGCCAAGACAACTACACAACCCTACCGCGAGATCCTCGAACGACTCGGGATCGTCGATCCGGTACCCGCTTGGCTACCGTCTCGAAATCACTTGAAGCGACTCGGCCAGCCGCCGAAGCACCATCTGGCAGATCCCGCGCTGGCGGTCAGAATGCTCGGCCTGAACGCCGACGCCTTGCTCTCTGGAACCGAGCCGACCGCCGGGTTGTTGCCATCGAGATCAAGCTGAGCGGAACGGTCGACAGTCGCGATTGCAGACACTTGATGTGGCTGCGAGAAAAGATCGGCGACAACCTGCTGGACGCAGTCGTGATTCACACCGGCCCGCAGGCCTATCGCCGCAAAGATGGAATCGCAGTGGTTCCAGCAGCGCTGTTGGGAGCCTGAGTGTTCTGCTTGATGACGAGAAGTGCTGCCGAACGATATGTCGCTGAAAACGATACGTTCAGACAACATGTCGCAGAAATCGCAAAACAGCGACACGTCATATTCACGCCGATCATGATTCCGAACGCGTCCCACCTGACCCTCGAGGAAAACTGCGATTTCGGGGAAGGCGCTGCGCATGGAAACGTGGAGGGAGGTGTTGACGCAGGTCTTTCGTTGCCAGACAGACCGTTTTCCAGAACCAATGTCCCACTGTTCCTGATCTCCTGTCATGCCACAGAGAATCCGAGGGCAACGCGCTCTTCCCCAGTCTCTTCATCACAGCCCTGGCGTTCAACCGGCCAGATCCGAACCACGCCCTCCGGCATCGGGCGGGGGTGCAGGGGAGATGACGAAATCCGCACTGGTGTTGTCGGGATTCCCTGCCACTCCACCTCCACGGTTGGTCTTCGGACCGTTTGCGGAGGCTCTTGGAAGCAATATGCAAACCGGCGCCGTACCCTCTGAGCTATGAGGGCTGATCCGGGCTGATCCGGGCTGATCCGGGCTGATCCGGGCTGATCCGGGCTGGCCGGATACGATTGGCGTATTGCCGAGTCTTGCCATGACGATGGATGGCGGCATGCTGAAGATCATCAGTTGGAACAACAACCAGAAGAAGGACGCGTGGCGACACCTGTTGTCGACCGACGCCGATATTGCTCTGGTCCAGGAAGCCCTTCGGCCCCCAAGGACGTCTTGCCGGGCATCACCGTTGATGCGGCCCCGTGGGGACCGCGAGCCCGGGGCTGAGTCGCTCCCCTAGCGGCCGTGGCCAAGAACAATCTCGACACATCCACGCCAAACCCTGTCAACGATGGCGCGTAGGTACGGCTCGTAGGGTCCATGCTCCAGGTGGCTGCTGTTGTCTGCGTTTGTTCAAGCCACAATCAACGGTTCCACCAAAGCAGGCCGCTCGTCGCTAACTGCACGGGATGATGATGAGGCACCGCGTAGCTGTTCCGATTCGGGCGATCTGATTTGATCGCGACATTTCCGAGACACAACTCCAGGTTACGGCGCCCGACGTTTCGCACCGTCGATGTAGAACGCTTCGGATGTACGTTCAGGGGCATGCAGGGGACGCAACCAGTGGGTGGCGGACGGGGTGCCCACCGTGGCACTCAACCGACCAATTCCTGTATGGGAGCAGCGTCGCCGTCCACGAGATAGTGGGGCCGCCCGGAAAGATCGGCGACCGTTGCCGTCTGCACGTCGATCCCCAGATTGTGGTAGAGCGTGGCAAACACGTCCTGGACATGGACCGGGCGGTCCTTGGGCTTCGCGGCGAAGCGGTCCGTCGCACCAACAACCACTCCCTGTTTCAGGCCACCGCCGATAAGCAGCGCGGAGGATACGGCGGGCCAATGATCGCGACCGCCCTTGGCGTTGATCCGCGGAGTGCGGCCCATCTCTCCCCAGACGACGACGGTCGTATGGTCCAGCATGCCACGCTGATCGAGATCTTCGATCAATGTGGACAGACCATGGTCAAGATCCGGAAGATGCTCGCGAGCCATCCGTTCAAGTGTCTCGCCGCGATCACCATGCCAATCCCATGCACCGAAGGCGACTGTGACGATCCGAACGCCCGCCTCGACCAAACGCCTCGCCAGCAGCAGGTGTTGAGGACTCTTGGGAGCCGCCTCGTATTGCCGACGAGTCGGTTTCGCCTGGCCGTAGCGTTGGACAACTCGGGGATCTTCACGCGACAGATCCATCGCGTCCGCCAATTTGCTGGACGTCAAGATGCCCATTGCCTGCTGTTGGAAAGCGTCGATGCCATCCATCATCCCGCGATGGTCGATGTGACGCCGAAGCCGATCAATTGAATGGAGCAACGCCCGGCGGTGGTACATCCGATCCAACGAGACGCCATTGAGAACTAGGTCCCCTTTCCCCTGACCCTCGAGGTGAAAGGGCGTGTGAGCGAGTCCCAAGAATCCCGGCCACGAACTACGAGAAACTCCGTCATGCTGCCCCCGGTTCATGTACGCGGGTTTTGCTGTCGGAGGGCCGACATCCACATACGGTGGTATTCCGTACGTGCGGGGCCCCAGCATCTTCGAGACGACCGAACCGAGCGTCGGCCACCCGCCTGGCGGGTCCCCGTCTCCGGGACGACCACCCGGCCGACCCGTGTAGCACTGAAAGGACTCGTGCCGGTCTTTGAATCCCACGACAGTACGCAGCAATGCGACCTTGTGCATCGTCTGCGCCATCCGTGGCAGGAGCTCGCAGATACTCAGCCCAGGCACGGTGGTGCCTATCGGCTGGAAGGATCCGCGGACTTCACGCGGCGCGTCCGGTTTCATGTCAAACGTATCGGACTGTGTCAAACCGCCGGGGAGGTAGATCATGATGACGGAATTCTGCGATGTCCCATCGGCAGATGCAGCGTTTGCCTCGAGGCAACGCGCAAGCGAAAGTCCACCGAACCCACCGCTCAATCCGACGCTACCGAGACGAAGAAAACTGCGGCGTGAGACGCCGTCGCAGAAAGCTCGCTGAGGACGACCGAGAATCGTCAGCATCTACTCTTTCTATCCAACCACGAACAACACCGACCGCAGAACTCGCATCACACCCCTCCAGGCAGTCGTCCGGGAACCGAGCCGAACCCCCACCCTGTTTGCTGCCGAGGGATTCAAAGCAGCTCGTCAATCGGCTTGCCGCTGTAGAGGACCGGGACCGGGCGGCCTTCGTCGTAATGCACTCGATCGGTCGGGACGCCGAGCTGGTGGTACATCGTGGCCAGCACGTCGT